>QMQO01000133.1 GCA_003650545.1 Candidatus Woesearchaeota archaeon | reverse complement strand
CTGATAAGCTTCGTTATATCAAGAAGGTTCTCGGCATAAGGAAAAATAGTGAGGCGATACGCTATCTCATCCTCGAAAAATACGAAAAACTCATAACAGCCGAGAAAAAGTAAGGTTACTAATCCTTCATTCCTAATAGCCGATGTTATTATTGATGTACGCAATACACACGGTCTACGAATTTGTAAAATCCCGCCCCCAAAATTCCATGAATTTTTCAGCACTGAACATTTAGAGACTTATAACTCGTAGCTCATCAGGTTATATAAGTATTTCTTGGAAGATTCGCTATGATCGACCAATAGTTAACTTGGAACATGCTAGACTTTGAGGTAGACCTTAAATGAATGCAAAGCATGCCGAAGAAGTCAGAATAAAGATGCTGCATACTCATGTTAATTCTTAACACAATTTTTATAGAGGTTGTATAGGCGTCTTAAAAATTTTGGAGCCGAACTTAGTGGCTGGCGCCTAATTTTTCTTCGCTCTAATTCTATTTGAGCTTGAGAATAAACACGACACCCGCCACGGTCGTCATGCAATACTATCCTTACTAAAGTATCATTATAGGAAATCTTATTGTTAACAATTAACTTTTCCTCCGTGAACTGAATTTGCCTAGCTGCTTTTTTGGCATCACCTATAGAAAGGTTGCATTTCTTAAACTCTACTAGATAAGCTATTTTTTGATTTACGGCGGCAATATCGCATCCCTTTCCAAATTCTTTTTCAGGATAAATTATGTCAAATTGCTTTTTCTCAGACATTTAGGTCTCCCTACCATAAATTTTTTCTGAAATCTCGATAGATTCTTTTGCTAAGGCATCCAATGCTTCTTTTATACTTGAAGGAAGTTCCACTTCGCCTGTTTCCTTTAACACTTCTAATTTTTTCGTTTTCCCCGATATTACGTCTATAAAGTAAGGCATAAAGTTAGTAATCTCTCCTTTAGCATACAAGTTTGCTAACTTTGCTAACAAATAATGACTGTGAGTTGTTATTAATAATTGAGCCCTTTTAGAAAGTTCTGCTAAGTATTCTGAAACTTTTAATTGAGCATCAGCATGTAAATTAATTTCAGGCTCCTCAACGATAATTAAACTTGGATTCGAGAACTTTACAGGTAATATTATTCCAGCAATTTGCATTATGCCGGAACCAGCACAACTAATGGGGATCTCAGCTCCTTTAACGAAATCATGATATGTTAGTTTTTCACCTGATATTACAAGCTCTCCATAGTCTAAAATTTCGCATCTCAATTGTCTTCGTCGAAGCACATGATTAAGTATTTGTAGATATCTAAAGATCGGCTCTCTAATCCTATATACTCTTCCTATTCCATATTCCTGAAGCTCTCTTAGAATGCTCATGATAAGGTTTGTTACCTCTGTTAGCATTGGAAATAAAGCAACTCTCTCAGCAGGAATGTATAGGGATCCTCTAGGAGTAAAACTATATCTTTCGGCAAAAGATAGACTCCAGCCCCTTTCATGAATTGTGATTTCTGGGTTAAAAGCTTCTAACCAACTCAAAATCATTTTTGGAGAAATATCAAGAGTCACTTCCACAATCTTCCGCCGATCAATACGAATGTTGAGACGTAAAATTGTTACATTCCCATCTTTAAAAGTAATCCCGATGAGAGCGTCTTCTTCACCGTAGCGTACGAGTTCGTCAACTGGAATCGAATAGTACCTGAGAGTAAGATTGTTTAGTAAGGGGTACGAAATTCGTTTTGATACATATGACTTCATGGAATCTATTATATCATCAATGTTATCTTTGATAAAATCTGCCAAAAGATCCCTCGAGACATAACCTTTGAATCCGCTATTCTTCAAACATTCCACAATACTATTTGGCAACGAGACATGTAATACACTACTCTCGAATAGCTCTTGTAGTAACGAAGTAAGGAGTGCGAGGTATGTTTTTCCACAATTTTGTGGACCTACTAAAAGTGTTACATCTCCAAAAGTCAAATCGGCTTCTGATATAGGTCCCCAGTTCATTGCTTTTAGTGAGCCTATTCTAAATAGAAAATTTCGATACATATCTTGCATGTTACCTGCTTATACCTTGTATAAATGCCCTTTATTAAGGCTTATTAAACTGTAATAGTAGTGATAAGAAAGACCTTTGAAGTTGCTGTCGTTAACATCATTGAATCGTGGAGTATCCATAGCGGGATGAGAAATTCTTGTTTTTCACGCTTACCGTTTTTGAAACGCTTCTCGCTTTGATAGGAATCTGATCATGTAACTAGCCCATAGCCTACGGGTTTCTTGAGCTTTATCGTAGCTTGGCCATATTCCTATTCGCAACATTATACCTTGAAGCTTGCTTATACCCATAAAAGCACAAGAATTCCACCCATATATTTAAGCAGAAATCCCACCCCCCGCATCAACGCTTTCGACTTTTCCGAATTTCCTCTAAGATTTCCATGACTTCTTCGTCGGTTAGATCGCGCCATTCCCTGTATGCGTCCGCAACCGCGTATATTGGTCCG
>QMQO01000132.1 GCA_003650545.1 Candidatus Woesearchaeota archaeon | reverse complement strand
AGTGCAAAGCTGCGCGCCCACATGAGTTTTAATTGCAACTCTGTTACCTCTAACCACACTAGCGATATCTAAATGATCAAATAGGAGAGCGATCTTATTCAGTAAGCTTTCCTTAGAATTTCTGGCGCGGGCGTCAACAAAATAAACTTCTGAGAAACTCATGTAAATCCGTCTCCTCTAACTTTCCATTACCAGGCTGATTATAGGCTTCTCCTTAATAAATTAAGTTTCCGTCACTTCAGCCAATGAATTATGTAAGAAGCAGCTTTAAATGATAGCTGAATCTAAATGTGCTTTGGATCACTAATCAATTAGATGCCTTAAGCTTTTAGATGGAAACACATAAGATTTTAATTCATCCTCCTAGCATAACATAGCAATTAAACATGTTACGTCCAATGAATTCCACGGATGGGTTGACATGCTAATAGTAATAGCGGCGATACTGGGGTTACTTATAGGTATGACGGCTTCCATGCTTGGCATCGGCGGCGGAGTAGTGAAGGTTCCCATAATGAATTTGCTTTTAGGCATACCTATACATAATTCTATAGCTACATCAGCCCTAATGATTGTCATAACAACCCTAGCTGGATCAGCCACCCACATAGTGATGGGGGGAGTTAGATATGATATTGGTTTATGGCTTACGCCGTCAGTTATCCTAGGCTCATATTTAGGCACCAAAATATCCGTGAAGCTTAAAGGCGTCCTCCTCTCCCGTATTTTCTCAATACTCCTAGTGTTCATAGCTGTGAGAATGATTCTAAGCACGTAACCTAGCGAAAGACTGGCGAAGCTAATCTGCCGTTAAAAGACTCCATTGCTAATCAATGATATTGAGACAAGAGGATGAGAATGAAGATCATTCATGGATGAAAGAGGCTACGCTACTCAAGAAGTATAGCATTCAGCATATGCCATTCTACAGTAGAGAGATTATCGTGGAAGTAGGATGAATTTCGAATAAGTGGGATTTAGGGCTATTCTATTCCCAATTTTCTAGTCATCTTCACTATTAGGAACACGACGAAAGCCACAAGGAGAAACGTTATTAGAGTGCCGATAAAGTGACCTACACGGAATGGTCCAACCATATAAAGCTCCCACTCTACTCCTGGCGTCGCTAGCGTTATTATCGGCATAACTAGGTCGTTTACAAGCGCCTGAACTAAAGCGCCCAAATATAAACCAAGGATAAATGCCACAGCCATGCCCATAACCTTATACTTGGAGATGAAGTCTAGGAACTCATTCCACAGACCCTTTGGAGGTGGCGGTGAAGAAGTCGATTTCGGTTCTAAAAGTGCTTTAATCTCCCTCAAAACCTGTAATATTTCCTCATTTTTAGACATGCGATCCACTATTCTGAATGGTTTGTTTGTAGTATATAATATTATATATAAGGATATAAATTCTTCCCTCTCCTTTCAGCACGCCTCAATTAAATTCTTATCTTTAGAGAAGTCTTTAATTATCTTTGGAGGCTTTGATTTTGTCATCTGGGAAAATGGGATTTGACTTTGAATGGTTTAGAAATCACTTGCTTAAGGATGTTCTGCCACATTGGGTGAAAGGAGCTGTCACGAAGGAAGGATTATTTCTCCCCCACATGGATAGGAAATGGAATCCTCTAGGTAAAAATTATGGAACATTAGTTTCCCAATCACGTCTCCTATATAATTTTGCGAAGGGATATGAGCTCACGGGCGAAGAGCAATATTTACATGCCGTTGAATCCGGAGCTAAATTTCTAATTGAGAATTTCAAGGACAAAGAGTATGGGGGATGGTTCTGGTCCTGCAATAAGGAGGGAAAGATTCTTGACGCCCATAAAAGCAGTTATGGTCATGCATTCGTCATCTTCGGGCTTTCCCATGCATTCAAGGTAACTGGAGATGAGAACCTAATGAACCAAGCCTTGGAGACATGGAGGATCATGAACACCCGCTTTAAGGACAAGTATGGAGGCTTCTCGTTGAGGATGAGCCGGGAATTCAAGGAGATCGAGGAAACTAAATCTCAGAATCCTATCATGCATACCTTTGAGGCCCTCCTCGCCCTAGGCGATCTGGATGGACTAAAACATATTTATAGAGATGCGGAGGCTGTAGCTGAATTCGTCGTAAATAGGCTTATACGTAAGCGGGATGGAATGCTGCCTGAACTATATACCCATGAATGGAGGGAGCTTCCAGCCGAACGCGGGGGAAGAATTGATATTGGCCATGCGTTTGAATGGGCTTTCCTCCTCTCCAGCGCCGTGGAGAGAGGCTTCCCTAAACAGTATTTATCTTATGCAAATCGGCTTCTAGAGTATGGTCTCGAGATAGGCTATGATCCCAAGGATGGAGGAATATTCTCCCCAGCCACCCCCGACGGAAAGATTTTGGAAGGACGAAAGGGCTGGTGGGAGCAGTGTGAGGCTATACGAACATTAATGCACTTCGCAGTTATTAGAAAAAGAGAGGATCTCTGGAATCCTTTGAAAAAGACTTTAGATTTCGTTAAACAATTCTATGT
>QMQO01000131.1 GCA_003650545.1 Candidatus Woesearchaeota archaeon | reverse complement strand
TCGCATCAGTTGGTCAGGCATCGCATTGCTTCCTACTCTCAACAGAGCCAAAGATACGTGGATATGTCCGAGTTCGAGTATGTGGTTCCTCCTGTGATAGCTGAAATACCCGAGGCATCAAAAGAGTTCGAAAGAGTAATAGGTGAGATAAAGAAGGGATGTCGTGAGCTCAAGAGGATCTTGGCGGAGAGGGGGATAGTAGGTGAGAAGGCGAACGAGGACATTAGATTTCTTTTACCCAATGCCACCACAACCAAGATCATCGTAACCATGAACTGTAGAGAGTTGTTACACTTTTTCTCCTTAAGGTTGTGCAAGAGAGCGCAGTGGGAAATAAGAAGACTCGCGGAAAAGATGCTTGAGAAATGCAAAGAGGTACTACCTGCGGTGTTCGACGAAGCTGGCCCCAGGTGTAAAATCCTGGGTTACTGCCCCGAGTGCAAAAGAAACTGCTCAAAGGAGTACCCCCAAGTCTCCCAGTAAACTGATTTTCCCTTTCTCTTGGCACCAAGCGTGGTTACAATAGCAGTGTAGCCATGGGAAAATCATTCTTGGTGGAAATCGAAGAAGGTTTTTACGTCCTCAAGAAGGGGACAAATGTCTTTGTTCTGACAAAAGTTGAAGAAAGTGTGAGGAGGTCACGCAAAACTATTCCTTACTCGTTTTCCGACCTGGTTGTTCACCCCAGAACAGGCGAACTTGGTGTTATCAGAGTTATCAAGGGAGAAAGACGATTCATAAGGGTTGAGCCCTTTAACTGGAAGGGTACGGTTAAGTTTGAGGACAGGTTTTTGGAGAACGCGTTCAAAAAACTCAAGTATGAGAGAGAGCTGAGGTACTTTGTGTGGGGAGTTAAGTGGAGGAAAGACAAAATTCTCCTGATAGATGGTGACATGTACAGGGTGTTGGGTACCTGGAACAACGTGTACAGAAGAATCTACCTAAACCGAACCTTGGGGGCAGATCCAACCAAAGCAAAAAGAGTGTTATCACACGAGGTAGGACATGGGTTGTTTGACACGTTAGATCTCAACCTCAGGCGCTTTGAAATCCTCCAGGAAAACCTAAAAAAGAGGATGTTGTCAAAAGGAGAAATCTCCCCCAAGGAAATCAAGCAGTTGGAAGTGGTGGCGACATCAAGATATCGCGAAATGCAAAACCTGTTTTACAAGTATTTGCAGGGAGCCTCTCGCAAGTTCTACAACAAGAACTACACCGAGCTATCAGAAAAGCAAATAGCCGCATTGTACGAAAAAATTGCGTGGGACATTGGGAAATTTTTGCAAGGAAGAAAGTGCGCCCTCCCCTTAACTCCTCTCTTCACGAGAAGGGCTTTGGCTTGGCTTAGGTTCACAAGAAGTCTTCTGAGGAAGGCTTATCGGATTCCTTGATCACCAAAGCTTTTTGACAGATCATCTTAATACCTCCCTCCTTTCTTGACCGCGGTCAGCCCGAGCACCTTTTCCTCCTTCGGCTCGGGTTCTTTCTTTTAGAGGGTTAAGGTCAGATTGTCGCGTGCAATCAAAACGTCTTGGCCTAACGCCTCTTGTAGCTTTTCGTCACCCATCTCCACAGGTACTTTCCCAAAGTGTGTGAAGATCACTTTCTTCCATCCGTACGAGTCGGCCTTCCGCAGTTGAGTGAGCATCGTCGTGTGCCCGTAAATTTCACCCGTTTCCTTGTCCCGACGGATTATGGGTCTGTTCAGTGTAGAACCGTCACCAATGTAAACCTTGAGATTCTTGAGAACATCCCAACCCCTGCGAGGCGCAATGATATCAGTAAATATTCCAATTTCTTCGTTGAGAACCAAACCCCACATAGGAGCTTTGACTGAATGTAAACAAGGGATCAACTTGAGCGAAACGTCTTTGTACTCGAAGCGAGAACCAGGACGCGGATCTCTGAGCTCACAAATCTTCCGCAACTGCGAAATCACTTTGCGGGAGGCAAGAACCGGGAGCTGCAAAGTCCTGCCCCTGATCCCATCCACATGGTCGGGATGACTGTTACCAGACCAATGAACTCTTCCTTCACGTCTGACCAAGAGCAAATGCCGCGTATACTTGGGGAGCTCAACACAGTACACCTTCCCCTTGTACGGGACCCATGACTCATCCCCATCAACAATTGTCTCGGAATCCTCAGTCAAAAACTTTTTGGTGAGACCAAAAACCTCCACTGGAGTGTAAAAACGAAAACCTTCCCCTACATCACAAAAAATTCTGTGGTTCGGGGTAACACACATATCAAGGTAGTCCGCGTGCAGTCGGTACATCGGTCCGTTGTAGTCTTGCTCTATGTAGCCGACTGGCTTTTCGAAATATAGGTTATCGTCTTCGTCCAATGTTGCGACCTTGTCGTTGGCGGATAGCTCAGGAAATTTCTTCCATCCCGAGTCGGTGAAGATTTCGGTTTCTTCGTCAAAACAGTGACTCACTACCAAAAAGTCCACCTCTTTCAAGCGTCTGAAGAACTTCTCCTCACCACAATCCAACAAAAAGGTGACACGGGAAGTCTCGATAAT
>QMQO01000130.1 GCA_003650545.1 Candidatus Woesearchaeota archaeon | reverse complement strand
TTTTAATAATAATTCTCATATTTTATATCCCCATTATACCTTAAAATCATATTAATTAAAATTCTTTATTCTGGCTTGACAAAAAGAGATAAAGGATATATGATTAGGGTGTTTTACTAGCATGTGTAGCTTGAAAATTAAAAATTTTAGAAGAAAGAAGGTGAATAGTGATGAAAAAGTTATTGGTAATTCTTTTGTTAGTGTGTATGTTAGGTATTGTTTTTACTGGTATTGTATCGGCCAAAGCAACATTTGGATCTTGGAAGAAATGGGACGAATCGTTACCACCTTGGGATAGTAAATATTGGAGTTGGATTATCCACGCTCCTGGCAGACATATTCCAGTACAAGTATTATCCCCGACTGGTAATGTAATTTTTTTGTATGCAGGCTTAGCTTTTTTAGACAAGAGAGATAGTAAAAAAAGAGTTCTAGTAATCGTTTATTCATCAGGAACCGCCGATAAAGAGTATGAGATACCTGATCCGCGATTTGCTATAGCAGCATTTCCTCTCGAAAAAGAGGAAGTACTGATTATGGCGTATAAAATTGAAAATGATAAGTCAAAGTTTTTTGAAAAATGGAAAATTCCATTCAAAGACAATGAATCTGTAATCCCAAAAGATACTGATACTCAGTTTAAGAAAATCTTTAGTGAGTTCATTGTAAGTCAAATGGAGAGAATTCATGAAACAGATGTAGGAAAATTTACTGATCAACTTGTGCCTCGTCTACAAATATTAAATAAAAAGAATTACCTTATTAAACCATTTTGACGATGGAGAACAGAAAAGGGACAGAGAGAACTCTGCCCCTTTTTATTTGAGTTTATTTACTTGACAGACTTTACTTGAGTGTTAAAATTAATACATAAAGGTTGATATATTAATGAATCAAAATATATGAATATAAATAGAAATTTTATTATTATTTTTGGGGTCTCTGTGCTATTGATAGTAACTATTTTTGGCTTGAAAGCGTATTATCAAGAAAAAGGATCTCAAGAGCCGATCTCATATGATTCTAGCTATATAGAAACAACTTTTTCATACGATTCTAGTTATATGGAAACAACTTTTTTTAGTCAAAACTATCCTATTTCTCCAGAAGAGGCAAATTCGTTCCAAAAAAAATGTATTATTACAGCAGAATCTATTACGCCATCATTAATAAGCAAGAGTTTTGGTGAGGAAATAAAAGAACAGGAAATAATGGAAATACTTTGCATTCTTGTTCAAAGCAAAGAGGACATTGATTCTGAGAATCAATATATACCTGCCTTCGCCTCACTAAGAAAAATTCCTGCTTTGCTAGGGGGACAATATATTGGTATGAGTATAAATCTTTATGATTTACTTCAGAAGAATATGGCCATTGTTCAATCTGAAACTAATACTTTTAATCTCTGCACCATTACCGAGCCCGCTTTAATAGATCCTTTTAGAGAACAACTACTTCCTAAAGATCAACTTAATATTAATCATAATATTGTGTTTTCCGAAGGAGAGATTTTTTGTAGTAAATTCTTTGGACTACACAATGAAACATTAAACCTTTTAATTAATGGTTTTGTTCCCGAAACAGATTTATTTCAGGTAAAGGTATATCTCATTCCAGAAGACGCAACTGTAAACGAACTTCTATCCCAAGAATCCTTTGCTAGCATAGAAAACATATTACAATCATATTCTATTTTATGGAACATAGAAAAACCAGTAATATAAATTATAAATCAAAATTAATATATTAATATGCAACAAAAATCAAAATATATCATACTTATTACTTTAATTTGTTTTATTTTTGGATTCTCTATGATAGGTAATGCTTTAGCAGGAATCATAGTAACCGGTCCGGATTGTCCCCCTGGTGAAAAAGAAGAATGTCACATAGAAGAGTACTGTTATAATATAGTGGACGAAGTAGCTGGTACTTATTTTGAGGTTTGCGGAGATGCTGAGGTGTGTGATTGTGAGGGTAATGGAGGAGGCAATGGAGATGATGAAAAAAAAGGTTGGGCTTGTCAACCTACAGGCAGTTGTGGAGCAGGAACATGCACAAGCAAGTGTGTTTATAAAAAGGGCGGTTCATATAACACCCAGGAAAAGTGTGAAAAATATTGTTGCATGTGTTGTATTTGTAGAAAAAGCTATAACCCTTTTTCCAAATATCCAAAGGTTTGTCGTTGCGAAGGGTGTAATAAAGGATGTACTGGGTGTAAAGCTGATGCTGATTGTAATAATGGAGTCACTACTCCCACAATAACTAAATATTCCTGTAATACCTCTACATGGACATGTGATGAAGATTCTAATGGAGTGTATTCTTCTTTAAGTGTTTGTAAGGATAATTGCGTAGAACCATCTGGACCTCTTTCTTGTCCTGGTAATGATTATTGTTATACTTGTAACAAAACTACATATCAGTGCTACAAAAGTTCTAGTGGTCCATATACTACTTTAAATATGTGCAGGAGCCATTGTAGAGCACCAAGCACTGGTCCTACCTCACCACCTCCAACCAGTCCTCCTCCA
>QMQO01000129.1 GCA_003650545.1 Candidatus Woesearchaeota archaeon | reverse complement strand
GTTCCTCCCTGTTCAGCCCGTGCAACAGGCAGTTTTTGCTTTTCAGCATGATCGGCAGTGAGCCAATCTGGGTTGTGAATGTCTCTTTCTGCACACCATCAACATGAGAGCTTATCTCGATAAATATTGGAGCAGCATAAGTCACCTTCCTTAATCTTGCTTCTACAGGGAATATGTTTCTTTTGCTTCCGTCTGCTTCTGTGATTTCCGGCTTTGTTACCCATATCTTGTCCAGCCTGAGCTTTAGGCTTTCCATGTTAGGAGGGATGATAGTGGGAACAACCTCTTTGTTCTCCTCAATAATATTGTTCAGTTCTTCATCTATAAAGTTGTTGAATGATTCTATATTTGACATTACAATAGAATTCTCTTTGAAAAAATTCTCAATCAATATCTTTTCTTGGTTTTCCATTCTAGATTACAACCCTATAAAATATTGCCTCTCCAGCAGATCTGCTTTTTCTGGTTATCTTTATGACATCGCCTTTCTTTATACCAAGCTCACTGATGGCAGGATCATTTTTATGTATCTTTGGCAATTCTTTTAAAGTGATATTGTATCTCTCTAACAGTTTTTTCTTCTCTTTCTCATTTACCTTGGAATGCTTAGGGACTAAGATGTGTTGGCTAACTTTGAACTTCATTGATTTCTCCTCAGCATAAATGGGCCGGACGAGACTTTCTTAACCTCTTCCGGTTTATTCGAACTCGCGACCACTTGATTAAAAGTCAAGTGCTCTACCAGGCTGAGCTACCGGCCCAACGCCCTGGCCGGGACATTCAGTGACAGGCATCAACCCTGTAACGGTCGAACCCGGGTTGTAGCCTCGACAGGGCTACGTGATAGGCCACTACACTACCAGGGCACAAGAGCACTATATCTAAAGACTGTCTGTGTTCTACACTCTATTGTCTATAGAAATATTGCCCCATTTATATATGGAGATTTTTGTCTATTTATAAAGCTTTCTATTGTTTTGTTAATTATTAGTAAGAACTATGTTTTTGTTTGCTTTTGTATCTGGTTTGGCCATGTCTTGGTCTCTGCTTTTTGCGTTTTTCAGACCACCCAGACCTGACCTGATGATGTCCTGCGCCTAGATGTTTAGGAATATCAGACCATCCTCTCCTGACTCTCTGGCTCCTTTTTAAGAATGGTCTTTTTTTAGGCAGCTCTTTTAGTTTTACTTTTTCAATGTAAGGTGTCTGCTCTTTTGTTATCTCCACGTCATTATCCCTTAAAACTCTTGTGAAATTATCATAATCCCTATCTGCAAGCAGATTTATCACACGGCCTTGTTTCCCAGCCCTCGCTGTCCTGCCTATCCTGTGGACATATTCTTTGCTGTCTCTTGGAATGTCATAGTTATAGATATGTGACACGCCTTTGATGTCTAATCCTCTCGCAGCGACATCAGTGCACACGAGGACATAAACATTTTTTGAATGAAAATGCTTCATTACATCATCCCTTTTTTTCTGGGTAAGCCCGCCATGTATTGCAAGTGTTTCAATGCCCTGCTGTTTCAGGTGATTTGCAACAAAGTCTGTGTTTCTCCTCGTGTTGCAAAAAACCATGACCAAACCTGAACGCTCTTTTTTCAACAGGTTGACCAATAAAGAGAATTTCAAGTTGGGCCTGACATCATAATATATCTGCTTGAGTTTTTTTGGATCAACATAGACCTCTGCAGAAACCTTTATTGGATCTTTCATATAATTCTCAGAAAGCTTGGCAATCTCAGGAGGTATTGTTGCTGAGAATAACAAGGTCTGTCTGTTTTTCGGGCACTGGCTGATTATCTTTTCAACATCTTCTATAAAACCCATATCAAGCATCCTGTCAGCTTCATCCAGGACCAAGGTGTTCACATGGCTCAGGTCAATTGTCTGCCTTTCCAGGTGATCCAGCATCCTTCCAGGAGTGCCCACAACAACATCTGCTGTCCTTAGCGCATCCATCTGCGGATTGATCGACACTCCGCCGTAAACAGCCGTGATTTCAAGAGGCTTGTGTTTTGAGAATTTTCTCAATTCTCTCTTGATCTGCTGCGCTAACTCTCTTGTTGGGGTCAAGATTACAGATTGTATTCCTCTCCCTTTTTCTGATTTTTTGATTATTCCTGACCCAAAAACCAAGGTCTTTCCAGAGCCTGTTGCAGAACCCCCTATAACATCATCTCCTGCAAGCACTAAAGGTATCGCTTTTTTCTGTATCTCTGTGGGTTCTTTAAAACCCTGCTCTTTGATTATTTTTAATATAGGCTCAATAATGCCTAATTTTCTGAAATTTTCCATATTATCTCCTTAAGAAAAAGTATTCTTACCCTTTCTTATTTTATATTGACAAAAAACTCTATCAACATAAAATAAGCGAGTTTTTTGCGTTATTATTTTGTCATATGTACTTATTTATAAGGCTTGCGCATTTATTGCTTTGCTGCCTCTTCTTTTAACTTCTTTCTTGTCTTTTTCACTGTTTTCTTGAATGCTTCTATCTGTTTCTCAGTCAAGCCACCATATGTCAGGTAATTTATCTTGATGTTCCTCAAGAAAGGGCTTTTTTTG
>QMQO01000128.1 GCA_003650545.1 Candidatus Woesearchaeota archaeon | reverse complement strand
TAAAACAGTTACCAAAGAGGTTAATGCAACAATAGTAATTAATGGAACAAAGGTCAATAAAACAATAAACAAGACAGAAATTATAACTGTTCCAAAAACAATAACCAAGGTTTACAATGATTCAATAGACCTTGGAATAAGGGTTTATAATGCACCAACAACAAATATAAGAAAAGGGCTTGACCTCCAGGGCGGAACAAGAGTTCTTCTTGAGCCAGAGGAAAAAATATCAGTAGAGGATATGGATTTAGTTCTCTCTAATATCAAGCAAAGACTTAACGTTTACGGCCTTAGTGATATTGTTGTAAGAACAACTGCTGACCTTTCAGGCAATCAATATATCCTTATTGAGGTAGCTGGCGCTAATGAAGAAGAGGTTAGGGAATTGGTTGCAAAGCAGGGAAAGTTTGAGGCAAAAATAGGGAAGGAGGTTGTTTTTAAAGGGGGAAATGATATAACTTATATTTGCAGAAGCGCTGACTGTTCAGGAATTGATCCTAACTCATATGGCCAAAGCAATGGCCAATGGTCTTGTAGATTTAGGTTTTCTATTTCATTAAGTCCAGAAGCAGCTCAAAAACAGGCAGAACTTACAAAAAATTTAGATATTGTAACAGAAGGCAATCAGGATTACCTTAATGAAACACTTGATCTCTATCTAGATAATCAGCATGTTGATTCCTTAAACATAGGCTCTGAGCTAAAAGGGCGTGCTATAACAGACATCCAGATATCTGGTCCAGGACTTGGAACAACAGAGCAGGAGGCATCATTCAACGCACTAAAAAACATGAAGAACCTTCAGACAATACTTATTACTGGTTCATTGCCTGTTAAGCTCGATGTTGTCAAGACAGATGCCATCTCACCAGCTCTTGGAGAAAAATTTGTTAAAAATGCATTTTTTATTGGATTTCTTGCAGTATTGGGAGTATCATTAATTGTGTTCTTAAGATATAAGAGGATAGAGGTATCACTTCCAATGATAATAAACCTTATAGGAGAAGTTATAATTATTTTAGGTGTTGCTGCATTAATTGGCTGGAATATTGATATTGCAGCAATAGCAGGAATAATAATAGTTGTTGGTACTGGAGTTGACCAGCTGATTGTTGTATCTGATGAATTACTGAGAAAGGAACAGCAGTTATTCTTTAACTGGAAACAGAGGATTAAGAATGCATTCTTTATTATAATGGCAGCTTATTTCACAACATTTGTTGCAATGCTTCCATTAATGAGGGCAGGAGCAGGTTTATTAAAGGGATTTGCAATAACAACCATTATAGGAATTTCAGTCGGTGTGTTTATTACAAGGCCTGCATTTGCAGCTGTTGTTGAAATACTATTAAAAGATAAGCTTTAAAAGAATGATAATCACAATCTCTGGCACAGTTGGGTCTGGAAAAAGCAGTGTTGGAATTCTTGTTGCAAAAAAACTTGGGTTTAAGTATTACTGCATTGGTGATTTGAGAAGAGAAATGGCTAGGAAAAGAGGAATTAGTTTAGAAGAGTTAAATAAATTAGGGGAAAAAGATCCTTCAACAGATTTAGAGCCGGACAAGTTTGCAGAGAAAAAAGGCAAGACAGAAGATAATTTTGTTATGGTCGGCAGAACCTCATTTCATTTTATACCTAAATCAATAAAAATCTTTCTTGATGTTGACCCAAAAATAGGTGCTGAGAGAGTGCTTAATCACAGCAGAAATGATGAGAAATACAAGGATTTGAATGAGGCAATTGAAAAAATAAGAATGAGGCTTGAATCTGATAAGGTAAGCTACAGAAAATATTATAATTTAAATATTTTTGACAAAAAAAATTATGATTATGTTATTGACACAACAAACCTTACAATAAAAGAGGTTGTTGACAAAATTATTGAAAAAATTCGATAAATTTATAAATATGATAAATACTCTCAGAGTGTTTCTTCTGTTAATGAGGGATTAAATTGATGAAAAAAGGAGATTTTGTAGAGCTTGAATATACTGGAAAAATAAAAGACATGGATATTGTTTTTGATACAACCAGTGAGAAAGAGGCAAAGGAAAACAATATCCACGATGCAAAGGCATCTTACGGCCCAATAATAATCTGCATCGGCCAAGGCCATGTAATCAAAGGATTAGATGAAGAGCTTGAAGGAAAGGAACCAGGAAAAAAGTATCATATCGAGCTAAGCCCTGAGCAGGGTTTTGGAAAAAAGAATGCAAAATTAATACAGCTCGTCGCTACAAGCAAGTTCATAAAGCAGAAGATTAACCCAATGCCTGGACTGCAGGTGAATATAGATGGCATGATTGGCATGATAAGAACTGTTAGTGGAGGCCGCACTTTAGTAGACTTTAATCATCCTCTTGCAGGGAAGGAACTGGTTTATGACTTCAAGATTAACAAGATAATAAAAGATGATGAGGAAAAGCTAATGGCATTGCTAAAGCTGCAACTAAATTTAAAGGACATAAAGGCAGATATTAAGGAAGGGAATGCAACTGTAAGCTTAAACATAAAACAGGAGCTGCCAAAGCCTATTGAGGAAAAATTAACAAAAAATATCAAGGAACTCATACCCTTAATTAAAAAGATTAAATTTAAG
>QMQO01000127.1 GCA_003650545.1 Candidatus Woesearchaeota archaeon | reverse complement strand
TCTCGAGTATCAGCAAGTGCTGCCTCCCGTTTTCTCCCATCCATGCCGGTGGTGAAACAGCAGAATCCTCCGGTACTGAGCGAGAAATCCGGATGGACAGAGAACCGTTCACTGGTAAATTTTATCTGGGAATAGCGGACTGCCATCTTGCGGGGAAGCCTATTCGGATCAGAATACTGTTTTCGCATACGAGCCACGCTAATTTCAACTACTTCCTCAGGAAAGCGTACCAGCATATTTTCCCTGTCTATTTTACAGCCGTAGTCTTTCAGGTAATCCAGTGCCTGATGGCTCAGCACCTTGACACCTACTTTTTCTAAAATTTGTTTGGCAGTTGTATGGATTCTCTCCATCTCTTCCCAGGAGAGAAACCTGATGGGCTCAGTTATTTTCATTTTTCATCGCTCCTTGCGGAGGTTATTGGTGAGTGGTAATCGGCCGCAAATTGTAGATTACCAGCACCAACTGTCCTTCTCTATGACTCTGTAACTAAATAGTGTAAACCAATGATTAATGGACACTCCCCACGTTTCACGCTTCACGTCTTCTCTTTAAAGCTTCTCCTAAATGAAAAAGCCGGATTAATATTCTCCATATTTCAAAACAGCATCCAGCATAGCAATAACATTCTCTGGTGGAACATCTGCCATAATATTGTGAACCTGATTGAATACGAAACCGCCGCCAGGGGCAAGGATATCTATCCGCTCTTTGACATGTTGTTCCACATCCTGTGGGGTACCGTTGCAGAGAACTCCCTGAGTTTCACAGCCACCGCCCCAGAAGGTGACGTACCGACCAAATTCATTCTTCAATCTCTTCGGGTCCATACCCGCAGCCGATGTCTGGACCGGGTTGAGAATATCCACCCCTATGTCTATGAGATCACCAATCACAGGCGCGATGCTTCCGCAACTATGCAGAAACACAAACATTTCAGAGTTGTCTTTGACGTAGCGATAGATCCTTTTGTGTCTGGGTTTAAAGAAACGACGATACATCTCTGGCGAGATCTGCATCCCCGTCTGCATGCCCAGGTCATCCCCCATCTGAAGGATGTCCACCGAATTGCCCACCGCCCGGATTACTTGTTCCAGATTCTCCAGATGGATTTCAGTCAGCATATCGAGAAGCCGCTCTGCCTTGTTTGGCTCGGCTGCCAGCATCATCAGGAAGTTTTCGTTCGAGCAGAGCATTTGGCCCCACTCGAGCAGATTCCCTCCAAATCCCATCATGATAGCCCTGTCCGTGGATGCCTTTGCCCGGGCTGCCGCCTTGCTTAGCCATTCCCAGTAATTCTCATCCTGAGCTTTATCCCACGGCGGACACGGCAGGTATGCCCAGATTACCTTGGCCATCTGCTTTCGCAGCTCTTCCGTTGTTGCTGGAATATTGCCGTCGGCCAAGGGGTAGCACGATTGCTCAAAATAGAGGCATCCGTTCGGCATGACACCTATAAGATCGCCTTCAGAATCAAGCAGCTCAAGCCTGTTTTTCTCCTTGTTGTAGCTCGGATCGAACCAGTTTGGAACCTTGCAATCACTGCCATCGGGAAGTCTCCAGTTCTTCCACAGAGATACGTCCTGGTTCAGAAGATTGCCCAGATCCACCGCATCAATTTGGAATCGGTCAAGAACCTGGCTGTCAGGATAGGCCAACTGTTGGACTAAATCGTACATCCTGGTGGCAAGCCTGCCAAGCCCCAGCCGTTCTTTCAGCCTATTATAGGCGATAGCCATTATCCCGGTAGATCGCATAGCCCCGAGGTCAATTGGCACTCTATCAGGGGCACGATGTTTTATTGTGCTGTAGATTCTTTCTCTCGAAGTCATCTGTCATCTTCCTTTCACGTTTCACGATTTACGTTTTTTCATTCCTTTTACCCAACCAGGTCCTCAGACAGTATCTATCAGTAGCCTACAAGTTCAACTACCACCAAAGCGTAGACCTTCAGCACTGGAAGGATGAATTTTACTTCCTTGTTTTGATCGCTCTGAAGCAATTCATACTTCAACTCCATCCTCCCTGCAAAATCTGGAGACAGGGTAAGGTCGTAGATCCTCTCTTCTGGCGGAAGCTCTGGTCCATACCAGAGTCCGGGAATGTGCTCCTCAAGTTCCAGCATCTTCCGCAAAAGGGGCCGCCATAGATCCAGGCATCGCGTATCTTCCCCGTCTTCAGCCATTGAGGGACTTCTACAACCGCTGGATAGGCCTCTTGAATCTTTGCTATCTCCTGCTGGTATCCCTTGAGATACGGATGTGTCATCTCACTGTTCTCCTCATTTTCTCTCATGTTTTCTACCGCCTTATAAATTCCTATCCTCCACAAGATAGATTTTATTCAAACCGCCTCGGTCAGCAGATCACCGACAGTCTTTTCTTGCCTGTCGCCCTGTTGAAGTCGCGTGGTCTCCTTACAAGGCTGCGCCTCCTCTCCAGCGTCTTGAGACCGCCGGTACCCTTCAAACTTCACTGCGACCACGGTATAAGTCTTCAGTTGGGGAACGGTAAATTTCAAAATGTCCGAAGCGACTTCAAACTTTAACTCGACTTCCTTCTCCAAATCAGGCGACAGAGCTACGACCCGCTGAACCCTTTTCTCCTGCGGAAGCGCTATCTGGACTGTAATGTCCTCTACAG
>QMQO01000126.1 GCA_003650545.1 Candidatus Woesearchaeota archaeon | reverse complement strand
GGTTTAAATAATTGGCAGACAATAAGGAAATTTGAATGCATATATGATAAAAAAAACTGCTCTTATTCAAGTAATTTTTTAATATACTCGATACTTCTCTTAGTATATTTAGCGTTTTGCGATTGATTTAATCCAATTCTTATTAAGATATTCCAAGCTTTTTCTAATTTTTTAAGTGCGCCGTCCAAATCATTTTTTCTATAAAGTAACACCCCGATGTTGTTTAAACGTATAGATTTCCCTAGAAGATTGCCTAATTGTTCATCGATCGCCAGAGCTGCCTCACACCGTTTCAATGCACCATCTAGATCGCCTTTTTTTTCGAGTATCGATCCGATGTTGTTCAAGCGTATGGATTGGCCCCGAAGATCGTCCAATTGCTTATCAATCGCCAGAGCTGCCTCATACCGCTTCAATGCACCATCTAGATCGCCTTTTTTTTCGAGTATCGATCCGATGTTGTTTAGGGCAGAAGCTTTCTCCCTAAGGTCGCCTAATTGCTCGTTTATCGTAAGTGCTACCTTAAAGTGTTCCAATGCGCTATCTAAGTTCCCCTTTTTTTCAAATATGACACCTATATTGTTAGAGCTCCTGGCTTTCCCTGGAAGATCTCCTAATTGCTCGTAGATCGTAAGTGCCATTCTTAATTTTTCCAATGCTCCATCTAGATCGCCTTTTTTTTCGAGTATCGATCCGATGTTGTTCAACCGTGTAGCTTTCCCTCGAAGGTCGCCTAATTGCTTATCAATCGCCAGAGCCATCATATATCGCTCCATTGCGCTGCCCAAATCGCCTTTTTTTTCGAGTATCGATCCGATGTTGTTCAACCGTGTAGCTTTCCCTCAAAGGTCGCCCAATTGCTCGGCAATCGCCAAAGCCACCTCAAACTGCTCTAGCGCACTATCTAGATCGCCTTTTTCTTCTAACAAATTCCCAATATTATTCAAAGCAACAGCTTTCACTTGAAGGTCGCCCAATTGCTCGGCAATTGCCAAAGCCGCCTCAAATTGTTCCAATGCATTATCTAGATCGCCTTTTCTTTCGAATATCGTTCCAATATAGTTCAAGCGCATAGCTTTCTCCCGAAGGTCACCCAATTGCTCATAAATCGCAAGAACCACCTTAAATCGCTTCAATGCACCATCCATATCGCCTTTTTTTTCAAGTATCAATCCAATATAATTTAAGCATGTGATTTTTTCCCGAAGATCGCCCAATTGCTCGGCTACCACTAATGCTGCCTTAGCCCACTCCAGTGCGTTGTCTAAATCGCCTTTCCTTTCAAACAAAACACCTATATTGATCAAGCATGTGATTTTTTCCCGAAGATCGCCCAATTGTTCTAAAAGCGCCAGTGCTGCCTTACACTGCTCCAAAGCACTATCTAAATCGCCTTTTTCCTTGAGTACTGATCCAATATTGTTCAAGGCATTAGCTTTCCCTCGGAGGTAGCTCAATTGCTCAGCAAGCGCCAGAGCTGCCTCATACCGCTCCAGTGCGCTATCTAAATCGCCCTTTCTTTCAAATAAAACACCTATATCGAGCAAACATAAGATTTTCTCCTGAAGGTCGCCCAATTGCTCGGCTACCGCCAGAGCTGCCTTATACCGCTCCAGTGCACCATATAGATCACCTTTTTCTTTGAGTATTGATCCAATGTTCTTCAAGGCTGTAACTTTCATCCGAAGATCACCTAACTGTTCGGCAATCGCCAGAATTGCCTTGTACCTCTCCAATGCCTTGTCCAAATCACCTTTTCTACACAATAAAACCCCAATGTTGTTCAAGGCAGTGGCTTTCCCCCGGAGAGCGCCTAATTGCTCACAAATCGCTAAAGAAGCTTCAAACTGCTCCAATGCTCCATCTAGATCTCTTTTCTTATCAAGGAAACACCCCATGTTGCTCAAAGCAATGGCTTTCCAATGATCATTCCCCATAACCTCAGCTAAATTTAATATCGTTTTTATACAAAATTCCGCATCGTCAAACATTGAAAATCCTTCATAAATCCTATATGGAATCAGATACTGAATGAATTTATTAGGTGCTGGGATTTCTTTTTCAAACCATTCAGAAACACTCTGGGAAAACGGTGTATCTGAAACCTTGGGCATAGTATCCATAAGAGATTCAGTTATTCTTGTTATATTGCCATTTACTATGAATATACGCTTGACATATCCCCTACGCTTAATTTCAACAAGGAGTTGTTCAATTTTATTTTTTGGCTTTAATTTCGCTGGGGTAATTTCGGTTATAATTTCTGTTTCATTATCCTCTTTTCTGTGGTTAAGCCAAATAATTTGTTTTATGTCCTTTAAAATTTTCAGAGTCGGAACCATATCGAAATCGTTACTTCCGGAATATCCCATTACAATTAAAGTACGGTCTTTAAATATGTTCTCGAACAAAGGACGTTTGAACGGTTCGATTTGAAATATAGTCTCGCCTTCCTTACAAGAACCGATTGCTTTAAATGTGGCAATTAAATCATCTCTTGTAGATTCGCCGGTTATTATATTTTTCATAGAACCATGTATCTTATATATCACTTTGATGCCTTTTTTAAATAGCTCGTTAGGGGCATTAAATTGTTTATAATCATCTTTAGTAATTACTACTTTTACCTCACTCTTTGGTACGCCCGATTGAAGCAGTGCAAGTTCGATTAAGAAGTCAAAGTTAGT
>QMQO01000125.1 GCA_003650545.1 Candidatus Woesearchaeota archaeon | reverse complement strand
CAAGAATCCCGAACATTGACTGGAGCAGAATTGCTGGCAACTTCCCGAGGGACATCAGCGACTTAGTAGCATCTCCGTTCAGCAGGAGCTGGATATCAGATCTATTCAGCTCACCGTTCTGGGGTAACATTCCAGATAAGCCCTACTTATTCGAGGTAATAAGCGATTTAACAGTAGATTCTGATTGCGACTACGTTGAATGGACAGGGCTAGACATTAACCGTGATGGAGCATACATAATCTTAGCTGATATAAAGAACCCTACAGAATCTGGAGCTGGCTGTCGCATATACATCAATGGAAACATGACAGATACTAACTATTACAATCAGTATATTGAAGCAAATGGAACATCAATAATAGGCGGTAGAGGAAACAATCCAGGAGGGCCATACGTACCAGCTGGATCAGAATGCTTTGCTGTAATATGGGTTATGCGGGATCCTACTGGACATGCAAGAACATTAAGGCTAATGAGCTGGAATACTCCCGACGCAGTAAGATTGACTGTAGGAACAGATGTAACAGTTTTTACAGTATCGAACATTACAAGCATAAGAATACAAACAACACAAGCAGGAGGAATAGGTGCAGGTAGTAGATTTATTCTCTGCAGGGTGAAGTCGCCGTGAAAGGCTATATTGTAAATGTTAGAACTGGAGAGAAGAAGTTCGTGGAAGACAACACACCACTCCCGCATTACACTCCGCCACCTAAAATATACAGAATATACAAGACAATAAGGACAAGCAAAGGTAGGGTTATTAAGATTCCGTTTAGCGAACCAGTAGAGCTCGACCCCGAAGAGGTAGAGGAGCTTAGGGCTAAGGGGTATGAGGTAGAGGAGATACCGATATAGTGTGGTGTTGGAAAATGCACTACGTGGCGAAACGTAAAAGAGTAGTCCACTTAAACAACAGGGAAATTGACTTTGGCGACTTCTACCTCTCAGACTTCATCATACCGAATTCTCTAGCTTCCCACGAGATTTTCGCTTATGCTTGGGGTAGACTCAGCAAATTCTTCGCCGAGAACCCAGACTACGCTAGGAAAATCGAGAAAATCATTGGACTAGACAACATGGTTGTCAAGGAGCTCTGGAACGTTGTAAACGTTAAGGTGAAGTATAGGGGGGACGACCCGGTATTTAATGTTCCAGAGTTCTGGGAGTTGCCGAATGAGGCTTGGAGCTTAGGTGCCGACTGCGAGGGAACATCGTTTCTTCTTGAGTCGGCTATTCTTGGGTTTAAGCGTGATGCTGAAGCCTACGCTTGCTTGGGATTCTATGTTGACCCGTACAGTAGGCAGGTCTACGGTCATGGATGGGTTATTTACAGGCCGGAGCCGAGGTTCTACGATGGATGGTTGTGGCTGGAGTCAACGCTAGAGTCGGCTGTTTCACAGTCGGTATGGTATGTGTGGAATCCAACATATCTTGTACCAGTATACTTTTTCAACTCGAAAGAAGCATATAGAATAGATAAAGACTATGAGATTTTAGGGCTTGATGAAAAATACGTTGAAGCATACAAGGACTTAATAAAGATAATGATTGACTACGTTGAAGCAGGTAAGTGGATACCTCACAAGTGGATGCATAAGGGCAGGAGAACACCTAAAACAATGGAGAAAATAATTTTGCCAAAATAAAAAATATTTTTCACTTTTTATTTTCCTTGCGAATTCTCAGGTGCTTCGGCACTAGGCTTCTTTCTAAAGTAGAATTGCGTTATTAACGTGAAAGCAGATATTAACGCACCATTTATTTCCCCGGGCACATTCTGCAATAACCCAATTCCTTGGAGGCTCCAGAACAGCAGTATAGCTGACTGCATGAATATTGCAAGTAGGTTTCTAAAGTTCCACTTCATTTTTCCACCGCTTAAAAATTTGCAATGCAAGTTTAAGTTTTTTACTCTGGAAAACAATTTAAACTATGGGTGCAGAGTATAATCGCAGGGTGAAAACCGTGCCCTACAAGATAACAATCAAGGTACCGGATAAAGTATATGCCAAAACACCTTTTCAGGTAACCGGCGAGGTAACCCTTGATGGATCACCGGTGGCCGGTGCTAAAGTAACTCTTTACGTTAACGGGGAGCCTAAAGGGGAGGTTTACACTTCAAGTGATGGAAGATATGTTATAACAACTATGCTTGACGAGGGAGAACATGTTCTGAAAACACTTGCTGAAATAAGTGTTGTCGAACCTAAAACGCTAGCGTTAGTTATTGGAACGGTTGCTTCAGGTGCAGCAATAGTTTATGCAGCTAAGAAGTTAAAAGAGAAAAAATAAACTCTTTTTTTACTTTGGAGAAACGGTTTCCGAAGCCCAACCTTTCACGGTGAAGCCGTTAGGATTGTTGAAAACCAGTGAAATATTTGCTTTAGCACTTGTGGCTCCGGCTGAAACCTCAATAGGCTCCCCCTTATCTGCAATAGTGTTTCCGGCTTCGTCGAATACTGCAACACCTATTTCAACAACACCATTCCAAGGCAATGGCTTCTCGAAATTAGCGGTTACTGTGAAGTTAACTGATTCCCCAGCCATAATAGACGTTCTATCAGCACTAATATCTACTGAAACAACCCTTACAACTGCCGGGTAAACCGTTATTTTAATTTCCGGAGACCAAACCCTAACGCTCATTTATCCCACCTATTCTAAACTACGTTATCTGCCTTATTTTATCTTT
>QMQO01000124.1 GCA_003650545.1 Candidatus Woesearchaeota archaeon | reverse complement strand
TTACCCGGGGGAATAAGCACGGACCATATGGTCGTACAACTTTTGGCAGGCGAGTGGAAGGGGTTGGTATCTGTGTGTCAGTTTAAGCCCTCACAGAAGGTTTTCCTCATTCTCCACGGAACGGGTGGCGGGGTCATCTACCGCGCAACGTCCCTCGATAGAGAGAATCTGTTTGTGAACGCCGCAATTGGAACAGGAAAAATTCCACCTATACATGTGATTGTGAAAGCGCACAGACACTTTTATTTGTACATGGAACAAAACAAACAATACATGCTCCATGTACCTTGTTGGTGCGCGTGGGTACCCAACAAAGTTTACCTTCGTTTGTACGGCCGAATGCAACCTGATATTGGAGGCTGTGTACTGCAAATCACAGACGATGATCGCATCGTTCATCACGCCTTCCTTTACGACCCACCTCAAATAGCAGACCAAAAGGAGACCTTATGATGAAGGTCGAAAGCGTTCTTTGTTTTGTTGTCGCTGAGGGTTATACCCTAAAGGAGGACGACGAGGAAGAGGACAAGTACGTCTTGGTCAGAGAGTTTGACGGGAAACCAATCGCAAAGGTTCGACTGGAAGTAGAGATTCTCGAAGACCAGTACGAGGCGACAGCGTAAAGGAGGTGCGCACATGAAGGTTTTAGTTTGCGGTGCGGGCGGTTTTATCGGAGGTCACCTCGCAAAGTTCCTGTACAAAAAGGGTCTCTATGTGATTGCGGTTGACATCAAGTGGGACGGCTTTATCCCAGAACCCTTCTGTCACGAGAAAATCACAGGTGACTTACGTGAGTTCGAGGTTTGTGATGCGCTCACCAAAGGTGTCGACTGGGTTTTTCAGTTGGCCGCCGACATGGGTGGAATCGGATACATCACCCAAGTGGGTGCGGACATAATGAAGAACAACGCGCTCATCAACATCAACATGCTGGAAGCCTCCACTCGAAACGGTGTTAAACGCTTTTTCTTTTCGTCCTCCGCGTGTGTTTATCCGGAGTACAAACAACTTGATCCCAATGTCACCGCGTTGAAGGAAGAAGACGCAATACCTGCACAGCCCGATCAATTTTACGGGTGGGAAAAGCTCTTCACAGAGAAATTGTGTGAAGCCTATAAAAGGGACAAAGGCTTGGATGTGCGCGTGGCGAGGTTCCACAACATTTACGGTCCCTACGGAGTCTACGAGGGTGGTAGGGAGAAGGCACCTGCGGCTTTGTGTAGAAAAGTGGCGCTAGCGAGGGACGGCGACGAGATTGAGATTTGGGGAGACGGAAAGCAAACGCGTTCCTTCTGTTACATCGATGACTGTGTGGAAGGGATTTGGAGGCTCATGAACTCGGACTACGACCAACCACTGAACATCGGGTCGGACGAGTTAGTCACGATCGAAGACCTCGCAAAAATGATTATCGAGATCTCGGGGAAAAAACTCAGGCTAAAATACGACCTCTCGAAACCACAAGGGGTCAGAGGGAGGAACTCTGACAACACCAAAATCAAGCAAGTCCTGGGTTGGGCGCCCTCCACACCTCTAAAGGTGGGGATTGAGAGAACCTACAGGTGGATCGAGCAACACATAAGGGAGCGCCTTCGTGAGAGATGAGTGAAACGCTGAAAATACGCCCCAGAGTCACCTACCTGAAGTGGACGTCAGATAACGAATACTCTACCTTTTGTCTCCTCAACACAACCAAAGACGGAGAGAAAGTCGAAGTGTGCATCAGGAAAAAAGGGGAACAGTCCTTTTACGTTTGGATGACAAAAGAAAAGTTTTGGGAATGGCTCGGCGAAGGAGAGATTCTCGAGGTAGTACCGGTGGAACACCCCATTGAAGTACCGAAGCAAAGGAGGTGCGTACACTGTGGTGAGTATCTCCAGTTTAAGGCTGACCGCGGTTGGGTTCACCCTGAGGGAGGTCTCCACATGCAAAAGTGTTTGTCGTGCGGGTGGAAGGGAGCACCTCACCCACCTGCTATAGTCTGCCCCAATTGCGGTGCGCGCAGAATTTGCATTGATCACACAGCACAAGAGGAGGGTAAAGATGGAGCACCTAAAGCAGAAGGGTTCTGAGCACTATAAGGTGGATGGGGTCGAACCGATTGATCTGATGCGAAGCGGGGGTATGCTTCGGGATTTTTGTATCGGTAACATCATTAAGTACGCTTTTCGTAACCGCTCGCAACTCGGGCGCCCAATCTCAAAGAAAGACATGGACAAAATAATACACTACGCGGAAATTTTGAAAGCGTTGGCGGACGAGGAAACTTGACTTCCCGGACCATCGCGTAAAAAATGGAGACATGAAAGGAATTGTAGTTGCGCCAAAGAACGTCAACCCCAGGATCACCTCATTTGTGTGTCCCCGCGGAATTGGGTTGGGGGTTTTTGTTACGTTCCGTGACGCTTTTCTGAAGCGCAAAGAAGAAATCTTGCAAACGCTTCGTCGCGTTGGTTCCGTCGACAAAGTCGCTCATGTGTACCAAAAGTTAGGAGACGTCACGTGGATCCAATCGAACTACGCTCAGTATTGTGTTAAGCGTTTTAACAAAGAACGAGTCCCTCAAGCACTGCACGAAATCTTCAGTCAAATCGAAGAGGAGATAAAGCGCGCAGAACCACAAGACTTCGTACCAGAGAGGGATGAAGCGATCAAACTGTTCGCCATACATCTCACTTCTAGGTTCACACCCACGACTGAGTCTAACG
>QMQO01000123.1 GCA_003650545.1 Candidatus Woesearchaeota archaeon | reverse complement strand
GGAAGGGTCGGCCCCACCCGGATACTCTACTGCGCGAACCTATCCTACGACAGGCTTATGAGGCATCTTACCCGGCTCATGGAACTTGGACTAGTCGAAGAGGCTAAAGACGGCGATAGAACACTATACGGGATAACAAATCGAGGGGTGGAGTTCTTGAAGGAGTTCGCTAAGGTGGAGAGGTTTGCTAAAGCCTTCGGGATAACCATTTAGGTTGAATCTCTGCCTTCCCGTCATTATTAGTATATAGGAGCTAGAAAAAGTGTTCAGAGGTATGGCTTGTTTTCGACTACCTCGGAGAGCATGGATGAGGCGGTCAAGGTGGTTGGTGAGCTTTTCAAGCTCCTAGACCGGGTCGTACCTTTAAGAACCGTCGACAAGGCTCTCGTAACGATGCAAGGCCCCGAAGTCGTAAACCAGATACTTCCTTTACTCAAGATAAAGTTCAAGATAATCGTAACAAGAGAATACAGCCTCGACAGAGCAGAACAACTGAGACATGTGATAGCTTGTCTAGGAACGCAACCTGCTAGAGTATTGTTCATAGGGGATAGATTCAACGACGAGTTAGGCGCTAGAAACGTCGGTTGCAGATTTATGAAAATAAGATGGTAGCGACATCTTAAAGGAGTTTTTAATAAAAATTTTTAAATAATTATAGACGATTATGCATATGACTAGTTAGAAGCTGTACTTGAGGGTGATTATTGTGATAGCGGGTAGAGACGAGAGCTTCCTAAAACCTTACGTATTCAAACAAAAGAATCGGGAGTTGATTAAAGGATGATCGATAGTAAACCGTTAGTTGCTGTATGTTTAACTTGTAAAAATGCTTGTACAACAATTGAATATGTGCTTCAAAGTATTGCTCTGCTCAAGTATCCTAAGGACAAGTTGACCGTTATAATAGTCGACGGCGGTAGCAACGATAATACCGTGGATATAGCGAGGAGAATACTCAACTATTATGGATTGAGATATAAAATCGTAGTTAAGCCTTGCAATATACCGGAAGGAAGAAACGAGTATATGACTAGAGCACTTGAGAAAAATGTTGACTATATATTCTTCGTGGACTCTGATATGGTTATAAAGGACAAGCAGATACTAACCAGGCTAATAGGATACGAGAGAAAATATGGACCTTGTGTAATTAGTGCAAGCGGACCAGCTAGAATGTTTAAAAATCTAGAAGAGCTTAAACGATTTGCCAATAGCATTATAGAGTCGGATGTGAGCGATGATAAGCTAGATGTCAAAGTTAACGCTATTCCTTGGTGTGCAATGGGTTTGACCCTAATACATGCAGAAGTCGCACGTTGTGTTAAATTTGATGAAGATATGACGTTTGCGGAAGATAAATTTTATGGATATAACGTCTGGAGGAAAGGATACAAAATTTTCTTGGTCAGTGCCAATATCGACCTAGCATACGACGTAAACCTGCCTAAGAGAGGTGACATATATGCTCGTATGAGTGTTAGAGATTATCTTCGTGGGTTATATAAAAAGGCGTTTGCCACAACATTCACCTTCTATAGGGGTAGTCTGTTTAAAACGATGTATACTTTCTTAGCAAGTAGAAGCGGTTTAAGAATGCTGTTTCACGTCACTAAGATACTTGCGCTGGTCTTAGGATTAGTGATGCTTACTAACCCTGTAAGCTGGCCGTTGGGATTGGCCTTTACCATGCTCTATGCAACTATATCGTCTTTATACATATCGAGGTTACGATTGATCAAGTGTAGAAGCATTTGGCATGCAGTTTTCAGTTCTCTCAAATTCAAGCTATATAGCATATACATGTTGCCCTTAGTACCCCTTATATACCTGAGGCATAAAAATGAATTCAGCAGAATATTCCACAGAATCGAAGACTTTAAACCCTAAGCTCTCATTAAAGTTTTCTTTGGAGAAAAGTCGGCTTCTTTAACAAATTCTTATGTATGCTCTATAATGTCTAGAAGTTTTCTGGAGAACCCCTCCTCGCTAAACATGGGTGCTCTTTGAAGGGATAGTTTATGGTAATGTTCCCAGGTTTTTCTCTGTGTAATGAGCCTGTCGATGAATTCTGCTAACTCCTCTTTATTTTCAAACGCTAGACCATGTTTCCCATAATCGGTTATGTCTTCATAAGGTCCTCCGCTCCTATGAACGATTACCGGACAACCTGCAGCCATCCCCTCGACAACCGCTATCCCGAAGTGCTCCCCAACCGTAGCATGTACAAACACCTTAGATGAGGCCACCCTCTTCACCAAATCCTCCCTAGACACGTTGGGATAGAACTCCACCTTAACACCCTTCTCCTTAGCTCGCTTCTCTAATGATTCCTTATATAGCATGGTTGTAGGGATAAGTCCGCCAATCACTTTCAGCGTTGGCTTTGTGTCGGTGAGAACTAAGGCATCAATAACTACCTCAACCCTCTTCTCCGGCGATATCCTGCCGACCATAACTACAGCGTCATCCCTCTCCTCGAAGGGTTTATTACCGTAGGGCTCGAAGTCCTTAACCTTAACAGGTGGATTGAGAACTAAGGCATCCCCCTTCCAAAGCATCTTTATCAACCTAGCAATATACTTCGAGTTAGCCATTACTGCATCCACTGTTTCGAATGGGTTATCCCTAGCGACCCTACCATAGAGACTCAGCCAGACCTTGAAGTAGAGCTTCCAGACCCCCTTGTCGTACTTCCGATGGTATATTTTAGCTTCTTCATAGT
>QMQO01000122.1 GCA_003650545.1 Candidatus Woesearchaeota archaeon | reverse complement strand
GCCTATCATAGGTTCTTTTCTCTCTATTTCCAGTTCTGGGAAGATTATTTCACCGATAATTCTTTTTTCTTTCTGGGTTCTCAAATCACTTAGAAGTTTCTTTGACAGGTCTTTGATTGGCTTAATGCCTCTGAATATTAATAATGGATTAGTCGCATTTTCAGCTATGTTAAGTGAGTACCATTTTTCTATTTCAGTGCCTTCGTATAAGTTTTTTGAAGTTATGTAGACCTTATTGAATATTTCTAAGAGTGAATAAGTTTGTTTTTTCCCACTCAAAGTTGTGTAGCAAAAATTTATTCTGTCGATATCTATCTTTGCTATAATTTTTTTATCACTTGGTACGCCTTTCTCTACTTCGAATCTTATCACTAGTAATTGTTCTTCATTTTCTAATTGGGGTATGTAGAATTTATTTTCAGGATCGTCTGGCTCCCTGCTTATATACGCGATGATTCTTATTTCTTCATTCGGAGTCATGAGCTCCTCCTCCATAGACTTATTCTTCTAATTTTTCCTTGATCTTGTTGTATATTTTAATTAATAGTTCCGAGATTTGGAGCGGGTTTAGAGTTCTTATTTTTGCTGATATCTCGTATAGTTTCGTGAGTTCTAAGTTCTCTATGTATTCTACTATTTCCCATGCCATTTCATCTAAGTCTTCAAGTTTAGTGGTATTTGTTTTTATTGGGATTTCTAGCGTAGGCATTGGTTCTCTCTTTTTTCGTTCTCTGTAGATATTTATGATTAGTTCAAGAGTTCGTTCTCCTAGTTCTGTTAACTTATATGCTATACCCTTTTTTGTATCTGGTTTTAAGTGTACTAGGATTAATCCGTACTTTACTTTATCCAGTTCTTTATAATTCATGTCTGCCCATCTAAGAATATATTCTACATTTTTTTCATATTCGTCTTGAGAACATGTTCGTAAGCGCTCTATTGCCCGTGTGATATAAATTTTTGATACGGGGATCTCTAACCTCTCTATTATGAATTCTTCTAATTCCTCTCTAATTACTCCGTCTGAATTTGTTGCAAATTTTATAGCCAATAATGTTGAGTAACGCACTAACCGAGGGTCTCGCCAAAAGATGCCTAAGAGGAATCCTAAGCCTACTCTCACTTTAATGAAGAAATCTGGATCTTCGTGTTCTAAGCTAATTTTCTCTTCCTCTATAGTTCTAGTGGTCTTAAGCGAATCTATTCCATAAGTGTTTAATAATTCTTCACCAATTTTCGCTATTGTGACGATAACCCATTTACCAAATTCTGTAAATTCCCATTTCCTCGTCTTGGTACGCATTAATAATCCATGTCTCTGGAGTTCGTAACTTTCACGACTTATAATGCTGGGACTTACTATAGGGGTATTAAAATACAGTGCATACAGCGTTTTAATTCGTCTTTCATGTCCAAATATTCGAGAGACGTAGCGTCCCGCCTCGATCCATTCAGTTAACTCATTCTCATTTATATTCATTTGAGAAACACCCAATGCTGTCTTCTTAATTAATAATTTTTGATCTCATTTAAATGTTTTCTTGTTGAGTAAAAACTCAAATTAGTTGAATTATAAAGAGACCTTTTTTACTCATAAAGAGTAAAAATTAAATACTCTTTCATACACAGTATATAGATTAGGTAAGTAGCGGGGTGTGTGCTTTGAAAACATCCGAATTGCTCCAAATTTTAGAATTTCAAAATAAGCAAACCATGCAATTTTTGGAGAAGGTGGTGGTTTTACAGCAGAGCTTAAGCGAAGTTGTTTTAGATTTTAAGCAGCAATTATCGCAAGTTATTGAGGCAATGCGTAATGTGATTGACAAGTTAAATGGTTTGAATGAGCAGATTTCGGAGATCATTACTGGTTTTGAAAGAGTAAATGAGTTAATAGAGCGGGTTGAGGGGCTCATAAGTAAGGTTTCTGAAGTGTTTGAGGAAACGAAGACTGACATGGAGAAATTTACTGAGGAATTGAGAAGGGAGATTGATGACATAAGGAAAAGCGTTGATAATGTACAGAATTTAGTTATCTTAGCCGTTAGGGGGGCTGAACGTAAAGGGGGTTTATTTGATGGTTTTTAAGAGGTGATTCGATTGTCAGAGCGTGAAACATTAGGGCTTCATGAATTACTGGGGTGGCTTCGTACAAGGAGCTTGCCCGTTTGGATGAGTACCTTTATTACAAGTACTCGGTTACAGAGAAATGCAGCTTTGTATCAATATTTAGCTGGGCTCTCTCCTAAGAATCGAGATAAGGGGGTGACAGTATTACTGGTGTTTCTTAATGGAAAGGAGATTGAGGGGTTAATGGAGTATCTTGGTCGCCGGATAATAGTGGTTGAAAGGGATTCTAGTGGTTTACCCATTGTTGCTGTTGATGCTGGAAGGGCAGTTATATATTTGTTCTTGAGGCTCCCGCTGAAGAATGGAGCTGGGAAAGATTTATGTCATGTATTCAAATTAGATTTAAGAAAAATAGTAGAGACTCTCCAGAGATATGCTTATAAGAGCCTTCCAATAATCGATGAACTAAACAATAGGACAGTTTCAACTGGAATATCGACTACAGGAGGAAGCGGATTTGTGAGTACATCCATTATGGTGCATGGTTATTTGCCAATAAGCCTACGATCTGATGGTATAATATTAATGCCCGAGGATCCACTATGGCACAAGTCTTCAGTAGTATCAATGGATATCGCGATTAAATTAGCATTAATGC
>QMQO01000121.1 GCA_003650545.1 Candidatus Woesearchaeota archaeon | reverse complement strand
TGATCCGCCGCTTGTATTCACTACTTTGAACGTAATGGTGTGATCGCCGGGGATCTCGATCGGCATATCGTTAAGTGTGAATGGTATTTCTTCTTTTGTGTCGGCGGGCGGGTATGGAATGCTTAAGGCGTCAATTCCTTTCTTACCCATTGCACTTTCGAGTATGTCGAGTGGTTTATCATCAACATAGATTCTAAGAGCTAGATCGCCCTCGTTGAATGATCCGCCGCTTATTGCTAGCATTAAAATATTGTCAAACACGAATTTCTCAATTGTCGTTGGTTTAAGACTTAATACTTCTACTTCTTGATCAGCGGTTAATGCTTCATCTGTGTCGAGGCTTTTAGTCCCCATGCTATATGTATAGTAGTTTTTGCCGTGGGCCTCGTATCTCGCCATGAGATCGTTTGGTATTCCTTCGCCGGGGGCTAACTCGATAATCTTACCAATCGCCCTTACCTTACCGCTAGAGCTTGATTCAAATCTCAGTATCTTTCTCGGGGGTACCACTATGTATAAGTCCTTGAGATCAAATGGGCCTAACAAGTTGCTAGAAGTCTTATGTAGTGGTGCGAAGTCGCTTGAAAGTGCACCTATTTTTTGACCGGCTACCGCTGGTTTTACATCTGATAGATCAGTCCCTATCTTGGTTATAACATATAATTTGTCGTCCTCAGCTCTATAGTCCGTATTTGCTACGAATATTTTATCAAGCTTATAATACTTCATACCCTACCACCCTATACATGGGATTTGGAATAGGGGATTATTTTGTAAAAAAACTATGTTTATTAGCCTCCGCCCTGGCTTGTCTTGATCTTTCTGAGAGTCTCCATAATGATACGGACTCTTTCTAGGTTTCTTGGATCGCCTCTTGGGCCTCTTGGCGGTAGTGTTAATCTGCTGAGAGCCTCATAGTATGGCTCGAATCCAGCTCTATAGTCTACATCGCTTGCTTGTACTCCCTGTGCATAACGAGGTGCACCTAATTGCATGGCTTTCCTCTGCCATTTTTCGGTGCCGACTTTCTTTACTCCCTTACCGAATGCTCCCCTGCTGATAGCGTCTTGTACTCCTGCGGCCCATGCGTCTTGTGCGGCTGCTGCGTTAGTTGCCCAGTCTTTCAAGGGATTCTGTATTCCGAACTGGTAGTCTCCTTGCGCAGCGACTGCTCTATTCTTCCATTTCTCGATTATCTTTTCTAGGGGTCTGAGGCTTACCATTCTACCCCTTCACCTCCGAGTAGTTTTTTGTACATGAATATTATTCATGAATACATAAGTAGTAGTTTACGCATATTTTTATACAGGTGCACCACATCGGAATAGGTGTATATTATGAGTTCTTTTGAATGGCGTAATCTCAGGAAAGGAAATAGAAGACCCTATAGGATGGTTGAGAGACGTATGGTTTTAGAATATCTTGTTACTAGGTGCACCAACGCTATATACCGCACCGCACATAAAAGACTAGGCCCTACGTCTAAGCAGCTGCAGGCTATGCATCCGGGGATCCCGCATGGTGCACTCAGAGTCTATAATCCATACGTTGACGCTGTATGCGTCTTCGAAGACCGTATAGAGCTGATCGAGTTCAAGGTGCACGACCCCATGAAGGGTATTAGCCAATTAGAATTTTATAGAATTCTAGCATATAAGGATCCCGATCTGCAGAAGTTCTTGCCGAGACCAATAGTTCTTAAGCTTGTGTATTGGCGTCATGACGAGAACCTTGAGGCATTGTGCAAGGCTAAGGGGATTGTTTTCGAAGTATATCACCCGCCATGGCTTGATCCTATCTTGAGGGAGTATGGATATATTCCATGAATAAGCTAATAATTATGTGAGGTGCACCCTATGCCTTTACCCGCACGAATACTCGCTAATTACGTGTATCTTGAGCCGGGGAAGCCTAAGAGACTAGTATTAACAAATCCAAGAATAGTAGAATACGCTATCCGTGATCCAAAGACAAAAATGACCAAGACGGTTAGGGCATTGGAATGGGATGTATTAGAGGAAGACGGTGCACCCACTAAGAAGACGTTTAGAGTACTCTCTGAGAAACTCGCCCAACAATTAATGACGTTGTGGGAGCATAGAACCGGGGACAAGATATGTGTAGTAATAACTATGTGGGGCGAGGATCTTGCAAAAGACTACGAAGTACGACCCTGTTAAGCTCAAAATATGCAGGGATCTCTGCAAAGGAATATATGGTGCACCCGACGCAATAGAGCTCTGCATAATAATGTGCCTTGAAGGAAGAAAAATACTCTAGTGCACCGGGGGCCCCCGCCATGAAACATGTTGACACTAAGAAGATAGAGCGCAGACTAAGACTAAGTTATCGTAGATTGAGAGCGTATCAGACCATTATCCATGAGATAAGAAGTCTTGAAAAGAAATATATTAATAACCCAGACGTATTAGACGCTCTCCTAAGCATAGAATCGTTTCTTAACAAGATAATAGAAAAACTCGTAAGAAGTATTGACGTTAACAAGAAGAAACTCGAGGAAGCCGAGAAAAAACCAATCTAAAAACCCAAAACAGTTTTTTAAGCCCAAAAACTTTTTCAACAAAGCTCTTTTCCCGAAAATTTTGACTCGAAAACACTAAAAGGTGCACCCGCCGAGCCGCCGAAACCGGCCCCCGAAAACCTCGAGGCCGCCGCCCGAAAACGCCGCCGGCTCCCGCCGAGGCCGCCGAGAAAAGAACCCGCCCGAGGCCCCGGGTGCACCCGCAAGTGATTATCGTTCCCCCTATATCC
>QMQO01000120.1 GCA_003650545.1 Candidatus Woesearchaeota archaeon | reverse complement strand
GCAGCCAATGAATAGTTTTAAAGCTAAGAAATGTTTTTGCTGCTTTTCCTCTCGGTGTCAAGAGGGCAAAGTTTTCATAACAAAAATCTTGCCTCTCATTATGAGAAACCTTAAAATGATAAGCGGCGTATAGTAAAAGTGTAATGAAGATAGTGAAGCTCAGAGGGAGATTCAGGCCGCGTCCTATTTTTAGAATTTTTGTTCTTTCTTTTTTTACCCTCGCCTTTAATATCTGGGGAAGTTTCTGTTTTGACGGCGTGGATGAAGCAAGCAAGCCGGTAATGGAGGAAGCGCGCCGGCGTATAGAAAGAATCCGTAAAGGCACTTTCAGCATAACCTTTGTAGATGAATCCGGCGCGCCGGTAACGGCTTCGGCCCGGATTAGGCTTGTGCGCCACCAGTTTCAGTTCGGGGCAAATCTTTCGCCTGTGTTAAGGCTTCCCTCCGATCATCCTGCCCGGAGAGTTGCGCTGGAGGTGATTGACGAACTGTTTTCTTTGGTGCGGGTGGGACACTTCTGGTCTATTGAGGAGCCAAAAAGAGGTGGTCCGCTTAACTGGGCTCCTACGGACGAGGAGGTAGAGTGGGCGCTGGCGCATCATAAGCAGATGCGCTACCACTGTGTTATTTACAATATGTACTACGCTGTCCCCAAGTGGTATAAGCAGATTAAATCAGAAGAGGCGTGGTGGCCGCTAATTGAGAAGAGGATTAGGGACGTAGCCTCTAAATACGGCAGGATAATTTATGAATACGACATCATAAACGAAATGATTATGAACCTTAAATGGGCAGACAAACACAATCCTCTTTTCCCCACCCTGGCCGACCCCAAAAACGCCGCAAAGATACTTAACATCGCTGATAAATACCTGCCTCAGGCAAAGCTGGTTATGCTTGAGACACACCTTTGTACATTAAAAAATCCCCATTACCGGAAAGTGTATAAATATTACCGACAAGTAATTGAGGAAGGCGCCCCCGTGGATGTAGTAGGTTTTCAGGGCCACTTCTACGGCGGGGGACGTATGCCTATAAGCAGGGGCCACCCTCAGGCCGGAGAAGGTGCCTTTACTATGAAGGTTATAAGCGACTGTTTGGACAATCTTGCCGCCTTAGGCAAGCCCATACATATTACGGAATATAATCCTCCTTCCCGTATGAAAAAACACCAAGGGCCGCAGCCCCGCCTCATGGATAAGGAAATAGCCGCCTGGACCGTAAACTATTACACCCTGATTTTTTCTAAGCCATACATCCACCAGCTTACCCGCTGGTTCGTGGTAGACGGCTGCGGTGGCAACGCCATTGACGGAGGGTTAGTAACAGTAGAGGGGAAGAAGAAACCCAACTACTACGCCTTAAAGAAACTGCTTAAGTCTACTTGGAACACAAAATGGCAGGGCAGGCTGGAGGGAGGCAGGGTGAAGCTGCGCGCCTTTTTCGGCGAATATGAGGCGAGCGTGTCCGGCTACCGCCCTGTAAAATTTAACCTCTACTCTCATATGCCGCGCCGTGTGGTAGTGCACTTGACTAAACGCTAAAAAGGAGGAAGGCGTGGGATTTAAATTCAATCTGTGGTGGCCACTTCTTATGGGAATAGGTTCGTCCTGGATAATCCCTATGTTCGGCGCAAAGAAATTAAATCAGCCTTTGTGGTTCTTTCTGGCTTTTGCCTCTCTGTGGTTTATTGCCTCTTTTGCGATTGTGCCGCTGTACGATGTAGGCATAAAACTGCGCCGCAAAATGGGGCTGAAACGCCTGGCTGACTGGGGCGAGCGGATGAAAGCGCAGATTCTTCCTCCCCTGCGGTGTATGCTTCTGCTTATGGCGGTCATCAGTCTGATAGCAGGGCTGATGAAACCTTAGGTTTCGGGAGGTATCTATAGAAGGGAGCAGAAGTCGGCTGCTCCTTAGGGAGTTTTGAGACAGCAGGAGGAAGGTAATGGCAAAACAAAAGATAACCCGCCGGCAGAAAAACATTGCCCGCTTGTTGCAGGAGAGAAGAAAGCGCCTAAAGGCAAAACTTCATATAGTGACAGGAAAGGAGGAGAGAAGATATTAAATTTTTTGGAGCTTTCTCAACTTTGTTGCAAGGTCTTTATATAAGACACTGACTATCAATAGGTTCTATTAAAATTTTGTGCACTGGACTAAATTTCGTTGTTCAGGTACCTTTTTACCTGGTACAACTTCAAATGATCAAGGCGACCTTTGTCAGATTTGAAGCCATATCTTACTTTCTCCATTTGCCTCCAAGCCTGTATGATATTCTCTGAATTGGTAGTTTTAGGAATCTGCGGATGGCTTAAATAAGCAGCCATATATTTAAAATAATAAGAAGAGTTTAAGAATTTCATAATGTTAACAAAATGCTTAGTCTTTAGATGCCAGTTTTCGCTTAACAGTTCGTCTCTTCTGGCGTAAGCTTCTTCTTGGGATTGAAAATCTAAGAAGAAGTCTCTTATTTTTTGCTTCAGGATAAGGATATCTTCAATGATAGTGTTCTTGTAGTGTGATAATATTGTTGATATTGTTTGATGCTGCTGAAAAGACCAATCATCCATATTCTTGAGGATGAGCCAGCATGTTTCCTGGAGGCCTAAGGTATATAAGGAAATGCTTCTACGTATAAAAAAATTATAATTGCATAACAAGGCATTTCAGCGGATTTTCTTTCGCCCCTTCGGGGCTTCGGCGGGCAGCTATTTTTGTGTTAGATGAAAAATAGATAAAAATAAAAAAAGATATTACTTTTAGCGCTAGTGTCGATCCGTGC
>QMQO01000119.1 GCA_003650545.1 Candidatus Woesearchaeota archaeon | reverse complement strand
GCATCCAAGCAATCATATAAATATATGGGATGGTCTTGGTGGGGTGCAGAAAAATGATGTATTTTGGACTAGGTTAGTCTATAACTACGACTTCTTCACCGACACTATACCAGACAGTACGCGTAAGTCAGCGGAACTTATGGTTGGGAATGGAGACGTCAGGATAGCAATTACCCAGACAGCTGGTGGCACCGACTGGAAGACAGTATTCCAAGCCTTAGTGAATAATTATGTGAAAGTATGGGAGCATTTCCTACCAGGTAGTGACAACGCCTTCGACATAGGTAGCATTAATTATAGATGGAGGAATGCATATCTAAGTGGTTCGCTTCAGACTGGGCTTCCGGTAGGGTTCGGGACTCCTGGTGTGGGTAGTAAAGTTGTGATAAAGTCAAGTGATTTTGGTTGCGGACAGTTACAGATAGGTAATCCCAGCGGTAACGAGGCTAGCATAGCGTTTATACCGCAGGTAACATTATTTGGTAACCCACCATCAAGTAAAGCTGGTTACACATTTGTAGTTGGTACTAATGTATGGGGTATCGGTGCAAATTATTGGGGTATCGGTGAAAGACTTGTAACAAAAAGTTGGGTATGGAAAGTAAGTCATACAGGCGAAGTCACACAGAAAGGTAGGTTACTGCCAGCAAATGATAATGCACTCGACATAGGGAGTGAGACACTTAGGTGGCGGAACGGGCACTTTGCCGGCTCTTTGTTCGTTGATGGCGATGTCTATGGTGTCAGGGTTCCAATTATCTGGGATGATACGCTGGTTTCAGCGGGAACAAGTGAAACAGAAGTGAAGTATGCTCGCTTCGCCAAGCACTCAACCTACGAGCCTATCAGCAGGCTGATCGTTCTCGCCAGCCTATGGACTACTTCGGGCACCGCTTACCTCAAGGTCTATATCAATGACGAGGCTTCGCCGAGGCTCACCCTTTCAACCACAAGCACTAGCGAGACGCTTGTAGCTGGTGAAGTAGATATAAGTGATCTGGGAGACGGGATCCATACAATACACGTAAAGATATATAGTGACAGCGGGACGGCTTACAACAAGCTACTTGAAGTATGGGGTGTCAGGAGATGAGCATAGATACCAGGAGATATGCTGAGAAAACGGCTAACCTGAGGGACAGGGAATGCGCCAGGTGCGAGGTATGCGAGACATGTGAAACATGCGTCACGTGCTACGGTTCATGCCAGTCCTGCCAGAGCTGTGTAACATGCCAAAAGTGCAATACATGCCAGAGCTGTTATTCATCCTGCTACAGTTGCTATTCATGTGAACTCTGCAATACTTGCCAAAAATGCGTATCATGCTACGGATCATGTCAGTCATGCCAAAGCTGTGTAACATGCCAATCTTGTGTATCGTGTCAAAAATGTAATGCTTCATGCTACTCGTGCTATTCATGTGAAAGCTGTAATACTTGCCAATCCTGTGTATCATGCTATGGTTCATGTGAAAGTTGTCAAAGCTGTGTAGGATGCCAATCATGTAACACATGCCAAAAGTGCAATGTTTCATGTTATGACTGTTATTATTGTCAGATATGCCAACTATGTGAGCTATGCAATATTTGCCAAGCTTCATGCCAGTCGTGCCAGAGCTGTTTTGGATGTCAAAAATGCGATTCATGTCAAAGGTGCTTTACATGCCAATATGAGTGAGGTGATAGGTGTATGGCTATAAATCTTAGAACATGCTATGCTTGCCAAATATGCTATAGTTGCCAAAGCTGTGTAACATGCCAGAGATGTAACGTCTCATGCTACTCGTGCTATGGTTGCCAAGTATGCAATGCATGCCAATCTTGTAACGTTTGCTACGGGACATGTGAGAGCTGTCAATCATGCATTGGTTGCCAAAGCTGTAATACTTGCCAAAAGTGCAATACATCATGCTATTCATGCTATAGTTGCTATAGCTGTAATGTTTGCCAATCATGTGTATCGTGTTATGGAACATGTGAGTCATGCCAAGTTTGTGTAGGATGTCAAAGCTGTAATACTTGCCAAAGATGCTATTCATCATGCTATTCATGCTATAGTTGCTATAGCTGTTATGGATGCCAAGTATGCTTTACTTGCCAAGGAACATGCTATGCGTGTATGAAGTGTGATTCATGTCAAACATGCTATGGTTGCCAAGCCTGTTTCACTGGATGTTATACATGCTATAGCTGTGAGGATTGTGATGTATGCCAATTATGCTATTATTGCCAAGTATGTGTCAGATGTGAGATCTTTTATCTGTAAAACAAACAGTTTTTAAGGATTTAAAATTATATAATGTGTTAGGTGGACTACATGTCTAATCTCCCATGCAATATATGTTATAGTTGCCAGAACTGTTATTCATGCCAGTCTTGTGTAAGGTGTGAAGGAACTTGTGAAACATGCCAATTATGCTATAGTTGTGAATCTGGTGTGGTGCAGCAGCAGATACCGATCCAACAACCATTGCAACCACAGATACAACCACAGATCCGGCAACATGATCTAGCTGTTACTATTTCTAATGCGGTTACCAATGTTCTTATGCAGACGATCCCTGTGATCGTTAATCAGGTTGTATCACAGATACTAGGTTCAATGCAACAACAGTATCCTATGGTACAGCAAAGACCGCAACAACTACAAGTTCAACCAAGGCTTCCAAGCATTAATGAGGAGTTCAAGGGTGTGAGGATTGAGCCTAGGCAAAGAAGGCAAACAAATGTACAGGCTTGATGTTGATTTCCCGCCTTATGCACTACAATATGTTCCAAGCCGTGTAACAGAGTTTACAGCATGGGCTTCGGGAAGATGTAACCTCAGGTGTAAGTACTG
>QMQO01000118.1 GCA_003650545.1 Candidatus Woesearchaeota archaeon | reverse complement strand
GCAAAAAAGCCAGGCATGGTGATAGGGAAGCATGGGAGCATTTTAAATGAAATAAGAAACTCCACTTTTTGGACACCGCAAGTACAGAGAAGTCCTGCAATAAAAAGTAAGATTACTGAGAATGTAAGAGGAGTTCTTTATGCTAATAATAATTATAGGCGGAGATTTTTGAATTCAATAGGGAAAAAAATATACAAAGAATGGAACCCAGAAAAAGTTGATGAATGGGTCAGGCTGACTTTTTTAGGGGGGGCAAGGCAGGTTGGGAGAAGTTGCCTGTTATTGCAGACACCAAATTCAAAAATTCTTATTGATTGTGGAATTGATATTGCTTCACAAGGCCAGGATAAATTCCCATATCTTAATATTCCAGAGTTTGATTTAAACCAGTTAAATGCAATAATAATTAGCCATGCACACCTTGACCATGTTGGTCTGCTTCCATATTTATACAAGATGGGTTACAAAGGTCCGGTTTATATGACCCCCCCTACCAGAGATATTGCAGCATTGCTTTCCTTGGATTTTATAGGGGTAGCATATAAGCAGGCAGCAAAACCTTTGTTTGATTCTTCAGATATTAAAGAAATGGTTAAGCACAGCATTTGTTTAAATTATAATGAAGTTACAGATATAACTCCTGATATTAGGCTCACATTTTACAATTCAGGACATGTGCTTGGGGGGGCATTAGTCCATCTTAACATAGGAAACGGGCTGCATAATCTTCTTTATACAGGAGATTTCAAATATGCACGCTCAAGATTATTAGACCCTGCAATTGCATCTTTTCCAAGAATAGAATCTGTTGTTACAGAATCAACTTATGGGGCAAAGACAGATTCCTTCCCCCCACGAAAAGAAATAGAAGATAAATTTGTTGGATTGGTTAACAAAACAATTGAAAGAAAAGGAAAAGTTCTAATTCCTGAACTAGGGTTAGGAAGAGCACAGGAAACAATGTTAATTCTAGAAGATGCTATGAATTCCGGACGATTAAAGAAGGCCCCAATATACATTGATGGTATGATTTGGGATATTAATGCTATCCATACTGCTTATCCTGATTTTTTAGGGAGTAAGGCGAGGTCAGACATTTTTCAGGATAAAAATCCGTTTGTGTCTGAATTTTTTTCCCGTGTGGGTTCACCTAGAGAAAGAAAGAATGTTATTGAAGGAGGACCCTGCATTGTTCTTGCTACATCAGGTATGCTGGTTGGAGGAGCATCAGTTGAATATTTCAGAGAATTTGCAGGAAATAAAAACAATTCTATAATATTTGTCTGTTATCAGGGTGTTGGTTCTTTAGGAAGACAGGTTCAGGATGGTGTTAAAGAAATAAAGATGATTGTTGACGGAAAAGAAGAAATAATAAAAGTAGAAATGGAGGTTTATACAATTACTGGGTTCAGCGCACATGCAGGTAGAAACGAACTATTATCTTTTTTTAATAATATGAGGCCAAAATCAAAAAGAATAATAATTAATCATGGGGAGGTTTCAAAATGTTTGGATTTAGCATCGTCTCTTTACAAACTTAATAGAGTGGAAACAAATGTGCCCCGAATTTTAGAAACCCTAAGATTGAGATGAGAAACAAAATTTAAAAATAATAAATTCTTAATTAATTAATGATTATAAAAAAGAGGCAAATTTATATCATTATTGGACTATTAATTGTAGGATTTCTTATAGTAAATGCTACTGTTGATACAGCAAAAGCATGGCATCCTGATAATACTATCAAAATTTTAGTAGATGGTTCTGAAAAAACACTGCAGGAAGCAATTGATGAAAACTTGCTCAATGGTAATCATGCCTATAGTTTGCCTTCTTCTGTTTTAGGAGGGGAACATAGTGCAGATAGAATTTGGGTTTCTGTGGATGGAGTTGAAAATAATTTAATTAATGCATTATCACTAACAGGACTTTGTGGAAATGCTACAACAACTTCTTATTCTGGGCCAAGGGATAAAAGCAAAGCCTATCATTATGCAAATGAAATTGAAGTGGCAATTGACGGAGAATCAATGAGTTTGCAGGAAGCGATTGATAATGATGTTTTAGTAAAATGGTCAGAGTGGAGCGAGTGTTCTGTTTCTTGTGGTGGTGGCACACAAACAAGAACCAAAACCTGCTGTGTTGGAACAGATTGTGTTAATTATTCAGAAACACGAGAATGCAATACTCAGGAGTGTACTTGGCAATTAGTTGATGAAGGAATCTGTTTACGTTGTGATTTGGTCAGTGAATCTCTCGGATGCGAATCTTGTGATGCAGGGTCTCCGACAATAGGAGAATCTTGTTCACCATATAATCAATGTCTGCTATCCTACGAAAGTAATCCAAGATATTGTGATGTATACGGATGGCCGGTTGGGACACGTGTATACCAATGCAAATAAATTTGGATTTTTAAAACTTTAAAAACCTCTTTTTCATTTAATCATAAAGAGGTAATATCTAAATTGAAACATAATATCAAAATAACATTAGTTCTGTTACTTATGTTTGTAACTACGCAGCTTATAGGATTGTATATTATACATTCAGACCCTTTTCACATAAAAACAGAAGTTAATGGAACAACTGAGATTATAAAAAATCCAAGTTTATCATGGATTGAACCCCCAGAAATTCAGGAGCAATCTGATTTTAGAATTTATTTTGGTTCAATAGTTTTTGCATTCATAATTGCAGTTCTGATTCTTTTTCTTTTGACTAAATTTAAAATAGATTTTATGCTTAGAATCTGGTTTTTTGTTGTAGTTGCAATAGCATTATTTATAACATTTAATACAATCCTGCCTAAATCAATATATTTTATAATTTTTGCAGTAGCAATCTCTCTTATAT
>QMQO01000117.1 GCA_003650545.1 Candidatus Woesearchaeota archaeon | reverse complement strand
TACACCACCACCGTACAGGTCTCCTATGTAGTAGTCGCTTAGAATAACAACTATGTCGCCATTAGACATAATGTCTAGCGCTTTCTTTAAGGCATCATGTATTAGTGTTCCTCCTCCGCCTCTAAGACCAACCCTAACCTTCCTGATGTCTGCTCTGCTTCTAACAACTATTTCCTTGTATGCTTCAACATCCCAAGGTACAACAATTATTTTCCTAGCAATCTTCGATATTGAAAATATTTCACCAATATACTGCCTAAGCTGTTTCTGGCTTATGCTTCCGGACGTGTCTGCTAGAATAATTACCTTGTTGACGCCAATAGTGTATTTCGCAGGGTAGTCAGGGTTCTTCCTTGAGCTCCTACTCCATGTTTTCCTAACGTCGTTACCTAAAGCCTTCTCCATTGCCGACTTAATTATTCTTCTCCAGTCAACCTTTGGCTTAAGCATTCCGCTAACTATTCTTTCAACACCTAAAGGCGCCCTGCCAATTGACTTCGAGGAAACAAGGACTTCTGCAAGTATTTTCTTCTTAATCTTCTCAAGCTCCTTATCGTCCTTTGCCTTCTCTATTTCCCTGTCGCCTTCGTTTAGAACAACAACTTTCTTCCCGGATTTTTCACATTGACCTTTCCCTGTTTCGGGTGAAATATCGTTTGTAGGCTCAGACACTATTTCATCTATTTTAACAGCCATTTTACTTCCTTTCTTTATTGCTCTCAGCAGTATTTCCTCAACTGAAAGCTTCCTCAAAGTTTCAACGTCAATGTCGAGAAGCATAGCAACACGGCTAATGGTGATTCTTCCGTCAGGTGCACACTCGAACTCCTCATCTAAAACATCGTTTATTTTGCCGTCTGCAACAACATTGAACAACACGTTAATATTCAGTATTTTGAATCTTTCAGCAAACCTCCTCATCCTCTCCGGGTGTGAAAGGGCGACATGCATTGCCTCGTGGGCTAGAATGTACTGCTGAACACAGTTATTGTACCTGAAGAACTTCGGCGACAAAATTATTTCCCTCTTGTTTACACCACACGGAGGCATGTTCTCGTCGTTAATGTAAACAACTCTCAGCCTTTTGAGAAGAAGACCGTAGAATACATGGTTGAACATGAGTGAGCTAAGAATGTTCCTGAACTTCTCAACAACATCCTTCACAGTGCTCCCCCGAAAAATAAAGTGTGTTGCTAGACAATGTAGTTTTTGAGCTTATCTGCAAGCTCAATTATTATTTCCTTGGTTCCCTTAGTGTTAAGCATTTTGATCCTGTGCCCCTTCGGCATCATAAGTATGAGTAGCATCAGCATTTCCCTCTCGTAGTCCATAAGGTACCTTAGGAACCTCTGTAGCTTAGCGTTTGTAAGCATTCTTCCCGCCTTCTGTGCAACACTGTATGTCATAAGGAACTTCTGCTCCATTCCGAAGTACTCCCAGTACTCCGCAAACTTATTCAGGAACTCCTCAACAGACGGTATCTCTGTTTTAAGGAATGCGGCGAACTTTGCCCCAGCCTGCTTACCGACTGTTCCAAACGCGTACTCGGACACTATGTTGAAGCTGTTTATGCCGCTGATTATTGTTGCAAGCCTTGTCCAAGCCCTAGGTGTTGGGAAGTTCTCAAGCGTTTCAACATCGTCCGGTCTCCTAATGAAGTCCTCAGGGTACATTTTAAGGTATGCGTAAACCCTCTTATCCCATGCGTCCTCAAACCTCCTATTCATATAGTTGTACCATTCGTCAATCGTTGGCTGCTCAACATTAACAACCGTCATCCTGTTTATTAGCGGGTTAGCTAGAAGAGAGGCGTCAGCACTCCACTCCGGAGGATTACTTGCCGCAACAACCACGATATCGTCTGACAGCTTAACGTTCCATCCAATCTCCTTCTCCTGAATAAGACTGTAGAAAAGCACTCTCTGATCCGTCCTCTGAATGTTGGTTAGCTCGTCAATGAACAACACGCCCTTTATTTCCGGCTTCGTTAGAACAGCTATTGTCATCGGTGTCTTAAATATTACAGCCAACCTGTTAACCTCCCTAGGAATGCTTACGTCCTCCGGGAAAATATGTGTCGCTATTAGCCTCAGATAAACAAAGTACTTTTCCGGGTGATGATATATTTCCTCAAGCTGCTCAAGACTAGCCTTCCTAAGGTCAACGAAAACTCTTTTCTCCTTTTCAGCTTCGGCAACAGCCTTCTGATAAATAATTTCGGTTTTACCGATACCCGGCGGCCCAAGAAGAAGAACTCTGTCCAGCTTTTTAAGAGGAACACTAAGTATCTCAGTTACCCTCATTTTATCCCCCGAGAAAAAAGATGTTGTTTTGTTTTTAATCGGAGTACAGCTTGTTCCATTCGTTAATTCTGTCTATGAATTTATCTAGGCATTTACCGTGTAGTGGCAGTCTTTCGAAAGGAGTGCTAACAATGTATATTTTGTCTTTAAATGGGTCTGCGAATCTACCGCAAACTAAACAGTTATCAATATCTAAATCGGCTAAGTCCTCAATATCCATTATAGGCTCAATAATAACTGTAAGATTAACCTTCCTCATAATTTAACCCCCGATAGAAAAATATTATTATGTTGAAACTATTGCTTTTGCAATTGCTTCGCTAATGCTTTTAACACCTACCCTATCAAGTGCTTCTTTAGTGTCGCATTCATAGTAGAAGTATCCTCCATCGTACCGGTATCCTTCAGCGTCTCCGCTGTGCTTGAACAGTACAGCGTAGTTTCTCCTTAAAACCCATATTCCATTGTAAGCCTTGTAAATTCCTCTTCCCACTCTGGTGCCTCCGATAACAGACCTTACACTCTTAGGTGTTGCCGGAATAACCTTTTCATGCTTGCTTACAAGCCTCCCCTTCCTAAAAACAAGCGGCTGTTTAAAGTCAGTATAGTACTCGTC
>QMQO01000116.1 GCA_003650545.1 Candidatus Woesearchaeota archaeon | reverse complement strand
TGGTGGCAAAGCGCGGGCGGGCCCCATCCTGATTGCGCACCAGGCTCACAGCAGTGGCCGACTGCCAGGCCGGATCGTCCAGTCTGCCGCTCAGCGCGATCGGTCTTGGCGTGTATTTGCAGTGGTAGGTTGGTACGTTCATATTTCCTCTGTCTCGTGCGCGCTGCCCGGGGCACGCGAAACTGGATGACGCGCGGGCTACCGTCCGGCCGCAATCAACGTCAGCATGCCCCCCATCTTAGCAAGGTTAGAGGAGCTTGTCAAGCCCAACGGGCGTGTGGGCTTGCGCAGCAGGTGAGAGCGACCAAGGACAAAGGAAGGGGATAGGAGAGTGGGAGACCGCTAGGGATAGGGGGACAACGTGTCCGGGGTGGGGTTGGTGGTTGCAGGGGAACGCGTTTCTGGAGTCGGGGTGGGCAGCAGGTGGGATGCAGATGCGCAGCGAGTGGAGCTGGAGGGTGAATGAGAGGGTAGGCGCGTCGGAGAGAAGGTGTTGAATAGAGGGGAAGAGGAGGGCAGACGCACAGCAGGCAGGGGGCAACGGCCCGGTCAAGAAGATGCCTGACAGGGGGATAAGCACGGGTCCGTTGTGGTCTGGCCCTCAGTGAGCGACGTTGCTCAAGGCCAGCGTAGTGGCTTCAAAGACCAGGCGGCCTAAAGTGCGCAGGTTCTCCAGCAAGTCCGCGATGGCGACCTCTTTGAAGCCCCGGGTCAGGCCAGAGGAGGGTAGACGTTTGAGGCCCATCTGTTCCAGTAAGCCGTTGCGGCTCTCAGAGAGGTTGCGCCTTCCGTAGCGTTTGCGCCAAGCAGGAGAGCCATAGGGCACCTCACGTGCCAGGCGCAGGCAACCATCGGGCAAGGTGCGAGCGACATTGATGACCTGACCGTGCTTGTGCTGCGGTTGTTGGTACGGACAGTCCGGCAGCGGGCGTCGCGTGTCTTGGGCTGTGTCCTCGGCTGGGGGGGTCAAGCACGCTTTCTCACAGCACCACTTGGTGCGACGGCGGCGATAGTCGTGGCCGTTGGGACGCATCTCATAGCCGTGGAAGCAGAGGGGATGGCCTTTCTCGTTGTAGCCGCGCCGTAGCTGCGTGTCTGGGTCGTCATCGCCTTGTGCGGCGCGGATGTCGACCATGCGCAGAGCGCCTGCCTCCCAGATGGGGTCCAGACAGCACTGGTAACCGAGAGCCGCGTCGGCGAGCACTTCGCCGATCTGGAGGTAAGGGAACCGCGCGCGGAGCTGAGCAAAGCTGCGCGGGAAGAGGGCACGTTCATCGATGTTGGCCGGATGTAAGCCCGTACGGATGGTCCAGGCACAGGCAAAGCGGTCGTCGAGGATGCGGTCGGGATTGGATGCGTAGCCATAGACGTGTCGTCCCCTCGCGGTGTGTGAGTCTGGCTGCTCTTGTGAGGAAAGGAGGTCGGCTCTCTTGTTGCGTCCGGCGTAGTAGATGTAGCGTGCTTCCTTGTCGGCGGGGGTCGCGTGTTGGCACACCTGTGCACAAGCCTCGGTGGTGCAGTCACATCCCCTCGGCGTGGTCGGGGCAGCCTCTTCTGGGCTCGCTTCCTTGGCCGGGCAGGGGCGCGGTGCGGGCTGGTAGCAGGTGTCGGTGACCTGGGCGCAGTGCATCCGGGCGTGTGCGTGGTGGAGCATGATGTCGTGGCTGATCGAGACCCCGTGCTGCGCGGAGTCACCGGGAAAGGTGCTGTGTGTGGGCAGCAGACCCGCCTCGTGCAGCAGGTCGGTGAACAGGGGACAGAGTTCGTCAAAGAGCGCTGCGCCGAGGGAGTTGAAAAAGTACCGCAGGCCCGAGGGCGAAGGGGTTTCTCCCTCTTGGAAGCCAAAGAGCCGTCGCCATCCAGCGCCGTGCTCACCGGCCAGCAGCTTGGCCAGCGCGCGCCAGCTGAGGTTCAGTTCGCGACGCAAGCAGACGCACAGGAAGAGAGAGACCGGGTCGAAGGGCGTCTGCCCTTTGGCGCTCTGGGCATAGTAGCAGTGGGCCAAGTAGGTGCGCAAGGAGGAAAAGTCGATCAGGCGCAGGACCACCTGGAAGGATGTCAGATGAGCAAGAGAGGTGCGCTCGAGTAGGCCGTCGTCACCCAGGTACCGATAGGCGGACCGGTAGCGACGCTTGGGGGAGGGAGGCACATCCTCGGGCACGGGGAAGCGCAGCGGAATGCGGTCCTGCAGGGCGTACACGGAAAAGGTGGACACAAAGTCGGGATGGGAGGCGCGTTTGCGCGTGGCGGTCTGTACATGGCGTTCGTGGCTCATCGCTTGCCCCTCCTGTCACGCAACCACGTGCGCAGGCGGAGCAGATAGTCCTGGTAGTCGGCCACCGTGTTGCGGCCCAAGAGCCGACGCACCACGTTGGAGTGTGCTGGGTGAGCGAGCCAGAAGAGTGCTTCGACGTGCCGTTGATGCGCACGCTGACGGGTCACCCCTAACATCCGCCCGATCGCCGCAAAGGTCTGCGGCGCGTCTCCGTTCAGGCCGTAGCGGGCCACGATGACCGTGTACAGCGGGTCAGGCAGCCGTGCGACCAGGCGATAGAGTGCCTCCCAGACCAAGCTGGCCTCCACGATCTCGTCCAGGTCCGGTGCAGCTTGGGGAGGATGTGGCGTGAGCACCTCCTGTGCACGCGGCTGTGCTTGTGCCACCGCCCGCCAGATGGCGCGCTCAATGGCCGCCACCGCATAGGTCGAGAAGACCGTTCCCCGCTGGGGGTCATATCCCCGCAGCGCCCGCCACAAGGCGATGCGGCCTACTTGCAGTGCCTCGGCGTAGGAGAGTTCTCCCAGCCACTGGCAGCGGACCACCCAGTGCACCAGCCGTTCGTGTTCGGCTAGGGCCTGGGCGATGTCTGGCATGTGCCAGACCGGCAAAGTTGTGCTACACTTATGCATGCGATTCCTCCT
>QMQO01000115.1 GCA_003650545.1 Candidatus Woesearchaeota archaeon | reverse complement strand
TGGTATAATATTTCGACACCGCGTCGTTTAGACTATGGGGAAAGGAATGAAAATGCCCAGTGACGTGGAGAAGTCACGAAAACTGAAAATGCAGTTTGCTGGTGGGCTCGTGAAACACCTCGGATTGCACATGTACTCTGGCGCGACGCCCGCAATCGCGGAACTAATTGCCAACGCTTGGGACGCTGATGCTCAAAGAGTAGAAATTGAAATTCCTCTTGGACAATCGTGGACTCCACAATCTACGATTTCCGTCAAGGACGATGGAATTGGTATGAGCTTCGAGGACTGCAATGACAAATTTCTCGTGGTCGGCCGAGATCGTCGTCGAGAAGAAGGTCATTATACCGACGGTGATCGTCCGGTGATGGGACACAAGGGGCTCGGAAAGCTTGGTTGCTTTGGCATAGCGGAGATAATCGAAGTGCGCAGCGTCAAGGATAAGTGGCTCACCCACTTTCGCATGGATTACGACAGTATATTGCGTCACAGCAAGGGGCAAATGGTTGCTCCCTACGAGCCGGAGGTGCTTCGAGACGAATCTGCAGATGAACCTGACGGGACGTTCGTCATCCTAAGACGGATCCAACTCAAACGCGCTATCAACGAGGATAGGTTTCGAGCAAGCATGGCCCGGCGATTTGCAGTTTTGTCAAAGGAGTTTCAGGTTTTCATCAACGGAGAGCTCTTGACGCCACAGGAACTTGATTACGAGTTTCGCTTTCCAACAAGCGGGATGAATACGGAAGACGTAAGCGGCGTAGGAACGATAAAGTGGTGGGTCGGGTTCACTGCCAAACCTGTGCAGTACGAGGACGCGCGAGGCATCGCCGTGATGGTAAGAGGACGTCTGGCTCAGGAGCCGTTCTTCTTTGACCTCAGAGGAGGTGTTTACGGACAACACGGTATGCAGTACATGGTTGGCGAGGTACACGCGGATGGTCTCGACGAAGAGGACACTGATTTGATCGCTACGGGGCGCGCGTCCGTGTTGTGGGAAGATCCAAAAGCTCAACCCCTCCTCAATTGGGGTCAGACAAAGCTGCGCAGTCTCCTGACTAGGTGGGCTGAGAAGCGAGCCGAAAATAGAAAAAAGCGACTGCGCCGAAATACACAGTACCGCGAACGCATTGAGAAATTCCCTAGACGAGAACGCACGGAACTACGAAAGGCTATCAACAAACTCGCGACAATAGAGGACATACCACAGGATCGTTTTGAAGAGATAGTCGAGTTTCTACTAAAGGCTTACGAAAACGAGTACTTTATGGATCTGATTCGAGCGCTCAACGCGATAGACGAATCTGCACAACAAGAAATACTGCGCCTCTTCGTCGAGTGGGACGTGTTGGAGGCAGTACACACGGCGCAGATTGTCAGGGGCCGAATAGAGATCATCGAGAAGTTTGACCAAATGGTCCAAGCCGGTGTTCCAGAAGTGCCTGACATGCACGATTTCTTGAAAGAACGCCCGTGGCTGATCGAGCCAGGCTGGATGACGCTAAAGCACGAAAAGTCTCTCGATAACGTTCTCCGGGAGGCATACGAGCTAGACCAAGAAGGTACCGTCGAGGGGAGACGACGGCTTGACTTCTTCTGTTTCGCAGACACGATGCGGGTAGTGGTAGTCGAGATTAAGCGACCTAGCAGGACGGTTACTAGGGAGGAAATCAGACGGCATCAAGATTACGTTCACTATCTTAGGCGACATTTGGCTCGAACTACTGACCCAAAATTCGGAAGTCACGTGTCGGGCCGACTAATCGTCTCTAAGTATAGCGAGAACGACGAACTGCTTATAGGGGAACTTGCTAATTCGGACATTCGCGTAGTAACCTGGGATACCCTCGTGCGCACCACAAAGCAATTGCACGAGTACATCTTGGACATCGCGAAAAGTCGGGCTCCACGAGAAGACCCGCGAATCCAGGCACTCGAAAGGGTAGACGAAGAACTCGGTGAGGGAGTAGTCTGAGGAAGCTCGGTAGAGGTTCGACAAGCCCATCAGTCACAGTATGCTTTCAACAGAAAGTAGAAACGGACTCGAAAGGAAGGTCAATGTCTAGATCCCAAGTACCAAGCGCACGTTCCTTCTTGTTTCGAGAGCGCGAATCTGACCAATACAAAAAGCTCCCAGCCATTTCTCTTTTTTCCGGCGCTGGTCTGAGCGACCTCGGGTATGAACTGGCTGGCTTCCAATTCTTGGTGCATTCGGAACTCGAACCGAACAGAGCCGAACTTTGCACTAGAAACTTTCCCGACTCTATTTGTGTGATAGGCGATCTTTGGAAGACTTGGGAGGAGGTGGTCTCTAAGTACCAAGAGCGAACCCAAAAGCCTCCAGCGCTCGTCAGCGTTACCCCGCCTTGCCAGGGCTTGAGCAGTTCGAACCCCAGCCGTGGCAAGGTCAAGGATCCCAGTACAAATGACGAGCGCAATTTGCTTTTGCTGGCCTCCATTCCCGTAATAAAGGAACTGAAACCCAGGATGACAGTGGTCGAGAACGTACCACAAGTATTGCAGCGAGTAGTGTGTATTGAAGAAAGTGAGGAGCCTCGCGAACTCGTGGAAATCTTCGAGCGTAGTTTGGGGTCAGAGTATCGCATCTTTTCAACGCTCGTTCAAATGGCGGACTATGGAGTGCCCCAGGATCGCAATCGAGCCATTCTCGTTGCTATTCGGGCGGACGAACCGTGTGTCAAGCAAACCGAAACACAGGGTTTATTGCCTTTACCCCGACCAACGCACGCTGAGATACCTGAAGACGGCCTTTGCCCTTGGATCACGCTGGAAGAGTGGTTTAACCAAATGGACTATCCAACTCTGGACGCGAAGTCATCCAAGTCGGCGCGCTGCGACTCAGATCCTCTGCATTTTGTTCCCTCTTACCAAGAGGATCGTTATTTAATGGTGGCCGACATACCACCAAAGAG
>QMQO01000114.1 GCA_003650545.1 Candidatus Woesearchaeota archaeon | reverse complement strand
TCATGCTTAGTGACCCCGTGTTTTCGAGAACCGCTCAAGGAGGGCGGTAAAGGGGTCGACGGAGACCATGATAAACCCGAGAGCAACACCCTTAAATGACCCCAAAACACCCTAACCTACCGCCCTCGGGCGAACGGTGTCTTGTATAGGCACTAGTGTTCCGTCGTAGTCTAGTAGTATAAGCCTATTCTTTGCCTTACAGTAGTCTCGTATAATATCTTTCACTACCTTACTAGTTAATACTCTTGCCCTTAGCTTCACTTGCTCTTTCTTAATTTCATTCAGTCTTTCAAGAAAGCCCTCAGCCCATCGGTAAACGTTGTATCGGCGTATCCGTTCCCGCATTGCAAGCATTTTCATAACTCTTTCTTTATCATTCATTTCTAGAGCTTGGCGTATTGCCTCAGTAACCTCATTGATATTATTTGGGTTTACTATTATGGCTTCTACAAGCTCTGATGCAGCACCTGCTCCTTCGCTTAGAATTAAGCTACCTCTTCCATCAGTCTTGGCTGCCACATATTCTTTTGATACCAGATTCATGCCATCCCGTAGCGGTGTTATTAAAGCTACATCGCGATCTGGTAAAGCGCTAATAAATCTTCGAATGGTATGTACTTATACATATATATTATAGGATTCCAATTCAGCGTTGAATATTTACCATTAATCTTACCTACGAGTTCATCTATTTCCTTTTTCAATACGGTATGCTCCTTAACGCCCGTCCTAGAAGGTGAAATAACTAGTACAAGCACAACCTTGCCCCGATAATTAGGGTATTTTGCCAGGAATAACTCGTAGGCTTTAAGTCTCTGAGGTATGCCCTTTGTATAATCAAGCCTATCTAACGGGAATATCACATAAAGGTTCTTGAAAGCCTCATGATACTCTTTAACCTTCTTTTTAACCCTTTCTTCTGTTAAAATTTTAGTAAAGTGCTCAAAATCTATTCCTAAGGGAAAAGCATCAACGAGCACCACTCTACCATCGAAATGTATTCTACCAAGGGTATTCTCTATACCTAATAAACGGCGAACAGAACTAAGAAAATGCCTGACGTAATCATATGCATGAAAGCCTATGAGATCTGCACCTAGGAGGCCCCGTAGTATTTCATTTCTCCATGTATCCAGATACTAGGTTTTCTTGAATGCAAAGCCGCTAAGCTTGTAGCGAGACCACCAGTACTATGCTCAAGCATTATTTCTCCATTCTTTCTCAAAACACGTATAGGGAGGCGGTTGGATACTATTATTAGCCTAGACGTCATTGCCTATTGCCCTTTAATGACCAATAGTAATTGTCGCAAATTAGTTTTATGCCCTGCTTTGGATTATTTTGCTTATTTAAGTAGCTATATAAATTCATGATGCTCTACACAATAATAATAGAATAAAATGAAAGAGTTGACTAGATAAAAATAGATAAACAAACAGTATATTTCTACATAAAACAGAAGAATCATTATAAAGAAGGCTCACTAACTCTATACCAGCCTAGGCTACTATTTCGCATGTTTAATGGTAGCAGTGCGGGCATGTATAACATGTTAAGTGATGCGGTAACAGTCTATAGTTATAGTGTAGTGATAAGTGTCTAGATTATGCTCATGATGGCAGCGTAGTTGCTAAGTTGCGGGCGGCAAGATGGTGTTGTGGAAGTACAACGGTAAGCACGTGGACATCGTGAGATAAGCGACCAAGGCGGTATAAATATCTGAGGACAAGACTTAAAAGAGGTGTTTAAGGTGGTGGGCTTGCGGGGATTTGGGTCTAGGGGTCTCTGGCTCCGGAAACCAGCTCTTATGTCTCATTAACTGATAGTAATCTAAGACAGTTAGGCATAGTTTTCATACTCTAGATAGTTGGGACAGCTAACCATGTACATACCGAATGTATAGCTATGGAAGTCGTAAAATCCTTAAAAAGTCCAGCGTAAAGAGGTGTAGATGAAGCTAGCACTAAGACATACAAGATAGATTATACCAAGGAGTGAGCCATTTAGGCATGCTTTTCAGAAATACTAGGTAAGAAAAGAGATTTGGAATCTTAAATAGTAATTCTTAAGGAAATAATACTGGGTTAAAGATTGGTCGAACCCTTCCTTAAAACCAAATGAATAAAAGGATAGCATCTGATAACACTACTTGGCGGTGGTTGAAATGGTTGTATTACCTGGCTATAAGTGGCTCGAGATCGTTCCTGGCCGACGTGGCGGTAGGCCTACTGTTAAAGGTACGAGAGTGTCTGTTGACGATATTCTAGAGATGCTTGCTGTTGGCTGGAAACCCGAGGAGGTTGCTGAGGAGTTTGAGATACCTTTAGAAGCAGTGTATGAGGCATTGAAGTTCGCGTCTAAGGCGTTAAAGAGGGTTATGGTAGTTGCTGAGACTCTTAGTGGATGAAAATATACCAAGGAAGCTGGCAACCATTTTAAAGGAGCTTAACGTGGATACTATACGACTGCAAGACTTAGACTTAAGAGGCATTAGCGATAAAGAGTTAATTAATACGGCAAATGAGCTTAGACGAACAATACTGACAAGAGATTCTGATTTTACTACGCCAAGCCTTCTATCCCTGGCAAGAAATGGAGTGATCTACATTTCATACCAACCTTCTAGAGGTGAAATATCAAGACTAGCTAAGAGAATAGCCTCTATAGCCAAACAGCTAGAGCCAAAGTCTGGGCTACTCGTAGTCATAGAACACGAACACATAGAGGTCTATGACTAGTACTGTATCATTATTTATTGACAACATGTTACCACCGCTAGTCTATAATCAAGTCTTAGCACTAGGCTTAAATTAAGGAGTGATAAATATAACCTAAATCGATGTGAGTAATAACCATGCTATGTAGCGTTAGAAGTGCAGTTGCCTGCTATACGCAATCACGCTTAACATATCGTTATACAGCTTCTTTTAAGAAATACAAAGCATAGAGGAGGAGCACATCCTCTATAAAAATATATTGAAAATGAGATCTGTGTGGC
>QMQO01000113.1 GCA_003650545.1 Candidatus Woesearchaeota archaeon | reverse complement strand
TGTCCGACGTATCCGATTATTCACCTGAACAAACTCCAATACCCCTCGACCATTCAATACCCCTCTACGATACAACGGACTTAAACTACGGACACCCTGACTCACATCATTACCATTACCAGATGTATCATACCACACACCTATCGTATCACCATCACTAGAATCACTTAAATCATCACCTCGCAACCACAACACATTCATCATACTATCTCCCACTCCTCCAGGGCCTACATAACCTGGATTATCATTGTCTCGTATCGTATACTCATACACCGTATCACTACCTAAACCTATCACTCCTCCTACCACCTCCAACAACGTTAAACGTATCGTCTCATCTATCTCTAAACTATCATCATTCACTATACTTATATACAACGTCTCCGATATATCCCTCGGTACAAACTCTAATGTATCACTACCCAATAAACTATAATCCACCCCTCCACCCGTCGCACTACCTCCACTCACACCATACACCACACGCACCGTATCACTATAACCTGAACTTAACTCAACCTCCACCTTCACTGGACTTACTGACTCCCAACCCCTACCACTACTCAGCTTAAACCTCGCCTCAGGAACTAATACCCCTATCCGCATATATAACGAATCCCATACCTCTACATTATCCACACTATATATACTACCACTATCCAAACTAAATACTGACTCCACCGCACCTATACTAAAATCTAAATCTCTATCTAACAACAACACATAATCCGTTGACTTACTAGGCCGAGCTGGTAACAAACTAGTATCCAACGTAACCGTCACCCGACCCACATCTCCTGTCTCATCCAACCGCCATACCCGACTCAATAACAAACGTACTCCTGACGGCGCCCCAACACTACTCCAACTACTCAAACTATCTCCATTATGACCAAACAATAAATACTCACTACTATCTAAATCACTCGCATTACTCAACCGCAACACCCCTCCTCCACTCCAAGCCGACGTATGATATGAATTACCACCCGCATGACCTATACCTGCTACTCCCTCCCCATACAACGTATCAAACGCATAACGATCATCTCCACCTATCACTATACCATACTTACTCGATAAATAATTCTCCACTAACACACGCTGAGCATCATTCAAATACCGATTATAATATATCACCTCCGCTATATCTCCCTTATAATAATCACCATTACTCACCCGACAACCCAACTGAAAATCCCCTAAACTAACCGTATTACTACCTATACCATCATTCCATACCCCATCCTTCCATAACTCCGTCGTATCCGTACCATAACGTACCATACCTATATACCACTCACCTCGATTAAACTCCGAACCCTTACTCAACCAATCCCCTCCATAATGCAAATACTGATTACCATCCGTCCAATACGGAAAAAAACCACTCCCATTCACCTTATCTAACTGCCACACAGGACCATTCTCACTACCTGTCCCACCACTCAACATATCATGACTAAATACCGTAAATATCGTCATACTCTGACTACTCAAACTAAATATATCCTCATAACGATCATCAGTACCTCCAAACCGTACCACCCCATGACCATTTAACACCGTATCCTTATAAACCGGCCGATAACCAGCTGTCAACTGCACCGCATCATTCCCATTACCTGAGGTATCCGGCCATAAACCCACTCCAGACCCATCACTCGAATCACTCAAATCATCTCCCCGTAACCATAACAATAAATTACTACTATCACCTACACCCCCTGGCCCTACACTCCCTACCTCATCATTATCATTTATCGTATACACATGTACACTATCACTACCTAAACGAGCCCCCACCACTCCACTCAAGCCTATCTCTATCGTCTCATCTAACTCTATCTCAACATCTTCCTCTATCACTACACTCACCGTCTCCAACACACTACCCGGCAAAAATACAACACTACCACTACTCAAACTATAATCCACTCCACCTCCCGTCGCACTACCTCCCACCACCTGATAACTCACACTCACCGTACCACTCAACGCATCACTCAACTCCACCTCTATATACGCTGGACTCACTCCCTCACTACCATTCGAACTACTCAACCTAAAATTTACCTCCGGTAACAATACTCCTATCCCTACATACACACTATCCCATACATCAACTCCATCCACACGATAACTACTACCCACATCATAACTCAATAAATACTTCTCACTACCACCACTAAAATCTCCATCACCATCCAATAACACCACATAATCACTACTACCATTCGGACGACTAGGAAATAACAACGTATCAACCGTTATACTCACCAAACCTACATCTCCCGTCTCATCCATCCGCCACACCCGCTTCAACATCGCACTATTAGAAGGACTCAGCACACTATCCCACTCACTCAAACTACTATCATTATGACCAAACAATAAATACTCTCCACTATCCAATGCACTCGGACTACTCACCAGCAACATCCCTCCACTCTGCGCACGTAAATGCTTATTCGATATACCCCCTGCATCCCCTATCCCTGCTACATCATTACCATACAAACTATCCAAACTATACACATCATTACTATCCAAACTTATACCATACTTCGAACTTAAATAATTCTCCACTATCACCCGCTGAGCATCATTCAACTCCTGATTATATAGTATCACCTCGCCCATATAACCATCATAATCCTGTGTACTACTATAACCACCATCCACCGCATCCTGCTCCCCACCTAACGCTAAACAACCCCCACTACTCAACGAACTACTCGAACCACTACCCTCATAACGACAACCTCCATTCAAATACAACCTTATCCTTCCATCACTACTACGCCAACTCGTGCCCAATATATGCCAACTATTATCATTCACAGCTACTCCACTAGACACATTACTACTATTCACATATATATTCACATTCGAACTGTTAAATAATAAATACTCATTATCACTACCACTCACCGCATATGACAATATACCATCACCACTATCACTCGTACGTAACACCATATACACATTCAACTCATCAACAGGAAAATCACTAAAACCTGTCCGACGTATCCGATTATTCACCTGAACAAACTCCAATACCCCTCGACCATTCAATACCCCTCTACGATACAACGGACTTAAACTACGGACACCCTGACTCACATCATTACCATTACCAGA
>QMQO01000112.1 GCA_003650545.1 Candidatus Woesearchaeota archaeon | reverse complement strand
TGGTAAGCTTCATGCACACTAACGTTAGTTAAACCCATAACACTACCTAACTCCTCCCTAGTACTCCCATTAGCACCCTCATAAAGTAACGTTAACGCTACGTAGACATTGAAAGGAGATACCACGACGTTTCTACTCCAATACTTCTCTAGAAACACACCATACAAATTCAACGTGAAATCATTAATTCTTCCAACTAGTCCGGGAACATCAATACTACTAGCATTAGCTACGTATACAGGTACATAACTCTCTATCGTTCTGCATTCATTACTGAATGGTTCGGGGCATATAGTTGCTAGAGCTCTTATTATTCCTCTGAATGGTTTGTGACTATGTAGTAGAACTCATTAGCAATACTTGACTTGGGTACTACTTTCTTATACTTTAGATCTAGTGTACATGATATAGTTAATGGGAATATGTCACCTTCTTCTGTAGTGATATTTAGTAATGTAATTGGGTCTTCAACTTTCCATGTAACAGGCTCAAATCTATGATCACGTACTGTAGCATTAAAGCATACTTCGCAAAAAGCATTAGTTATGTAGTATATAGGCTTATCGCCATTGTTAACAAGTTCCACAATCACCTTTAGAACGGCTATGTCTGTATTAAGCCAATCAATTACCCTCTTCTTATCAAGATGTGTCGGAAGCGGAAGAGATGCCTTAATGAATTCCCTAGTAATCGATAGTGTTTCAGGATCATCAATAACGGTGTAATTAATCCTTACTGCGACATCATCGTACCAAGCCCCATCGCTCTGTGCAGTGGTCCCAGATTCAACACTCTCATTAATAGGGAATGTTACTTGGTTAATACTATGCTGTGAATAGTAATAGTACACTACACTGGCTAAGGCAACTAACACTATAAAAACTAAGGCAATAACATACCTTAACATTATTGTCACTCCAAGATAAACTTAGACAACCTATCTGTAAAACCTAGTTCTTAGAACGTAAATGTCGGAAACCTCGAACACTCATAGAGTCAACACGAATTCATGACTAAGTAGTAAAGCATGTGTAATAGCGATGAATTTAGCACGTATTATTCGGTTCTAATAAAATCACGATTTATATCTAATTACGACTGCCGTAATAATACTTACTGTTACGATCATTAGTAGCGTAATCAGCATTAACTGGTGAGGTATTGTATATCCTTCTTTATGTTGAGTTGTTGTAGCTGTGGCGTTTTGCGGTTGCTTCTCCGTCTGCGCGGTTTCTACTTGTACTTCAGATGATGGCTTGCTTGTATTAGTTGATGTTGTACCTACAGGCATTATTAGTTTTGGTGTTTTAGCTACCAGTATGAGTATTTCCTGCCATGGCAGATACCTCCTTATCAGCGGGTCCAACTCCTTTACCTCCCCAACAATGTACTCTACAGCTTCATTGAAGGCCGTATTGTTCTTCTCAGCTAGTTCCTTAATGCATGTAGCGTTGAATATTATTGATGTACCATATACTGCTTCACCGAAAGAGAAGAAGCACGGAACCTTACCTAGAGTCTCAAGCATTTCAATACGCTGATAGGGGCTTCCAGGCGGTAGCCAACCAAATTTCTCCACAACAATAATTCTCTTGCTAAAGTCCTTAAAGTACTGATGAGCTAGCTTAGCAAACTCATCAATACCTAGCTCGCCAATGCCCCCAACTAATATGTGGGTGATGTTGTCTTTGATAAACAACTTCATCTCTGCCGATGTTAGACCCCTACAGCTAAGGTCATTTAAGAACTCCTTGATACGTTTATGAATCTCCTCAAGATCTCTGCTTGAGCTTCTAGTCTCGTTAACCTTAACAACATAGGTCTCCCCTGACCATATCACATGAAGTATAACCTCTGCCCCTGCCCCTCCTGTGTCGAGGTATGGTTCTACCTGGTTAAGTGCTATATCATCAAATTCACTATACTTCATGTCGGGTAGCACAATCAGCCAGAAGCCATTACCGAGGTTTTTAAACATTGACCTATTCACTCTGATAACAACGAGGCTTCCATAATCGTTAATTATCCATGGTTTTAAACGGTTTTGCTCACTGATTACAGCAGTATAGGTTTCACCATTAGTTTCATTGCCTGGTTCTGTCTTAACCTTTGCAATATCTCTTGGTTCTGCAACTAGAGGTATTGATGGATATACGTTTGTGAAGATCACTAGGAATTCCTTACAGGGTATGTATCTTCTCAGTAGCGGTGTTGCATCCCGTAGCTTACCCACTATATCTTCTACAACCTGGTCCAGAGAGGTATTGGTTTGGTTTGCTATTCTCTGAGCGCATCTCTGGTTGAACACTATTACTAGTCCATAAGGTGTTTCCGCAAGCGATGTGAAGCACGGTATCGCTATAAAGGATTCATACATATCCTGAGCATCGAAGTACGATGGTGCTCTACCGAGGCTAACAACCTCTTGAACTATAACTCTCTTCCCAGGAACAGCACCGGTGATAGCTTTAACGAGCCTCTCAACACCTAACTCGTTAACGCTTCTACGGTCTATCCGTAGCCATAGAGAGCCACTGCTGAGAGTACTGATTCTGAGCTTGCCGTTTTTCAAACCCTCATTCACAAGCATAGTCACGATCTTAGAGATATCTCTAGATAGGTTGCCTCGTAGTGTTCGTGGCTCGCCATTCTCTATAACGATGTCTGCGCATTGCACAACATTATCGCCAACTATATTAAGGATCTTCTCAGCAATATCGATCCTATCAACATCCCCTAATGTAGCGATCCAGAAGCCGTCCATATACCTTAAAGCAGACGTATTTAGTAGAAGCAGGGTTACATTTCCGTATCTATGAATCGTGTAGAGACCATATATGGAGTTATCAGTATGAGTAATGCTACCCTCTGCTAACAATGGCGATGCATACAGCATTTGCATTATCAGTAAAGCAATTAGGACAATGCAAAGAACACTAATTATAGTCTTAGCACCCTTAAACAGCAACACCATAGCTTTAGCCATGTAGCCTCCCATTAGAATTTAATAACTATGTCCTACAAAATACTATAGCTTGAAACATAATAGTCTAGAATATCGAACACTTTACCTCTTAAGATATACAGAGATCTTCATTGTTAAATCTGGGGAGGAATTGTAAAAATTTCATTTGCCTTCATTATA
>QMQO01000111.1 GCA_003650545.1 Candidatus Woesearchaeota archaeon | reverse complement strand
TTATAGGATAACTTGTATCCACATCTAGGACATGTGGATGAAGTGTTTCTTGGGTCTATGAATATTACTGGCACGTTATACTCTATCACCTTGGTTAGGATTGCCTGCTATAATTTCCTGTAAGCGAAACGTGAAAGCTTGTCAGCTAGACTGGAGGACTTCCTAGAGGCATTAAACCATAGCTTGTCAAGGTCTTCGAGGACTATAGCACTTTTTGTCTTTTTAGCTTTTAGGGCTATGTACTTAGCGAACTTACGAGACCAATCAATTACTATGTTCCTGCTCTTCCTATGAAGAGCCCTTATGATTTCCAGCCATTTCTTGTTTCTCCTCCAAGCATAACTATGTCTCTTCTGAACCTCCTCAGCACGGTGCTTGAGGTATAGTGCTTCTGTGAACCTAGTATCTATCCTCCTAACTCTTCTTCCATTATAGGCTACTATCTTCTTGAGGTTTACGTCTAGGGAAATCAGTCTTCTAGGCTTATATGGTTTGTATTCCCATCTGAACGGTATGCATATCCATATCCTATCCTGCCTGTCAATGCTTATGATTACCTCATACCATTTCCTCCCTTTGAATTTCTCTATGTAGCTCCTACGATGCAGCAGCTTTATACTGAACACCTTATTCCTAAACTTTACCGAGACCACCTGATTCTCAAGGTCTACCCTAGCATCGTATTTGTCCAGTCTAGCAGACAACTTCCTAAGTGCGGGTTTCTTTCCGCCGTTCTCCTTGGCTGACCTAATTATTCCTAAAGCGTACTTGTATATCTGCTTAGCTTGATGTGCACGGAATCCCTGCTCTCTAAGTATTTTGTAGAACATCTGATGTGCTTGGTTAATACTTGGTAGCTTATCTAGCTCCCATAGACAATCAATGACATGCTGTGTAGCTCTTCGTGTAAGGTACAGTTCTTCACGCAATTCTTCTAGAGAGTCTTCTACGAGAACTCCTTGAGCTTTGAGTGTTAGCATACCCTCTCCTCGGGGAACCGCCTTAACTGTGGTGGTCTTCCCCTTCATCGGAGCTTTTTACCCATATGTACTCTATGATAGCTATACTTATAAGTTTTTCTAGCTATATAATGTAGTAGATGGTATAATGAGTAGAGTATATGTATTCAAGGCCTCACTACTAAGCTATGGGAAAGGAAGAGTAATCATATACCCGCCAAAAGAATACCAGCTAAAACTATCAAAGTACAGGGGAAAGAAAGTCAAGATTATAGCAGTAATCGAAGAAGAACAACCATAAAGAACATATAAAAACATATACAATCATATAAACCTTGCTACGGCTGAGTACGATATGATCACAACTAAAACAACTAGAGCAATAGCCAATACTAGAGCTAACCTGGTCTTACCCGCCACCATCACCACCCGCAGGTGTGTGCACCGTACATAATTAAGAGTGCACCATATTTAACCGTTTCGCGCTTTGTGTACTTAGAGTAGATCACTTCTAGCTTATTACCGCTAGAGGAAGGTTACAGCTAGCTAACTTACTGTTAAATTACTCTCGCACCCGAGCGCAATGTTCGCTATACTTTACTTTACCTGCTGAAAACCCCATCGAAGACAACAGCGTTCTCTACGTCGCGACTTTACGTACAGCTACCATAAGTGCGCCGTAATTGCAGTGCAAGCCTTTAAGAAGGTATTAGGTACCTACTACAGGATGTTTGCGTTCACTAAGACAGTACTAGGAGTAGTTTACGGGGGCACGGCTAAGCCAGCAATTCTAGCAGGTGAAGATTATTTTCATGACTTAATATGCTGACCTTAACACACTAGCGCGCTCATCCCAGCGCAAGCTACTAAGGTTCAGGAGCCCTGCTAAATTCTAGCGACTTGATCCAAAGATTCGTGAATTTCTCCGTTCCTACTAAGCTGACGTGAGTTAAGTTACTTAGTATCCCCTCAGCTAGCTCATGCGAGTACTTGTCAAATACGTACACCCTGAGACCACTTAAAACAAGATTCCCTGCTACAATAATTCTACTCAGATCTACTGGAGGTATGATCTCGAGTAGCGCAGCATCTTCAGGAGCTATCTTCGAGCCGAAGGTTCCACAAACCACAACGTACCTCAAATCAGTGAGGTCGACACCACCAGCATCAAGTATCAGCCGCCACCCCGCCCTCACTGCTGCCATAGCTTTCTGGAACTCCCTCAGATCGCGGCTAGTGAAAACTACGCTTCCTCGCTCAGCTTCGCTAGCTATAACGAATGCCTTAAGCCCCCCTACGACCTTGTACCCCCTTATCATTCTCCCACTCCTACTTACTAAGCCGTAGCGAACGAGCTCGGCAACTAAACTAATGATTCCGGACCCCAGAAGACCTACGGGCTCGCCCACGTAGGTAAATATGGGCGCTCCATCTTCTTTAAATCCGCTCACCCTCACTTCCTCAATCCCGCCTACAGCAAAGCTTGTACCGCTAGCTACGTGCCCTTCAAAAGCAGGTCCTGCGGGAGTGCTACCTACGTAGTACCCGTCCTCAGTAGCTAGGAGCACCTCAGTATTAGTTCCTAGATCAATGATGAGGTAAGGCTTCGGGAGCCCTAGGTACTCAGCAGCGAGTAAGTTAGCGAACGAATCCCCGCCAACAAAGCCAGCGAGAAGCGGTAGGAGTACTGAGGGGTAGTTCGCGCCAGGTATCAAGTATATGAACGGTCCCCTAGCTAGAGGCTGGAACGGCTTAGCAACGAGCTGACTTAACTGCAGGCCCATGAACACGGACTCCATGACGCTATTGCCCGCTATAACCGCGACACCTGCCTCCTGTTCATTCATTAGTGATGCTACGGCATTATTTAACTCCTCCCTCATCCTTTCGTAGAGGTGGGGCTCCCGCACAGCCTTCGTAGCTACCGTGATTACGTCGGCTCCATACTTGTGCCACGGATTGACCAGAGCGCCATCACTAATCAGGCTTCCTCTAGAATCTACTACCTGATACGCAATCGTTGATGTACCTAGGTCAACGAGCAGGAAATTCCTGCGCCCACTGCTGAAAGCAGCCAGTACTAGATCCTCAAGTACCACAGCCTCCGCAGGCTTGCTGGAGATAGCGTTAGCTAACACGTAGTGCTTGCTAGCTAGCGCGACTTCCTGGAAGCTACTCACCTTGACGACTGGGTCAAGCGACTTCAGCGG
>QMQO01000110.1 GCA_003650545.1 Candidatus Woesearchaeota archaeon | reverse complement strand
TGTCATTGTTGATGATGGAAGCAAAGACAGGACATTTGATATTGCCAGGAATTACATAAATACATACAAAAGCATCAAAAAGAATTCAAAAAGCCCCTCGATCATCCTGGTCAGGCACAAGACAAACCGCGGAAAGGCCTTTGCCCTGAATACAGGAGTAAAGCACTCTACAGGCGACATTGTTATTTTTACTGATGCAGACTGCACATATCCCTCCTGCCATTTTCCAGAGCTTGTTTCTGAGATCAAAAAAGGCGCAGATATTGTAGTTGGTTCAAGGTTCATGCCAGCACCTCCTCAATGTATGAGTTTCTCACACAAACTCGGAAACAAGCTCTTTTCATCTCTTGTCAGCTATATATCTGCAAGTGAGATTACAGACAGCCAAAGTGGACTAAGAGCATTTAGAAAAGAGATATTCCCAGAGATAAATGTGAAGGCTAGATCATTAGAATATGAGCCAAAAGCGACAGCAAGGGCAGCAAAACTGGGTTATAAGATTAAAGAGATTCCAATAGGATACAATAAACGAGTTGGTAAAAGCAAGATTCATGCTATAAAAGATCCGTTCAAGATACTATTTTCACTGATCCATATTGGTTATTCAGAGACTACCTTGCTAGCAAGAACAATAATGATACCTAGCTTTATTCTGTTTTTGATAGGGATTATTATCGGAGGAATTATCTTAAAAGAATATATCACAACAGGCCTTATCAGTAGGCCTTATTATCCTCTATTAACAACCTTATCGCTGATCTTAGGAACTCAGTTTTTCTCATTAGGCTTGATCATCGACAATATAACAAAAAAATTAACAAGGATTGAAGAAAGAGCGCAAAGAAAATGAGGGCATTCCCGGTTATAAAAAAGATAGATAAGACAATAGGGTCATCTTTTGTATTGTTGCTGAGCAGAATAACCAAAAAATCACCTCGAAAACATTTGGGTAAAAAAGATGTCAAAAACATACTAATCATAAAATTTGGTAACATAGGCGATGCAGTTCTTACAATCCCTGCAATCAGGGCCACAAGAAAGCACTTTCCAAAAGCAAGAATGGTGATGGTCACATCCAACAGGACAAAAGGACTGTATAAACAATATCATTATTTTAATAAAATAATCACAATAGATCTAGTTGAAAACAAGAACCTGGTTAAAAGTGCAGTAAACACTTCAGTAAACATGATAAAACTGATACTCGAAGTTAAGAAGCATAAATTTGACATTGCAATTGACTTTGAGTCATACTCCACATTCAGCGCATTCTTAGCGTTCATTTCAGGAGCAGACACCAGAATAGGAGCTGACATAGGCTACAATCATCGTAAGGATTTATTCACACACACAACACCTTATTTTCAGGACAATAGGCATGAGCTGGACTTGTACATAGATTTGATTTCTTTGATAGGTATTAAGACGAAAAATAAAAAACTGGAGTTTAACATTTCAAAAAAAGACAGGCAATATGCAGACCAGATTCTCAAAAAGAACGGTTTTTCAAAAAAGCGTAAGCTGATTGCTGTGCATGCTGGTGGAAATCCAGATTGGATGATAAAAAGATGGCCAAAAGAAAACTTCGCAAAGCTAATCGAACGTATCTCAATCAAACATAGTGTCAATTTCATTTTAATCGGATCATCTGATGAATGCTCATTAAACAGCAGAATAATCAAACTTTCAAAAAAGAATGCTGCCAATATTGCTGGAAAAAATACCCTAAACCAAATGGCCGCACTAATAACAAAATGTAACCTTTTTATCTGCAACGATTCTGCGCCAATGCATATCTCTGCTGCAGTTAAAACTCCTGTAATAGCGTTAATGGGATATGTAAATCCAAAAAGATGGGGTCCGTATGGGAAAGGGCATACTGCACTTACCAATGCTTCTCCTGACAATCCTCACTGGAACGGCTACATGGACATCAATGCAGAACTAAAACAAACACCTCCTGTTGCTGTCAAAGACGTGATAAAAGCTGTAGATAAGCAGATCGCTGTTTTAGACAACAGATAAGATGGAAATACAAACCAAAAAAATACTGAACTGGACTCTGATTTTATTAGCGCTAACAAATCTGTTTATTCTGTTCAATATTCCTGTTCTACAGCAGGTGTTTGGATTTATAGTTTTCTCAATAATTCCTGGGCTGCTGATATTGTTTTGGTTTAAGCAAGAGAATCCTGATTTTTGGAAATTTTTGGTCTATTCTACAGGACTGAGCATATCATTTTTGATGCTTGGAGGAATTCTCATCAACCAATTGCTGCACTCTCTGGGCATACCAAACCCTCTGGCACCTGTTTATTTAGTGGCCTGTCTCGACCTGTTGATATTAGGGATATGGAAAATTACGTATGACAAAAACAAAGATAACATAATCTTTCTGCAAAAGCATGGATTCCCATCAAAAAGCAAGGTTCTTTTTGCAATTCCTTTTTTATTTCCTATCCTGGCTATACTTGGAGCAAGACACCTTGATTCTGCTGGACAAAGCATAATCCCGATGTTATTGATTACAGTGATGTCAATATATGCTCTCGCCCTTGCAGTCTTTTACAGAAGATGGAACATATCAAAAAACGTGTTTGCATTGGCAATTTTCATGATAGCTCTTTCCCTATTGTTTATGGTATCATTAAGGTCAGGGCATATATTTGGCTGTGATGTCCACGGAGAGTATTTTGTCTACCAATTGACAAAAGATAATCTGCACTGGGAGCCTAATGTTTATTCATATAATCCATGCCTGAGCATAACATTATTGCCTGTAGTCTATAATTCGATCACAGGCATAGCAGGTGAACAAATATTCACCATACTCTTTCAGGTTCTTTTTGCATTATGCCCTCTAATAATCTTTTTGATGATGCGCAGATACACTTCATCGCTTTATGCATTTTTATCTGCATTATTCTTTTCAAGCATAGAGATATTCTCACTATTTGTGACAATAGCAAGAAATGAGATTGCCTTGCTGTTTTTTGTCCTATCACTACTTGTATTCTTTGACAATGCACTGACCAAAGCCTCAAAAAAAACATTCTTCATAATTTTTGGTATCATGCTCATTCTTTCCCATTATACTGTGAGTTACATCTATGTTGGCCTGTTGATCAGCATGATTATTGCGAACCTAGTCAGTGAAAAGATAACCAAATACAGATCATCTGCCCTAATC
>QMQO01000109.1 GCA_003650545.1 Candidatus Woesearchaeota archaeon | reverse complement strand
GCCGATACGGGGCATGGTAACCCTGAGGGGTTAGACCCGAGAGGGTCGAAGCCCTGCAGAGACTTCCCCGAGGAAGACTGGGTGGTACTCCCGATCAAGTCAAAGTATGGACGGTTCGAACTCAAGATCGATAAGGAAGACCTCGATGTGGTGTCAAAAGGCCTGAGCGTAGCTAAACAAAGAACCAAAGGCGGTTACATTCACTACGTTCCGACGGCTTCAAAGAACGGAAGAAATTCCGATTGTAGGTTCGTGCACGTTATGGTTGCGGAGAAGGCACTGGGAAGACCTTTAAAAAGGGGTGAGGTGGTGCACCATATCAACGGAGATCCGTTTGATTGCCGCAGGCACAATTTATTGGTATTGAAGAACGCCGAGCACATGAGGTTGCACATGCACATGAGCGTTCTTTTTGCGAGGGAGTACTTCCAGAGTTCCTCGGGCGGCGATCGACTCACCTCTCTGGTAAAGGAGGTGCTCGGTCGCAATACGCGGAGCATCCGGGGGATTTACCAAGTGATATGACCTCCGGATGGTGGTATAGTCCACTCCGGCTCGAAAGAGTCGGGTTAGTGACCGTAGACGTCGGAGCAGTCCGGTCCGGTGCTGAGCTCGCTTTTTCACGCGAGCGTTTGGAAGTTTACCAGGGCTCTCCACGCCAGCTCATCAAGCAGTGGGTTACGACTGAGTCCGTGCGACTCACCGTTAGGGGGCTTGAGTCCACTCGGGCCCACTGTACCGTGAGGTACAGTTAAAAACCGCCGCTGATCAAAGTGGACGCATCCAATGGGCAACAACAGAATTTGGGAAATCACAGAGGGGTTGGTTGCCAGCGATGGTCATGTGACCAAAAAGTGCTTTCTGACCTTGAACACCACGCACAAAGAGTACGCGAAACAGGTGCACGAGCTGTATCGCTCGGAAGGGTTCAAGACCTACTTCGGGAGGACCAGAGGAGAAGGCTTTGGGGTGAAAAGGACGATGTACCGTGTGGAAGTGTACAACAAGAAGTTCTTTGGGGAGTTTCGAGAAAGGTGGTATGATGAGAGGGGAAAGAAAAGGTTACCGGATGATTTTGAGATCACCCCGTTGGTCCTGAACGTGCTATATTGTGGGGATGGCCACCTGAGGGTTGGAGCACATGGATACCCTGAAGCGATTTGGTTGTACACGATGTGCTTTGGTGAGGACGAAAACCAAAGGATTGTGGACCAACTGAAAGGGATAGGGATTGAATCGGTGGTGTGGATTTATGAGGGGAAGGCAATGGTGAAGGTTTTACCTGAGTGGGTTAACGATTTCTTGCAGTACATTGGAGAGCCGGTGTTTAAGTGCTTCAGGTACAAATGGCAACTGCGTCCATTGGATGCCAACACACAGGAAGGGCCGCGAATCTCCGTTGCACCTGAAGTCCTGGCGCAAGCTGTGGAGCAGGGCAAGTTGGTGATGTACAAACACGAGAGTCCGGCGCAGAATCCGGCCTATGAAATGGTGTTGTACGTTCCACAGCAATTCCGGAGTGCGCTGGGTGAGAAGGTGAAAGGGAGGAAGCTGAAAAGGGTCTTGGAGAGGTGCTTGGACCTGTTGTCGGACAAAAAGAAGGAGCTCGCCACGGTGTTCTTAGCAATGCCGATCGGGAGAAGGCGCCAGGACATAAAGAGCAAAATTTACCAACGTTACTTGGAGATTTCCGGCTCACCTGAAGAGACTGAGCGCGGCGGCAACTCGGGTTCAACCGAGTTGATGCGACAGTCCATTGCGAGTGGAACCTCGATAACCTGAAGTACGCTCTTGGTGCTGGTGTGGTGGAGAGCATCACCGGGGGCCAGAAGCTCGGTTTCGGTGGTGATATGAACATCACTGAAGTTGCGGTTAAGTTCGTGCACCAGATGCCCTCTGGCGGGACCGTGATTGTGTACTTGTGGAGGGCGCAGGGTTCTGGTGAGATCACCATCACCTTCGGCGACGAGCCTCACGAGTTCCCGTACGAGTTCAGCGCTCTTACCGCCACCACCGACTGGGCTGGCAACCCGCTCAGCTCAACGGAACGGTTGTGCCGAATTGACTTGCTCGGGAGCTTCTAAAAGAAGCTCCTGATGACTCCTTTTAGGAGCACAACTTCCTTCGAGGAGGTGAAAACATGCCTAAAGAGAAACCCATTGACGCTTTCGTAGAGGAAGGAAGAGAGATTGAACTTTCCAATGGAGAACGTATCACGATTCCGAAACTCGCTTGGGGAAAGGAGCTCAAGATTTACAAGCTCCTTTCCGAAGTAATGGAAAAAGCTCTGCCTGAGGACGCGAGTCCGGATCAACCGATTAGCCCGAAAGCGGCTATGAGGTTGCTAACCGAGTTTGGCGACGTGATGTCAAAGATCGCTGCTCTCTTTCTCGGGAAGGACGAGAAGTGGGTTGAAGAGAATCTGAGCGCCGAGGACATGATAAACGTGATTCTCCCTTTGTCCTTGAAAACTTTCAGAAAGATCAGCGACGGGATGACCAACGCGCTAGGCAGGTAAGTGACGACGAGTTCTCTGGAGTCGATCTGATCGACTTCTTTTGTCACGAGTACGGGTGGACGCCGGAACAGGTGCTAGGCCGCACCCGCAAGGAGTTGGAGCACTTGTTACGTTCCGCGGTTAAGCGGATCAGGCGAGAGAAAGAATTTTGGGCGAGGTTGTTGGGTGCGGAGATAAAAGAAGGAGGAAAAGAAGGAAGTGATCTCAAAGAGCAGCTTAAAAGGGCGATGCAAAAGGGGTTACCAGTTAGGATTGTTGGCAAATGAAAGAAACAGTCGACATCCAAGTTATTGGCGCGGAAGAGCTCCAAGCGCTCAACGAGTCCATCCAGAGCACAGTTCGGAGTCTGAACGCGCTATCTCAATCCCTCGTTCGCCTCTCCACTAACCTTTCTCGTCAACTCGAGCAAACGGGGAAAGGTGCTTCACAACTTACGCGATCAGTACAACAAGCGGCCGAAACAACCGAGCGTCTCCAACAACAAACGCGCCAAACCGAGAGATCTCTGCAGCAAGTCGACAGAGCGGTAAAGGAGACTTCTAATTCTTTCCGCCGTTACCGTATGGCTTTGGTCGCCGCGGGCACAGCCCTCGCGTTAATCCTGCCTCGTACTCGTCTCGGTCAACAACTCTTCAATGAACTTTCCCGCAGTGCGAGCGCGACAGAGCGCCAGATCGCACGACTCGCGACAACTGTCAG
>QMQO01000108.1 GCA_003650545.1 Candidatus Woesearchaeota archaeon | reverse complement strand
TTGATTAGGATAAGGAAATCGATAGAAACTTGCATTAAGTTCCACAGCATTTAGCTCACTATACTTTATAAACCATTCAAAACCATCAGGGTTCCAGTCATACATCCAGCCACTTGTACCAACATATACTTCCATAGTACTTAGACCTGTTTCATTTGTGTGTACTCTACAATAATATTTATTCCAGAATTATGTTATTTTTGGGGTAGGGATATTTAGTCTTGTGTAGACTAATAGGCTTTAAATTGTCAAGGAATATTGATGGGTTACATGAAATTCTTGGTCCACTAGTTAGCGTTTCTCGTTATGATCCGTTATTACCTGGTAAAGTTGTAGGAGGACATAGTGATGGCTGGGGGCTTAGTATATACGATCAAGGATTAGGCGGGGTACTATATTATAAGTCGGGTGAACCACTTTACTCTCAAATTAGAATTCTTGAAAGACTTATACGTTCACTTAGATGTCCATGTAAAGGTATAATTCATGTAAGGAAAGCTAGTAAGAGCGAACCTTTAGGATTACTATATGCTCACCCATTCATTAGTAATATAGATGATTCAATACTGGCTCTAGCTCACAATGGTGGTATAGATAAATATGTCGTAGCTGAAGAAATAGGATACAAAGGAGATTTAGATAAGGTATCTGATACATACATGTACTTCAAGTTACTGATTAGAGAATATGTTAAACACGGTAATATAGTCGAAGCCATAAGGAATACTATCAATGTATTACTTAGGAAAAAAGCTGTAAGAACATCGATTAACTCATTAATACTATTCATTAACAATTCAACAAGTAATGTATATATTATCGAAGATTGGGAGCATTTTAGCGGAGACAAAAGGAGGTATTATAGTATAGGATATCTATGTAAGGGAGACTTAGTTGTTGTTACAAGCAGTACTGTTTATGACTCATTATTAGATAAAGGGTTTAATACTTGTAAACCCAATATAATCGACGTAATAGAGGTAGAAGGACATATTGTGAAAATATCTATTCTATAGGGGCTCAGTCGGTGGACGTTTTCTTCATCCACATTTATATTCATTAAGTGTAAGTCCCCGCTGGGTTCATCACAGCTTTTCCAGAAGTTTACTATTTTTTCTAGGTTTATGTATTTGTATCTTATCCTTATCTATTATATGTATTACTTCGTAACCTTTTTCTACGAGAGTATCAGCTATGAATTTTCTATGACATTTAAACCACAATCTTTCACTACACATTATCGCAATAGGGCCAGGAGAATTACCTATTATTTCGATAAGTTTGTTTACTCCTCCTAAGTACTTTTCGGTTTTCATGTACTCTTCATAGCCGCCGTTACAATAGCCTCCTAAGTTTTCACCCATCCATATGTATTTGATACCTATCTTCTGAAGAGCTTGTTCTAATACCTCTTTATTAAAGTGGGGATAACGTGTTGATTTAGGGAATCTACGTACATCTACTAAGGTTTTTATCTTGTATTTTAATAGTATTTCTATGAATTCATTCATATTCCTATTACTGTGACCTATGGTAAATACCTTCTTATTGTTGATCACTTTTTGTGCCTCCTAATGAATAGGGATATCCTACTATAATCTTCTTCTCCATAGCCGTGATTTGCGGCTAGTCTAAATATTGTCGCAGCAGTTGATATCAATGGTACTGGTTGGTTCTTTTCCTCAGCTGTCTTTCTGGCGTACTCCAGGTCTTTAACCGCTAATGCTAGCCTAAAGCTTACAGGATAGCTTTCAGCTAATAGCCTTGAATAGTATTTCTCTATTATTGGTTTGAATATTGTTTTACTTAGTATTTCTTTAATTTTGATAGTATCAATATTCCATGCTTCAACTAAACCTAGCGTCTCTGATAGTAATTGTAGATTTGATATTAGTAGAGCATTGAATGCTAGCTTTAGGACCATTGCATCTCCTATATGATTAGATACATACACTATTTCTCCTAAGGCAGAAAGTACCTCTTTTATATTTTCAACTTGTTCTTGAGGTCCACTAACCATTATTATAAGTTCTCCTTTTCGGGCTACCTTAGGTCCTCCGAGTACTGGGGCTTCAATTAAGAAGGCCTTATGTTTACGTAAAACTGAAGCTAATTCAATGCTAAGCATAGGCGTAGTAGTTGAAGAGTTTATCAGTATGTAGTTAGGTCTTATTCCTTGTAGTATCCCATTGTTATCGTAAAAGACTTCTCTGAATGCTTTATCATCGGATATCATTACTATAGTAGTGTATGTGTTCTCTACTAGTTTTTTAGGGGTTTCTTCAACTGCTAGGTTATGTTCTTGGGCTATTTTCTCTGCCTTACTTTTAGTACGGTTCCATACACGGACCTTGAATCCTTTTTCAACTAGTCTTAACGCTATAGCTGTACCCATGTTGCCTAATCCTAGAACACCTACACGCATAATTTAATACCTTGATTTGAATAATTAAGGATGACCGCAAAATAGTTTTATCCTAATAGTATTCTTATCGTATCACGGGGTAGTCTATGTCAATGCTATCGTCTATTCTAAAGACAGAGAGCATTGCAGTAGTAGGTGCTACGCCTAAGGAAGGGAAGATTGGTAGGTTGGTAGTCGAGAATTTACTACGTGCTGGATTTAAGGGTAAGATATATCCTGTTAATCCGAGATATAATGAAATTCTAGGGTTAAAGACTTATCCTTCACTTCGAGATATACCAGGTAAGGTCGATTTAGTTGTTGTAGCTGTTCCAGCAGAAGCTGTACCTAGTGTTGTTGATGATGCAGTTGATAAAGGAGTAAACGCAATAGTAGTGTTATCAGCTGGTTTCTCAGAGGCTGGTAGGAAGGATTTGGAAGAGGAAATACTACGTCGTGCAAGAAGAGGAGGTGTAAGGATTATAGGACCTAATTGTGCTGGCATAAGTATACCTGGTATAGGACTCCACGCTAGCTTTGAAGAGGTATTTAGTCCTGGAAGTGTAGCATTACTTGGTCAAAGTGGTGCGTATCTTACCGCTTTAGCTGAAATACTATCACGGCGTGGTGTTGGTGTAAGCTTCTATGCTAGTCTAGGTAACCGTGTTGATGTAGGGGAAGAAGAGTTAATGAGCATATTACTAGAGCATGATGAAACAAAAGTAATAGCGTTATACATCGAGGGATTACGTGAAGGCCAAGGTTCAAAGTTATTAAAAATAGGGTCCAAAATCACATCGTATAAGCCAGTAATAGT
>QMQO01000107.1 GCA_003650545.1 Candidatus Woesearchaeota archaeon | reverse complement strand
ATATTTAGAATTCTGTTTAATACAAGATGGAGATGGCCATGGGGAAAGAAGAAAAAGCAAAGTAACGGAAAACAGCTCTTCCTCTTCCCCTTACTGACTTAAAAATTTTGGGGAAACTCCAAAATACTACTCTCCTTGACATTTTATCTATACTCCTATATAATTTTTTTGTTTATATTTTTTAAAACTGTGAGGTAAAAATGGTAAAAATAAGGACAAAGGACATATCCGGTGCAAAAAAGATGACATTAGTGGAGATAGAAGGTGCACTTGATACATTGGCAATTGCCGAAACAGAAAAGGTTTTAAATCCTTTAATTGAGAGTGAAGAGGGATTTATCATTATTGATTGCAGTAAATTAAGCTATATAAATACTGTAGGGGTTGTTTTGCTTCTAAGATACCATATAAAGGCTAAAAGGAAAAATGGTGGGTTTAAAATAGTTAATCTCACTAAGACTGTCTATGAGATAATGGAAATTAGCGGTGCGCTTAAATTATTAGAGGTATATAAGGAGATAGAAGAGGCAATAGATAGTATTTATACCCCAGAAGTAGAACAAGAAACAACCCTTGAGCAGTAATTTTAAGTGATTTTCCAGAGGAAGGGGTAGTTATTGACAATGAACATAGGAGGAAAGGTGGCACGAGTAAAAGAAATAAAGATACAGATTCCAGTGGATTATATCTTTGTCCCGGGGGTAAGGATTTGCATTGCCCGTATTGCCTCTCATTTTGGTTTTAATGATCGGGAAACTTATCAGATAGAAACAGTGGTAGATGAAGTATGTAATAATGCTATAGAGCATGGCAAGCCAGGAGAAGATAAAAAGGTAATCCTTAATTGTAAATTCCAGAAAGGCAGAATGGAATTAATGGTAAAAAATGCCATAGGAAGAAAGTTTGACATCAGAGAGGTATTCGAGCGCAATGTGAGATTATTTCAAGAGGAGATTTCCTCAGGAAAAATTGACCCTTTCCGTAGGGGGAGAGGTTTTATTATTGTGCAGAAGTTAGTTGATAAATTAGATATTAAAACTACCCCCCATGATACTACCGTGATTATTCTTAAAAAAGCATCAAAGCCACAGAAAGCACCAAAGCCAGGCGAAGGAAATGGGAATAGAAATCGAGATAAATAATCTTCCCCACCATGCTTCTTTAAAATTAATAAAATTAAAAGGAGAGCTGGATATTCTGGGGAGTAAAAAACTGATGGGACGAGTAAACTCCCTATTTGAAGAAGGGAACTTCTTTTTGATCGCTGATTTAAGTAATTTAGAATATATTAATAGCTCCGGCGTTTGTAGTCTTTTGCATTGTTTTAATAAAACGAAGAAGAAAGGGGGATTTCTTAAATTGGTTGCGGTTAATGAATATGTGAGAGAAGTTTTAGAGGTTTTAGGCGTAAACAGGATTATCCCTATATACAGTACTTTAGATGAAGCTATCTCTGAGACCAAATAGGAGTAAGGAAAGAATGCAGACAAACGACTTTGAAAAAAAATTTAAGCGCAAACTCATTGAGTTATTGACCTTAAGTGATGTGTTAAAGGATTTAAATTTAAGTTTAGACTTAGATACAGAAAAGATTATAGAGGTCTTTAGCTATGCAGTAACAGGTCTTTTTTTAACGGAAAAATTAGCTTTGATTATCTTTGATGGTGATAAGCCTGTATATGTAGCAGGAGAAGACGAAGGATTTAAGGAGAAGATAGAGAAAATAAAGTTTAAGTTGGAAAAAATTTATCCTGCAGTAAAAGAAAAAAAAGACGGTTTTTTTGTTGGGGAGATTGAAGATGTAGAGATCAAAAAAGAATTAACCGCTTTAAATATAGAACTGGTTGTTCCTATGTTTTTAAGGAAGGAGTTAAGAGGGGTATATTTGATAGGTAGGAAGCTTAATCAAGAGATGTATTCAGCAGAAGATAAAAGTTTACTTTTTGCTTTTGCTAATCAAGCAGGAGTAGCTATAGAGAATGCTAATTTCTTTAAAAAATTACAGAGGCATGTAGAGGAGCTTACAGTTTTTAATGAAATAACGGCAGCAATAAATTCTGGTTTAGAAGCAGAGATTCTTTTAGATATGGTATTAGGGATTTTAATTAAGATGCTTGGAGCATTCTCAGGTTTTATAATTATCTTAAGAGAAAATAAGTCTGTACTCTTTTTTGTCTCCCGCGAATTAGATGAGAAAAGAAAAGAAATTATTTTAAAAGGGAAAGATACAGATGGAATGGTAAACCGGGCACTTCATTCAATCTCTGACAAATTAGCCTTTTTTTATCCTAAAGATAGTCTACCACAAGAAAGAGATTTATTTTTAGATGAAGTTGGGAATAAGTATTATTGGTTTTATCGTGTAGTGTTTATCCAGAAGGAGAATATTGTTGGTGCTGTGGGATTGACTAAAAAGATAGGAGAAACCTTAACGGAAGAAAATGTAAATTTATTTTTGAGTTTGACAGGACAATTAATTATGATTGTGCTTAATGCCCGCTTATATGAGTTGGCCATCACTGATGGTTTGACAGGTTTTTTTGTACACAGGTATTTTGACCAGCGCCTTAAAGAAGAAATTTCCCGAGCACGGCGTTATTCTTCTTTTGTTTCTGTAGTTATAATAGATATAGACCGCTTTAAAGAGTGTAATGACCGGTTAGGCCACTTAATGGGTAATTTTATTTTAAAGAAAATAGCTTCTGTTATTAGTTCGTCTATCCGGAAAAATGAAGATATACCCTGCCGTTGGGGAGGCGATGAGTTTACTATAATTTTACCTGAAACAAACAGGGAAGGAGCTTTTGTTTTAGCAGAAAGGATCCGCAAAAATATTGAAACGATTATTTTTTCCTATGAAGGTAAGACTACAAAAGTGACGGTTAGCGCAGGAATAAGTTCTTTTCCTACAGATGCCTTAGAAGATAAAGATTTAATAAACCAAGCAGACTCTGCTCTTTATCAAGCAAAGCAGACAGGTAGAAATAAAGTTGTTCTGTATGGAGAAGATACCAATAAGTAGACGAGGAGATAAGATGAGGGGAATACAGATTAAGAATATTGCAGTTACATTAAAATCTCTCTCTATTCTTCTATAGAAATTTTGGATGCGTCTGAAATTTTGACAGGAAAAGAATATAAGGCCTTTAAAGAATAAAAAAATTGAAAATCTCTTAATATATAATAGGCTTAACCTTCTATAGGTAATAAGGTTTCATAAGAATTTCT
>QMQO01000106.1 GCA_003650545.1 Candidatus Woesearchaeota archaeon | reverse complement strand
AGTCATTATACATAACCCTATTACTGTGGTAAAACAGTTATGCTTATTAGTGTTTTATCTTTTATGCGTTGATTCAGTAATTCATCTGAACTAGCTTCATAGTCTGCGTCTCCCTGAAACTCTGCCTTGAAATCATAATCATTTGGTACTGATAGGTCTATTGTATCGGTTGCCTTGCCATTTGAATCTGTAGTATGCGGATTAGTTCCTATATCATTCCATGTAGTTTCTCCACTAAGTCTATAGTATAGATAGACTTCTTTACCGCTCAATGGGTTTCCATCACTATCTGTTAATATAGCCTCTACCTGAACTGTACGAGTTCCCATATATATCACCAATTAGAATAGTTATGTAAAAAAAAAGATTTAAATTTAACTACAATGGAGTAATGGTTATCTCTAGCTTAGTGGGTATCTTGGCAGAAACAGATCCATACTGATCCTCAAGACTACCGTTAGCACTGCCAATAATATTACCTTCATCATCCTTTACATCACCGCTTAGATCTATTGTTCTGGTTCCACCATCATTATATGTTATATAGTCGTCGTACTGTAATTGACCAGAGCCTACACTGTTACCGTTTTCATCAACAACATTGATACTTATTGTTCTTGACTCTATTTGTTCACTTGTCGAGTCTTGATACTCATCAATATACGATCCACTAACACTACCAATAACATTACCTTCTTCATCCAGTACCTGACCAGATAACGTTTTTTCAACCATTAGTTACACCTTAATATTATCAAAAAATGAGTTATTGTAATGGGATAATCATTTCTGTAAATAGATCATAAGTTGCTTTTATATCGTTTTCAATCATGTAGTTTATTAATAGTGTTTCTGTACTATAGCCATTGCTACTGTACGCTGTACCGTCATAGTCTGCTATATCGTATGAACGCCTGAGTTGTGTCCAAATAGTCCATATCAATGATCTAGATAGTGCTTTGAATCTTTCATCCAATGTTACAATATATAGATGGTGGAGTGCATCAAAATGTTCAGGTAGTGGCTTATATACAGTTGTTGAATTGTAACCTGATCTCTCTATTATATAACCATCGATTACGTTATTATGTATAGCATACATTGTTATTTTCTTTGCCTTATCAAGAAAACTATCATCGCCCGTATATTGATACCTTAATGCTAAGTATCTCGCAAAATATAGTTCATATACATTGAAGTACTGATTCGTGATCTGGGTTAGAGTTGATGGATCAAATATTCTAATAGTTGTACCGTCCCAACCATACTGTAATAATAAGTCGCTTTGTGATTCTGATTCTGTTTTCCAAAATACATCTTGGTTAACTAGATATGCATGATACATTATTGCTGGTGCAAGATATATAGCAAACATATCATCCTCTGTATAACTTGCTGAACCTGTAGTTACGTCTATAGCTGGTGCTAGTATTTCATTAACTTTTGGTATTTTACCATATAATGTTTTTGCAAAATCATTGTCGAATAGTGATATTGCACCAATAAGATGCATTAAATAACTGATTCTGACATTGATGGCTGATGTAACTGGTGTACCTGCATCCAAGTCATATTGTCCGTATGGTAGTCCTGATGATGCTAGATTGTTCTTAATTATATTTATGTAATTAATTGCTGTATCGTATGCATTTTTATCGCCAAGTTTATCATAAAGATAGTATAATGCATATAATAACGCTCCTATGCCATGATCTGTTTTTATTCCTGCATTATATGTTTCAAGTGCTTTAATGTATTTTATTGAGTACTCACTTTTAAGTTCAATTGATGCTATAGTATTTTTGTGTAACTTACTATAATACGCTGAACTTTCACCGCTACCAGTATCTGGATCTATTGCTTCACTACCAAAGCCACTAGCACTAACATATTTCTTAATCAACCATTCAAGCATGTATTTTGATAATTTAGACCAATACACATCTATCATGGTACAACACCTATCCACATTACCTTATAATCGTTATCTACTGTTTGTGTATTAATTAATCTTATCCTTATCCACACATCTTTCGTGCATGGTATCGGTATTTGTTTAAGTAATAATGTATCTGCGTAAAAGTTGCTAACGTATGGCCTTTTTGATAATGTGTCGTAGATTGACTCAGCTACTATAAGCTCATTTGTGCCATCAGTAATTATTATTTGTGCTTTTGATCCACTTGCTAATCCTTTAACTGTTCCACCTACTGCAAACAATAATATATCATCTTGTATGTCTATATCAAGTGTACTACTAGCTGGTACAGTACCTTCTCGATGTTCTACTATAACATCTGCATCTACTTCAATATATTGTAAACCATATATATAATTATGTGTTACTGAATCTGGGTTTTCTGCAAGTAGATCAATTTCTACTTCATCATTTACAAGCAATACATTGTTGAAAACTGCGTTTGGACTAGTACTTTTATCGACACTAAGAATTAACATATTCTTATATCCTTTCTTCCTTGCAAGTATCCATGCTAGCAAGTCTACTTCTCCAATTGTTGTAAACTTTAACTGTGCAAACTGTACAATAGCTGGTCTATCAAAAGTTATAATATTGTCAGCAAATGATGATGCCCCTACACTACCGCTGTTGATTATGTTTTTACCATATCCTAATCTAAAGTACTTCCATAACTTAATGCTATATACACTATTCTGTGCTATATTATCGTATACTGGTTTCAATAACTTACTTGTATCCAATTCAACCCTTATCGACATGCCCTTATCACCCACTCATATACTATTTATAAATCTAGAAAACGTCTCAAATATAAGTTTTCTAGACTTTTCATAGACATACCTTGATACTCTATTGTATTCCTCTTCATCTAATGATAGTGCATACCTGATAACTCTAATAACATCTTTGTATCTAGGAATCCATACCCTGTGTCTAAGACCTACACTATCAAGCCTTATCTCTTCCCCTACAGGTTCAATGCATAAGTTGTTATCGTATTCACATGTAAAGCAATAGTCTAGGCTAGTATGTGCTCTAAGACATAATGGTATTACTCCTAGAACCTGGGCCTCCATAAGAGGTAGTCCGAAGCCCTCTGATAATGAGATCCACCATAGATATTTTGTTTTCCTAAGTCTGTTTATCAACTCATACATGCTATATTTTCTATAGTCTCCAGTCATCCAGCATCTCAGATCCAATTCCCTGCATACCCTCTTAAATAAATCGCATCCCTTTCTCCACCAGCAATAACCAACAAATGCTAGGTCATATTCCTTATCTTCATAAGGCAATGGTTCATATAGCATATACAAAGT
>QMQO01000105.1 GCA_003650545.1 Candidatus Woesearchaeota archaeon | reverse complement strand
GTATGTCTTCGTTAATAACATGAATAGGTGCTATAACAAGTACATCAGCATCCACAAGTTCTCTTATAAGCCATTCCCTTGGGGGTTCCCTTCCCTCAAACACTACTACGTTATAACCTTTCTCCCTTAACATATTTATGCCGCTACGATGTACTCGGATAGCATATACTACTTTTACCAACTAGTATGACACCCTACACTATAGGCTATGGTGTAGTTATAAGAATACAACACTATATACTATGATACTGTGTTATTCAATTAAGAATGTAGGTAGATGAGTTCAAAAAGTTATAGTTTTAAGTCCAACCATAGAATCTTTGAACAAAGTCTATGTATATTCCAGCTGCGGTTGCAGTACCGATTACTCCTGCAACGTTGGGCCCCATGGCATTCATTATTATGAAGTTTGTAGGATCTATCCTTTGTGCTTCTCTCTGACATACTCTAGCAGACATTGGTACTGCTGATACACCTGCAGCACCTATAATCGGGTTTACCTTACCTTTGGTTACAAAGTACAATATTTCTCCGAATAGTACTCCTCCAGCAGTAGATATAGCGAAAGCTAGTAGACCCCAAACGAATATTAACACGAACTTCGTTAGGAATTCCTCAACTGTTATACCCATTTGCCGGGAATAATATTGCACCATATCCATACTCATTGTTGAACCAACAGTTATAGTCAATAGTATGGTCAATATATTCATGAACTCGTTTGCAGCAGTCTTACTAAGCCTTTCTACGACCTCTGTTATACCGCTTTCACGGAACAAGTTACCTAAAGCAAGCATTCCTATTAGTGGTGTTGCTTTAGGAACGAATATGGTTGCAACAACCATAAGTATTATTGGAAACATTAATGCTTCTAGTTGATGTACTTGTCTGGGCGGCTTCATTTTTACTGCACGATGCTTTCTTGGCAGGAGCCTTATAATTGGTGGTTGAATTATAGGTACAAGTGACATATAAGTATATGCTGCTAAGGCTGTGGGCCCTAATAGGTATGGTGCAAGCTTAATTGTGGTGTAAATCGTTGTAGGTCCATCAGCTCCACCAATAATACCTATGCTTGCAGCTTCATTTAAATGAAATCCCATAAACAATGTACCAAGCATTGCCACGAATACTCCTAGTTGCGCGGCAGCACCTAGTATGAATGTATATGGTTGTGCTATTAATGGTCTAAAGTCTGTTAAAGCACCTAATCCTAGGAATATGAATAGTGGTATTAGCTCTGTCTGTACGAATATGTAATATAGTATGAATAATGGTCCTGCGCCACCTTGTACGAGATCTGTTATAGTTAATGATGCACCGGGTGCTAAGGTTTCAGGAGGAGCTGCTAGATGGGCTAAGGGTATATTAGCTAATACCATACCAGTACCTATGCCCGTTAATAGTAGGGGCTCAATTTTCTTGGCAACAGCCAAGTATATGAACAATAGACCTATAGCTAAGAATAATAGCTGGAAAGGATTGAAATTAAATATCCCTGTATGAAGGAAGAACTTAATGATGGATTCTACAAGCATGTTCTCCATAATATCTTCACCTCACCCTATATTACTCCAGTACGGCTAGTACATCACCTGCATTAACGAAGTCTCCGGGTTTAACACGTATCTCTTTAACAACACCTTCTTTAGGAGGATATACTTCTAACTCCATCTTCATGGATTCAAGTGTTAAGAGAACAGTAGTTTTTGAAACCCGTTGTCCAGGTTTCACTAAGACCTTGAGTACTTTACCAGGTACAGAAGCCTCAACTACTGTTCCGGTAGTTGGAGGAGCCTTAGGTACTTCGGGCTTAGCTTCTGGCATAGGTGGAGGAGCAGGCTTAGCTTCCTCTCTAACCGGTTTTGATTTTTCAGCTTCAACTGGTTTTGGCTTCTCAACTCGTTCTGCTGGTGGCACTGGTTTAGGAGCTGCTGGAAGAGCTGTTGATACCGCTCCCGTAGCAAATGGTGCTTCAACTTCTAGTTCGTAGCCATCTACTATTACCTTAAATTTTCCAGATGTTATCTCAGTTACCTTAACCGTATATTCCTTTCCTTCAACTCTAACTATGTATTCTCTACTCATATATTACCACCTAATCCTACGGGATTTATCCCAACGAGTATAATCTAAATCATTTAGGTTAAACGAGGAATCTATTCTCCAAGCAAATACCCAGTAATTAATCCTAGGAGCTCTTGTGACAGGTTTGCGAAGCCTCATCTTCTCCTCTAAGTACATTCTAACACCAGTGATGGCGGCAGCTATGATCTCGGGAGGTACTGGTAATGCAGGTTTTGCCTCAGATACAACTGGTTTAACTCCAACCTCTGGTTTTGGTTTTTCAGCTTCAACTGGTTTTGGTTTTCTTTTCTCTCTTGAACGTACATACCTTGTAACTACTACGGACATAATCTTTATTGAAAGGGTTAGTATTACTAGTATAGCGAATGTCATAGTAAAGCCTAGAATTGCAAGTACTACACCTGCTTCAAGTTCTTGTGTACGTGTGATATTGGTTTTAGCAATTTCATATAGCATGTTGATTGGTTCCAGCAGTCTTTGTACACCTCTTGATATCTATAAACATGGCCGGTAAGATAGTTGTTATGCTAGGCTACAGAAGTGAATGAACCTGGGAGAGGTATATTAAGTTAAGGGTAGCAGAACCTACATGGAGTCAACTCATTTTAGGACGTTTAAGCCAAGAGTACAAAGCATATAGTAGTATTGGTACATATGCTAATATCACGTTTATATCATGCATACTAGTAGGCTTTATGTAAATGTATAGTACTACTGGTATAATTATAACGTATATGAGAAATAATAGTTGCATTAATCGCTTAAGGTTAGCTATAAACCCTAAAGTCCATGAACCAATACCTAGTAGAAATACTAATAGGATAACTCTGAGAGTTTCAGGTATATTTACAATAGAAACTACTACTAGTAGTAAAGCCCATAATACTAACAAGTATCCAAGTCTACTTGTGTATACCATAATAGACTCCCACCGTATCGTTTATATTAAACCGTTTCCTAAGCCACCACGTAACCCTACTCCTATCTCAGACTTAAGGGTGACGTATGGCCTTGAGTGTTAGACCCGAAGTACAGAAGCTACGTGAAATGAGAGAGAAAGCCAGGCTAGGTGGTGGGCCAGAAGCAATAGAGAAGCAGCATAAAAGAGGAAAACTTACAGCCCGTGAACGAATAGAGCTTCTCTTGGATCCAAATACCTTTGTTGAGATAGATATGTTTGTAACGCATCGTGCAACAGAATTTGGTATGGAGAAAAGAAAGGCG
>QMQO01000104.1 GCA_003650545.1 Candidatus Woesearchaeota archaeon | reverse complement strand
TTTACGGCTTGGAAGGGCTCCCAGCTAGTTATCTCCCAAGTGTCACCCCAGCTATCGTCAGTGTCGCTTGTCAAGTGAGCTATGAGCTCCCCTGTGGAAACCTTGTAAATCCATACTTCTCCTCCGGAGCCCAATACACCAACGTATTTTCCATCCAAGCTGACATCGCCGTGTCCTTTAAAGACGGCTACGTAGTCTTCTCCAATGAACTTAGCCATGTATGCTTGGTGGCTTATTTCCCAGAGCTTTACTAGGGTAACCCTAGGCAACTGCTGTGTGGTGGCACTTACATGTGGTATTGTAGTAGGTATGATGGAAGTTAACAACGCTACTACTAGTATTAATGAAATAACTTTTTTTGCAGACTTCATCTTTCATCTCCTACATATATTTTAGACGGGAGAATTTAAATTGTTACTTCTGAAAAATATTAGCTAGGGGATAAGAAGTGGTTGGAGCTAAGAAAGCTCTATGTACAGTTTTTATAGTGCTGATTCTGTTAAGCTCAACTATCACCATATTAACGACCCCACTAGTACAAGCTGGTGCAGAGTATTATGTTCCAATAACAGTAAAGGAACTTAGCGGAACTAACCTATCCGATTATCAAATAAAAATAGTTCTGAACTCAACAAATTTCATGTACTGGAGCCACATAGTAAGTGCAAATGGCTCGGACATATATTTCACTGATTCATTAGGCAATCCACTTTATTACTGGATAGAGTATTTTAATGTAACAGAACAGGAAGCAACAATATGGGTTAAGGTACCGCAAATACCTGCGAACGGGGAAACAATAATCTACATGTACTACGGCGGCGACAATCCATACACGGATTATAATGACCCAAGCCAGGTTTTTGACTATTTTGACGATTTTAGCACATTAAAAACATATAATGTTGAACCGGGCATTTTTGATGGGGGTGAGGGGACTTTTACAGTATCTGAAGGTGTAGGTGTTGGCAAAGTATCTTCTGAGGGTCATGTAATAATATATCCTAATGTTGCTGTTAAAAATAGGTTTGCCATTAGATGTGATTGCAAAGACCTCGATACGGCAGCTCATTCTCAAGTAGGTATAGCGCTTAAAGGAAGTAGTGAAGAACTATGGTTTAAACAGGTTGATAATGACGTTGTTAACGTTTTTATAGATGAGTTTTCCAAAGCAACATCAGTTGGTGTTACACAGTTGTGGACTAGAAATATAATAACAGATACAGAGTTCCACAAGTTTGAGCTTAGATATGCTGATGGGGTGTTTAAGCTGCTAAAAGATGGCGTAGAAATAGCTAGTGTTAGTTATTCGTTAGCAGAGGAACAATATTATATCGCTATGTTCATGGCTTTTAATGAAAGTAGTGAACTACACTTTGACAACTTTATTTTACGCAAATATGTTGACCCAGAACCTTCCTATGAAATCGGTTTTGAAACAGTAGCAATAAAAAAAGTGAAGTTGCCATCAGATTCGCTATTATTAATTCATGAAATAACTTATAGTCCTAATTCAACTCAGTTTAGCCATAGCTTTACTGCTACTAATGCTACTGTTGCTGGTTATGAAACCAACTATACTGACGCTTATGGCTGGAGGGTTTACGCTAACCCATACCAGAGTGGCGGCGTGAACTATGAGAATCTTGTAAGCCTTGTAAGCGAAGTTAACATTACGCTCCCATACTCTGAAGTATTAGTGGAAAATGTTACTTTGTTGGCGAAAACAAATGGTACTGGCAGTCTTAGGCAACTATGGGTTAAAGTGCTTAACTCTACTGGCGGAGTCGTTGCTGAACTAACTAATGCAACCATAGGTACTGATTGGGCAGAGGTTTTTTTGGCAGTTAATGCTAACCTTAGCAATCAAATAACTGTATGGATAAATGCTACTGTAAAGTCAATAACTACTATAGGAGAGGAAATCGGGATTAAAGACGTTAGAGTTTATGCAAAGTATAATACTAACCCGCAAATTTCAGCACCTTGGGAACCTAATGTTGATTACTTTAATTGTTCTGCTAGTCACTATGTGGATTTAGGTTCAACAGAACATCTTAACTCATCAGTAATAACCTTTAAACTTGTTCAATATTTAATATTTAATACAACAGAGTATCCTGTTCAACCAGTGTACGTTGGAAATGAAACTATTGGTTCATATAACTATACTGTTTATAGGATTGATCCAGCAAACTATAGCCAGTATTTGGCTATTTATGCTCTCTTGGAGAATAGGTTCAAGACTTTTAGAACGCATGCTAAGGGCTATGATACTGAAACCATACTTATAGGTGAGCCTTTAACCGTTGAGCTTCCCGAAATAGGAAATATAACAATTGTTGAGCTTAACAAAACATACACTAATGTTTTGTCGGTATCTGTAAGGTTTAACGAAACGGGCATATTCATTATTGAGACTAATTTGACCAAGGCTTCTCTTTGGAGGCTTGGCTACGGTAAAAAAGCGATTACAGTTAAGTATGGTGCTTTTTCAGTTAAACCTTTGGACATTGACTCCAAGGTGATAAACTATGAAAACATAGTGCTACAATTGGTTAACGGAACCGGATATGTTGTCGGGGAGCTTATAGGTAATCAACTGTTCAGCTTTGATAACCTCTGGGGCGGTAACTACAGTTTAGTGGCTAAGTTTAAAGATATTGTTATTGCTGATACTCCGTTTGAGCTAAACATTACTACTGACAATTCAACGGCTAACCTACCATGTGCAATGAAGTCTCTTGCGAGAGACTATAGGGGTCTTAATAGGTCGGTGATTTTAGAGCATGACAAGCAGCTTTTGTCTGTTGAAAACGTTAGCTCCAAGTACCCGTTCAGTAGGATGAGGATTCTGCTTAACGGAATCGGCATGTTCAAGCTGTACATTAACTATAGGGGTGATTTGCCGACAAAGGTTACTGTCGTAGGTAATGTAACTAATCTTAACTACTACTGGGATGGCAACTACCTAGTGATAACGGGGACACTGGACAGTGTTGGAGAACTGAATGTAATCGACCTCTACAGGCTCAAGATAGAAATATATGATAGGTTCGGCAACTACATGCCTTCATGGATTTACGCCTACGTGAACAGCACAAAATATGTTGGAGCAGTGGTTGAAGACTACTTCTACCCTGAGGATTACGTGGTTAAACTGCCATCATCCATTAATGGCTTCGAATTCTACGGTTTCTTCGACGGATATAACGAATCCACCAGAGTCGTAACAATAAACCATACGGATGTAGAGTTTAAGGCTTGGTATAGGGTTCCCACATCCATCGTGGAGTTCAAGAGCTTCCAGATTACTTCGCTGGGGCTGATACCGTTCATTAGGCAAGAACA
>QMQO01000103.1 GCA_003650545.1 Candidatus Woesearchaeota archaeon | reverse complement strand
TGACGTTGACCGAGATCGTTCCTGTGGTCTGCATGCTGCCTGCTCGCGACAAGCTCAGGCTGATACGCAGTTTGGCCGAGGAACTCGAAGGCGACAAGGAAATCTTTCCCTTCGAGTCTGGCAAGACCTATTACCTGCCAACGCCCTACGATTCTTATAGCGCTGCCTCCGTCTTGGCCGAAGCTATGGCCACATATCAAGAGGAGAGCGACTGAAAATGAATATAAGAGAACTCAGAGTGTCGAATTTTAGAAGTTTCAAGGATTTAGAGATTGAACTTGATAACTTCAATGTGCTAGTCGGCGCAAATGCTTCTGGCAAGTCTAACTTCGTGGAGATTTTCAAGTTCCTGAGAGACATAGCAAATCACGGCTTGCAAAATGCAGTATCAATGCAGGGCGGAATTGAGTATCTTAGAAATGTCACAATGGATTCTTCCAGGCCAGTGTCATTAAGAGTTGTTTGTGAGGAAAGCGGGAGATTCGTAATACACAGGCAGGAAATGATAATAGGGATCCGAAAGAAGCAGTTGATCTACGAATTCTCCATAACGGCTACCGACGGCAATGCTGGCTTTGAAATTGGCAGTGATAGTTTGACCAGAGAGTATCATTTCTTTGAACTTGAGGAGCAAAATGGTAATCTGGATGAGAAGGAAGAGATTGGAACAGGGGAGATTTCCTTATCCAATATCGAAGGAAGACTGGAATACAGTCTGGACTTGCCGGAAGGTTTACCACCAAGAATAGGTGTGGGCGACTTGCTAATGTTTGTCCCCGCCAAGGATACGGAGGAAGTAAAACTGCCGCATGGCTCCCTACTTCTGTCAAGCCCTTTTTTTGGCCCCTCCCATACCCACGCCGATTTTTGAGAGCATCCGAGTATACGACTTCGACCCGAAACTCCCCAGAAGATCAACTCCAATCACCGGAAAGACCGAATTGGAAGAGGACGGAAGCAACTTGGCCATTGTCCTCAAGAATATCATAGAGAGCGATGAGGAGAGGAGGAAATTCTCCAATCTAGTAAGGGATGTCCTGTCCTTTGTGGATAGTTTTAAGACAGAAAAGTTCATGGACAAGTCCATCATTTTCACAATGCGAGAGAAGTACTACGAGACTTATCTTCCTGCTTCTTTGCTCTCTGATGATACAATTAGCTTGATTTCTTTGATTATCGCATTGTACTTTGATAAAAGGCCACTGGTTGTGTTCGAGGAGCCGGGAAGAAACGTGCATCCTTCGCTTATTGCCAAGGTGGTCAGCATGATGAAAGAGGTATCAGATCACAGACAAGTTATTGTTACTACCCACAGTCCTCAGATCGTAAAATATGCCGATCTGGAGGCCCTTCTGCTAGTATCAAGGAACGAGCAGGGCTTTTCCACTGTCTCCAGACCCGCCGATAGGGAGGATGTGAAAACGTTTCTGGAAAATGACATAGGTGTTGCTGACCTTTTCGCTCAGGGTTTGCTGGAGAGCTAAGATGAGGTGTTCACGGATTTATCTCTGGGTCGAAGGCGCCGACGACGAAAGGTTCGTCGAGCACTGAGTATTTTTTCAATAACTATGCCAGCAACGTGGAGTATCCTCGTTAACAGCCAAAGTTGAACGCACAAGGAGACCCACCAATGACCCAAACCCCAAGCGAAATCACATCCACCAAGGCGATCACGGAGAGATCGGCCCTCGTCTGGCCGGGCAAGCGCACCGAGGTGGAGCGCGTCGTGCTGCCCTTCCAGACCGTGGAGACAGTCAACAAGCCGCGCGTGGACCAGCTCCGCTTCGACTTCGGGGAGTGGCCCGAGAAGGCAGTGGAGCTTGGGTGCAAACTCAATGTGATGTGCGGTCAGCGTCTTTGGCGCCTTCCAGGCGCCAGTGCGCAATAGTCTCAGTACAGGCCGCATTCTACGCCCGGAATAGGCTATGGATCTGCGATTTGAATAGGTTGGGAGATGAAACGATGGGAAAACACACGGATGTTCAGTCTTCAACGTACGAGCAGACGGTAATTAGCATTATGCGCCGACTACCGCCGGAGCATGTTGTGCAACTTGTCAACTTTGCATATTTTCTCGAGCTTCAAAATACTCAAGAGTACAAGAAGTGGCTAAAAGAAGGTCCCGAAGCCGGAGAAGAAAAGTGGGAGAAGTTATTCGCTAAGCCGGAAGCAAGGCGTGTTATGCGAGAAATGGCACGCGAGGCCCGTGAGGAATATCGCGCCGGGCGAACGACTGACATAGAGATCACCGAAGATGGGCTACTGACGCCAGCATGAAATCGCAAGCCACTGCGCAGTTCTGGGAGCTTTATACGAGTCTCCCTCGCAGAGTGCAACAGCAAGCACGAAAGGCTTATCAAATGTGGAAAGAGAACCCTCGTCATCCTGGTGTGCAATTTAAACGAGTGGACGACGAAGAACCGGTTTACTCTGCACGGGTGAGCGATGCTTATCGAGCTGTGGGCATTCTTGAGGGGGATACGGTGATCTGGTATTGGATCGGTAGTCACGATGAATACGAGCGTTTGTTAAGGTGAAAGCATAAGGGCAAATGGGAACCGCCGCCTAAGCTGTGGGAGGGCAGGTCGGATAGCTGGTGTACAACTCAGGCGCCGGCCTCGTCCTATTCGCGGGAGGAAAAGAGGCGGCGCTTCCTGGGGGCGTATGGCCGCGCTGCGTTTGGTGGGCCGGGCGGCGGTGTCCCGAGCCCTGTCTCAGGTGTTGTTTGGTATAAGGAGGCGAGTATGACTTCTAAATCCGCGTCTCAATCACCTCAGGAAGAGTTACGCTCAATAAGGGAGCAGGTAGAATCGCTCGTGGTTCAACAAAGAGACTTGCTTAAGTGGTTTCGAGCAATACACGCTGAACAGAAAGATCAAACAAGAATTCTTAAAAACATCCGTTCTGTAGCTTATTTCTTCTTCGTCCTGTCTTTGCTCTCTCTGTTAGCAGGTTGTTGTGCTGCCATAAACGTGGTATCAACTCTATCGAATTTTTCAGGCTATTGAGACAGAAGTCGGGAGTTCCCCGAATTGAAACTATACCGCGACTTGTCTGTCGACATGTAGCTGTTAGTGCGGCAAAGTTGTTCGTAAATAATGGGACAGCGCGGAATATGAATGCAAAGCAAAGAGGGCCAAACGAACAGATTGTCCAGACATACTTTGAGGCACTGGGGTGGGCTGTTACCAAGCTGAAAACACGAGAAAACGGAAAAGCCGCCGACTTTCGGGTCTGCCAAGACGATAGTTGCTTCCTGTGTGAGGTCAAAACCGTGGAGTCTGCTCGCACGAACTTTCCATATACCTCTATCGAATACTACCGCGGCCAAAGAGAGAGGCGCCGGGACGAAATAGAGAAATGGATGGCCGAGAATTCCAACACGCGATTGTTTTTGCGCAAAGATGAGCGTGAATTCATATACGAAGACGAGG
>QMQO01000102.1 GCA_003650545.1 Candidatus Woesearchaeota archaeon | reverse complement strand
CAACCAAGAAATATTTTTTAAACATCCTTACATAAGAGTGTTATATTTATTTAAAAAATAATATTTTTAGAGTTTTTGGCGGAAGATTTATGGAAAGTTGGCGGAGGAGTTAATCTTTTATGATTTAAATATCTCAAACCATTTTTCGGAGGGATTCTACTTAAATGAACGAGGAAGAGGAGCGAAAGGTTGTCAGCAGGGGCGTTGCAATCGGATTAGGCGTTTTATCAACAATTCTTCTCATAGGCTTAATTGTTTCAGCATTCTATTACTCCGGGATCATCGAGAGACTGCAGACCCATCTCTCCCAGCTTGAGGCTGAAAAAGAAAATTTACAGGCAGAATTATCCCACCTCCAAACCCGATACGAAACGCTTCAGCTGAATTATAGTTCCCTTCAATCAGCATACCACAACCTCCAGCTAGAATACGAAAGAATGCATGAGCAACGATATAGGGAAGGCTATTTACAGGGAGTGATTGATGGAGCTGGAAGAGGCTTCACCATCAGAGACCCAACCTACCATGAAGCCCTACAGTTTATAGCCCAGGACGAAACGGACAAAAACCCATATATCCCAGGCGTCTACGTCTGCCTAAACTTCGCAGCCGACGTAAAAAACAACGCATTTAAAGCAGGCTATCGATGCGGTTTCGTCTACATAGAATTCCCGGAAAGCGCACATGCAATAATATGCTTCAACACAACCGACCATGAATTAATCTTCATAGAACCCCAGGACGACCGAATAGTAACCGTGGACATAGGCATCCAATATTGGAGGGACAACGGCTATGAACCGCCAAGCTACAACGACACCATCACAAACTACATTATAATCTGGTAACAAAGAAACATTACCTCTTTTTCATGCAAAAACTAGACTGAAAAGTTTTCCGTGAAATAGCAATTTTTACATAGAAAACAATATGTAAAAATGGCAATTGAAAATCAAAATAAAAACATGTTTTTCCTCAGCTATTTTAACCTACCCCGTGTTTCGTTTTCTGTTTGGGCGGTGAGAAGCGAGATTTTTCGCTTCGTCTGACACCCTCAGCTGAGTTTAGTGCTCTCTATGAGTATGTTTGGTTAATGGAGAAGCTTGAGGAATCAAGCGACAGCAACAGGAAAATCTTCGAGAGATACGCCAAAAACTATCATCCATGGCTAGGTGATGTTGAAATCTATTTTGTAAGTGACGAAGGAGAAATACAGAAAATAAGAGACGCAGCTAAACTCTACGTGTAAAAATTTGTAACATATCTTGAAAGAAATCAAGTTGCCGTTACATTTCTTCTTGAAACGCCCTATCAAAATGTAATAGGGAGACGTTTAAACGTCTCCATCGAATCCGAGGGAACAAGGCGGTTGAACTTAGAAGCAAATGTGTAAACCGCTACTTCAAATGCTCTAACCAAATCGTATTCTATATGGCTGTGAATACCTGATTTGGTTTTTTCAATTTTTCTGCTGATGAGGGCTTATGATGCGTAAGACCATAACTGTGTATCTTGACGAGAGCGCCTACAAAAGGGAGCTTAAAAGCTCAAGAAAATAGGCCAAAACTCGACAACCTAATTAAGCTTCTTTTCCACGCAACACATAATTTGCTATAAGTTATAACTGATGGTTTTAGAGATATAAAGGCTTTTATTTATTTAGAGATATAATTTTTAAAGAGAGGTGAGAAGTTGCCTTTTGCAAAAACTTGGACGGAAGAAATCGTGGCGGAATGGTTACTCTTGAAAGGTTACTTGGTTAAGATAGGATTACCAGTAGGTGCACCAAGTATGGGAGGGAGATTCGAGGCAGATGTAGTGGGTGCAAAAATTGAAGCCAATACTTTGAAGATAGTTCATGCTGAGGTTGGTGCATTAGCAGGGGGTCAAAGAAGCGTTATATCACTTCAAAAGAAGTTTTCAAACAGTATATGCACTACTATTGAGAATTATTTTAGAAAAATTTTCGCCTTTACTCAAAAAAATGTAGATTATAAAAAGCTTTATGTAGCCAGCTTCTGGACCAAAACCGTGATAAATGATGCTAAAAAATTAGGCATAGACGTTAGACCCTTACCAGAGTTTTTATGCAAAGAAGTTTTACAAACAATTCGTGATTGGAAGGATAATCCCCCATACAAAACTAAATCAAAAGGAAAAGTCATAATGTTACCAGACGCGTATTGGCTATTACATCTAATAGACTTTTTAGATAGAAATAAGATGTTGATATGCCCTCAATAGAAAAATCTCCACCTTAACCCTATGCTTTTCAAGTTCCTTAGCCAAAAGACCAGTAATACTGTCCTCAGTAGGCTCAGGAATCACAATCCAATACCCACGCTCTCTATATTTTAAAAATTAAAGGAAGTCATATAAAACGATTTACAAACTTTAACAATCTAGGCGATTATCGGAGTGCGCATTCTTCTTGTCTTCTCTGATGCGTAGGAAGTCGGAAATCTGAACATGCCATTTTTGCTTCTCTCATTAACTGGTGGCTTATCAGTTTGAAACCTTTTTTGAAGCAACTGCGTCATGTTTTTCTCGTCGAAACTTCTTGTCTTTCCGACATAGTGCCATTTTCCATCCTTATCTTTCTGTGGTGGAAATAGCATGATTATTCATGTTCAAACAATCTTTTTTGCGTCATCCCTAATGATTAGAAATGTAACGACATCGGCTTTGCAGTCTCTTTCCGTTAAGTCCCCCACAAGTTTAAGAGATTCCTTTTTTCCTTCGATAAGTTCTCGAACACATTTAATTCTTTATGGTTGCCCCAGTAATACCAACCATCACTTTGTTTCCATTCTATGGCGAACGCTTCTCTTCTTGGAGATAGATAAGCAAAATTTCTTCCATTGTATTTGAAACTTATTCCCCCATTTTTATGGGAACTGCTTCGATATTTCTCCTTTTTCTTCTTTTTAGAAGAAGATTTTTAAAAGTGTATACATTGTATAAGAATCGTAATTTAACTGAGGAGACTACATGTGAAAACTGAAACGGAACATCTCCTTTACTATTCTATCTCCGGTTTTTTCGTATTTTTCTTTGTCTATATGTTTATCTTGCTAGTTGACGGCGGAATCTCTGCAGTTACCTCGACGTTAGTAGCGCTTTCTATCGCGTTAGCTATACCTGTAGGGTATATAACATATCAAGCTTATGTCATGACTATCTATCGACGTGTATGGGAAAAATGGTTTAAGGTTTCAGATCCATGTTTTGAATTGTTAAACATAGGTATCAAAAATAAATTAAAGTTATTGGATGAAGAACTTGCAGAGAAAGTAAAAAAATGTCGAGGAGACACATGCAAATTTTTTTCAACCAAGCAACACAAAAAGAGAGCGTACTAGATTATCGTTGGAGATTAGTGAATCTTATAAACTCAAGGGGAGTAGGAATTTTTTCCGGGATAATTGGGCTTCTTATTCCAATAATATAT
>QMQO01000101.1 GCA_003650545.1 Candidatus Woesearchaeota archaeon | reverse complement strand
TTGATAATGTTGATAATCAGGAAGAGACAAAGGTTTTCCCAGTATATGTTGATGGAACTCCGCCAGTAACATCGTGTAACGTGGAAGGTGTAACGTTTGAAGCAGAAGGAAAAACCTATATCAGGTCTGATACAAAAATAATACTAACTGCAGAGGACCCTGTGGTAAACGGGGTTAATTCCAGTGTTTTAAGGACAGAATACAGGATTAATTCTAAAGGATGGGAGGTATATACCACCACAGTTACAATTACAGGCGATGATGGAGACTATTTAGTTGAGTATAGAAGCATGGACAATGTCCAGAATGTTGAGGAAATAAAATCAAAGAGTCTCATTCTGGATAATACCCCGCCAGTTACTGAACTTGCCATTATAGGTTCCCAATTCACTGATATTGAAGGGAGATTCTTTACAAATGGAGAGACCCAATTTATCCTCTCAGCAGATGACAGAGAAGGCTCAGGTGTAAACAGGACTGAATTCTCTTTAGATGGAGCAGAGTTCACTACTTACATCACAACCATAACAGTGCCTGCTGAAGGTGAACATACCCTTGCCTATAGAAGCATTGATAACCTTGGTAATACTGAAGAGGCTAAATCCATTTCATTTATTGTTGATGCCACCCCACCGGTTACCACAATATCCATAGGAAGCCCACAATATTCCTTGGAAGGCAAAATCTGGGTAACTGGCAATACTCCATTTACTCTGGAAGCTACTGATAAAGGCCTGATTCCATCTGGAGTAAAAGCCACCAGGTACAGGCTTGATGAAGGGGAATGGATTGATTATGTTGGTCCATTTAATTTAAGTGCTCTTGATGAAGGTTATCATACAATCTGCTATTATTCAACCGACAACGTTGATAATACGGAAGAAGAGAGGAGTATTGAGGTAATTATTGATAACACCCCGCCAGAAACAGAGATTACAGTAGGAACACCAAAATACCAGGATTTTGTCACCTCTGACACAGAATTTACATTAACTTCAAATGATTTGGGCATAGTTCCTTCTGGAGTAAAGCAGACTGAGTACAGGATTAATAAAGGCACATGGTTAATATACACAACAACCTTTACCATTACTGGAGATGATGGCCTTTATACAATTGAATACAGGAGCATGGACAATGTAGAGAACCTTGAGGAGACTAAATCAATCACAGTAAAACTGGATAACACTCCACCAGTCTCCACTCTAACCATGGAAGGAGGCGTGCAGTATACTTCTCCAGAGGGCATACTCTATGCTTCCCCTGACACAAAATACATCCTCATTGCCGAAGACCCGGTTATAAATGGAGTTGCCTCTGGCCTGGAGAAAATTATGTATTCAATTGATAAAGGAGCGTTCCTTAAATATGAGACAGCTCTAACCTTACCTGAGGGAATTCATACCATTGAGTACCATAGCCTGGATAATCTTGGAAATAAAGAGATAACAAAATCCTTTACAGTCTACGTGGATGCAACCCCGCCTGAAACAGAATTAATCATTGGTGAGCTTAAATTTACAGCCTTTGGCCGGACGTTCATTGCACCATCAACACCTTTAAGATTTGAGGCAATTGACCCTGTGAAAAATAATGTAGCATCTGGCGTATCCCGCACTGAGTACAGGGTAGATGGAGGAGTATTTGAAGTTATTACTGGCACATTTACCCTTACCGAAGGTGTGCATGTGGTGGAGTTTTTTAGTACTGATAATGTGGAAAATAAAGAAGAGGTTAAGTCCAGGACATTTACGGTTACCATATTGAACGAGTACGCCATCTTTGGGAGGGATGGAGTCTCTTTTAATGGAAAAGCTAAGGCAACAGGTGATGTGAGGAGTAATGGAGATATTCTCTTAAACGGTAATGCTTTAATTGATGGAGATGCCCAGGGAGATACTGTAACCCTTAAAGGGAAAAGCCAGATTACAGGAGAGATAGAAGAGGGGGTTCCTCCCACCAGCCCTTATCCAATTGACCTTAAAGAGATTGAAGAGGAAGTTAGAATAGAAAATGACAATAATAAAGTTCCTTTAACTGAAAAAGGTAAAGACCCATGGAAAGATGGAGCTCTACAGGTGGGAGATAATGACTCCTTTACCTTGTCTGAAGGGACATATTACATAACCGGGCTAAAGGTAACTGGTAAGGCGTCTTTAATTTTACAAGGAAAAATAGCAATATTCTGTACTGGCAAAGTTCAAATTGCAGGCCATAGTAGTGCAAACCAGAATGGAGATCCCTTTGACTTTATTCTATTCTGTAACACACCAGAAACTTTGAGCGTTACTGGTAAAGGGGAGTTAAGTGCAATCATCTATGCACCAGATAGCCAGATAATCATTAATGGCCAGGGAATTGTTTTAAGAAACATGTTTGGTAAATTGGTAACTCTGAATGGGGAAGCAGAAGTAAGGTCAATTGATGAGAAAAGAACAACCTCTTCAACCCTAACTTCTGCTTCTTTAAACACTTCTGATACTAACACAACCTTTGTTAAAGGTGAAATTTACTCTTATCCCAACCCGGCAAAGAGAGGAAAATGGCCCACTATCCATGTTGAAGTTGGCAAGGCAGATACAGTGGAGATAACAATCTATAACGTTGCTGGTGAGCCAGTACACTCGGTAGAGCTTTATGAAGACCCGGACAGTATCAATGGGAAATACGCCTATGAATACAGATGGGACATATCAGGAACAGCCAGCGGGGTATATCTGTACCACATCAGGGCAAAAAAGGAGGGAGAGAAGGATATTACGGAATTAAAGAAGTTAGCAGTGATTAAGTGATGAAATCGTGTAAAGTGAAAAGTGTGAAGTGTGAAGTAAAAACGACGAGGAAAAAGAAATTGATGAAATTATTTCTTGTTTTGTTCCTTGCTTTAAACCTTACACCTTACACATTAAACGAAGCGTTTGCTTCTGGTAAGACCGGTGCAGCTTTTCTCAAGGTTGGCGTGGGAGCTCGGCCAGCTGGCATGGGCGGTGCATTTACTGCTATTGCCAACGATGTAACTGCTATCCACTGGAATCCAGCAGGATTAACACAACTCTCTAAACGGGAAATATCTGCCATGCATAATGAATGGATTGGAGACCTGAGGTATGATTTTCTTGGCTATGTTCACCCGATAAAGTCAGTTAGCAGTGAACAGTTAGCAGTGAACAGGGAAACAATTGGAATAAGTGTAGTATATCTGTCAATGGGAGAGATGGAGAGAAGGGGAGAGAGGCGGGAAAGACTTTCAGATAACTTTAGTGCATACGATTTTGCCACAACACTCACATATAGCAGGATGGTTGGAGATAAAACAGGGCTTGGCTTAAACCTTAAGTTCATCCAGCAGAAGATTGAGGATGAAAGAGCTTTTGGAGTAGCTGTAGACTTGGGCACACAGTTAAAAGTTAAAAGTGAAAAGGTAAAAGTGGGTTTTGTAATACAGAACCTTGGTCCAAAGATGAGGTTTATCAAAGAGAGCTA
>QMQO01000100.1 GCA_003650545.1 Candidatus Woesearchaeota archaeon | reverse complement strand
TTTAGAAACCGTAAGAATAATTAAACCAAGACTAGTAATTAACGGGCACATGCATAGTGGAGGCTATAGGACACATGATTTTCCGTGGAGAACAAAGTATATCTACATAGATTCTTCGCAGAAGGAGAGACACTACCTAATATTAAATACGAATAATATGGACTTAGAGGTGTGGAGGGACTTCGAAGTAGTTGATGAAGCTGAGGTGTAGAAAGCTTTATACCTTATTTAAACATTATATGTTACTGGGGTAACGACTGTAACGGTCGTTACAGTTGTTACTGCTATGTACAGATTTTACCGCCGGGGATGTGGGCTCTACGGTGAGCGGAGATGATCCGTAGAGTGTTCCCGTGACCCGGCGATCCACTATTTCTCAAACTTCTTTAGTTCTTCATAAAATTTTCCTGGATTTTCTTTCAGGAGTATTCTGAAGTAATTCGCTAAGTTGTCTGTAAGCTTCTTCAAGTACTCTTCATACCTTCTCTTAGCCTCTCCTTCTCTACGCATATGTTTCTTCGAATACCTGATCCATCTATAGAGTTTGTCATCTACTATTACTAGTGCTGGTTCTAGCTCATGTAGAAGTTTATTTATTTCTTTCAAGATCCTGGAGCTGTAAATGTATACCCTAACTACCTCCAAATGCCTCAGCAACTTTGAGTATCTCCTAGGAAATGCTTTAATGTAACTACGCTTTCTCTTGGACTGAACACTCCTATAATGCTTAAGTATAGCAGCAGTGGTGGAGAACTCATGGCTCTTTAAGACATGTTCTCTAGCACCAACTAAAGCTATTATTCTTGGCCCGTCTTCGCTTAAGTCGATAGCTACTATTAGATCGCTTAACGTACATCACCTGTAGATTTTGCTATAGCTTTAGATTCTTAAGCTTGTAGTACTTCCTATGTAGTTTTCTTTCTGCCCATATCTTTGCTGCTTCTAAGACATCTTTAGGTAGTTTTTCTAAGCCTACAGATTTAGAAAACTCTAGCTCGCATGGGATGCTATGTTTCTTGCATTTAAGATAGAGCGATAATGCGAAGGCGAGCTCCAAGCCGCGATTCGGAAATATGAAATATACATAGTTATTTGAATAAGCAACTTCTCCTTGGAGCTGTATGTATCTGTGTTTTTTATTACGCCTGAACTTCTTGATCTGGTTTAGTATAAACTCCCTTAAGTCTCTATCATCAACTTTCCTTGGGATTTTTAGTATTATCATTTTCTCTTTACCCTGCTTAACTATATCTTATTTATTTATAAATATCTGCCTACCTGCTTGGTTTATATTTATATGTATTTAGTTTCCCTTGTTTAGAGGGGCATGGATGGTTGGAGGATATCTAATCTCCTAGCATTACTGGTAGTTATAGGTATAGTCGTTGCTGTCGCTATAGCCACAAACGGGATAGTCGCCAATATCTTGGTAAGTCAGAGACCTAAAGGAGCTGACCTTGTCCTTACAGGGTACATGTAGTGGTGGAAAGGAGGGTGGAGGAGAGCGGGGCTACATGCGGGAGATACTCGAACTGTTCTAGTTTGTTGTAGTTTTCTTTTCCCCACTAGATATGTGTTTCTAGGGGTTTAAAAATAACAGGAAGGATTGTTGGTCTCCCGGCGATCTTTCTAACAATTTTTTTCCGAAAATCCTCTTTGATGTCGCCTTTGCAATTTGTTCTGATGATTCAAGAACCGCATAACATATGTCCATGTTTTTTTTGACTCGCGGATAAATATTCTCAATTAACTCATCAACCAATTCAATTATTGGTTTAAGTGGCTGTAGTTCTTCAGGATATTTTACTTGTGCTGAAATTAAACGTCTTTTCAGATCTATCAGTGCTGAGTATACATAGTATAGCATATAGCTGTCTAGCCTATCAATCTTAACTTCGCGTCTTAAGACCTTCCATGTTACTTCCTCAACATCCATGATACCCCCATGAATATATACCTATAATGCAGGTATAAAACACTTATTTAGGATAGGTAAAATCAGACATTATTCTGGGAAAGGCAAGTGTTTTATCCCGGCTCCTTCTAAATAATTTCATGGTGGAGCTCATGTCCATTAAGTACATACTTATGCATACTTAGAACAACGTCGAAAAGGCGTGGACTTGTATGCGCTTGCCTTGGTGCTCTATCTATTTCCTAGTGTTGGCAAAGAATGATTTGTGTGCTGCTAAGCTTCTATATAATCATGGACTGCATGCTCACAGCTTATTTTGGTTATCTCAAGCTGTAGAGAAGGCTTTGAAGAGCTTCCTAGCAGTCGGTAAAGATGAGACCTACTGCAAAGAACTGAAGAGACTTAGACACGAACCGATCTATCATGAAGTACGAAAGGAGATGTCAGAACAAACACGGAGATTGAGACATGTTGCTAAACTTCTGACGAGCAAAGGTGCTAAGGAAGGTCTTGTAAATAAGCTTATTGATCTTGCAAATAGGTTCGAGCAAACCGTTAAGGACATTGAAGAGTTGCACTTCACAGATGTTAGAGAGATCTTGAACGACGAGGACATGCTTCAAAGACTCATCTCAACTGCTAAGGAATTTCTAGAAGAGCTGAAGCATATCCACAACAACAAGCCTGATCTCGAGGAAATTCTTAGAGATCCCTACTTTGTTCAGAGCATCGAGATGCTAAAGGAATACGCTAGAATGATAACTCCATTAGATGCCGAGCAGATAGATAAGGTTATCAAGCTCTTCATCGACACAATCCCAATGCTTGTATCACATATCGAAGCGTTCTACGGGTTTGCAGCGCTTTTACCGATTCAGCTATTATTTGAAACCTGTAGAATATCAACGTTAACGAGATATCCAGAAAAACCAGATCTAGGACCCAAAGAGCTCAGCAATACAGCAATGGCAAAATACATACCAGCGTTGCTCGAGATAGTGGATACAGCTATAGAAGCCATAGATAGAGAAACCAAACAACTTCAAGAGGTAGTGAAGAAAACCAAAGAAACTTATACCTAACTATTACACCATACTTTGGGTTACATACATATCTATGCCAGTTCTTCGAAGTAACAAGATGTCCGGAGGGCAGAGAGATCCCTAGGGATGTAGTAGAGAATATGCCTCAAATAATAAATCTGCTGAGAAAGAATCTAGAAAGAGTTAAGAGACTGACTGGATAATATGTGGGTGTATGAGAAGGGATTTCAGAGAGCTGGCCTAGCTTTAATCCGAAGATCCCATTAGCTGATTCGAAGAAAATGTCTACCACTTCTTCTGGCGTCTCAGCCTAAGACTAGGGGTTCTAATCAGGGGAGAAACGTTGAAGTATCCAGATTATAATACCTAATATTGCACCTAAAAGTAACAATCTCAAGGTAAGTAGCAAGCCTGTAGCTTCAGCACTCATATGAGGCACTATCGCACAGATTATGACAAATAATATTGGCAATCCCAACAGTATTGCAAAAGCTCTTCCCAAACCGTATTCCCAATCATTTACAGCCTTAAAGAAGGCGCCTAGGAGAGCAA
>QMQO01000099.1 GCA_003650545.1 Candidatus Woesearchaeota archaeon | reverse complement strand
GGGAAGAGCATGTAATAATGTTCTTGGCATTTTGAATTAATAGTAAGATAGCGTATGTAATTAAAAGATTGAATAAAAATAAAGTTATATAATAAATTTCGGGCGCTCTGAAACTTTTCTCTATATAAATCTTGTAGGATAGTAATTCGCTACTTTCTGCAAAGAATTTTATTGTTTGATTGTTTATACTTAAATTTTTAAGTATAATTGTTGCTGATGTTCCCTCTTTGATCGTAACGGATAATGCCACTAGCGATATGAGGTCTCCTCTAAGGTTTGCATATCCATCTATGCTCGGGGTTTCTGACGTTAATGTAAAGTTTTCTTTTGTTATTTTAAATGCATAGAGCCACTCATCAGTTTCATCAAACACGTCTAATAGCATTACAGGTTTACTTGCTGCGATCACTTCACATTCCATATTTATTTTGAAATCATCATCTACGTAAGTTTCATATGGATACGCTATCCTAAATCTACTGTCCTTTCCATCGACTCCTTTATCTACAAGTTTTATTATTAGTGCTGAGTTATTACTCTCTATGTTTACTTCTAGGTCCCCTTTAAATCCATCTGTAACCCTGAAAGGAATCTTAGGGTGCGCTATTCTAAGTGATAATATGTAACGTTTTGCTTCAGCTCTGAAGAAAAGCATGGTCTCGTTAAATGAACCTTTAAAGTTGCATGGGTTTCTTACACCTCGCTCAATCACCACTTTAGGCGTAACGTATGTTTCTACCCATGTGTGCGTGGATAACTTAATTAGGATTTTGTCTCCTCTTTCAAGATTACTTAACGTTATGTTTGCCCATTTATTCTGCGAGAGATTGATATCTCCTATAAGAATCCTAAAATTATCTTTCTGATGCAAATAATTGCATATTTGTGCTAAAGAGAGGAAGCCCGTTAAGACTACAAGTATAGCGGAAATTATTATACGTTTATTATTCAGCGCCCATTTGATTACTTCCAAAAATCTTACAACTATTGCAGTAGCATGTTTTAAGTCTGAAAAGTGATTCTTAATGGGCAGTATTAGCACATATGCGAAGATAAATGTTCTAATCAGGATTGAAGATGCAAGTAAATGGGCATGTATATTCCTTATATTTATCTGTGTAGCATAATTCCAAGAAAGTATCTGCATCATATGGCTTAATTCCAAAATAGCCAATAATTTCAGCTGTTGAGTCGCTAAGATTAAATAGAGAGATGTTGAAACAGCGAACTGTGTACTGTAGCCCTTAAAGAACAGCATGTACGTTAGGTAAAGAAAACCGCATAACTCTGTTGCTTCATTAGGATGGTTGGCATAAGCTAGTGAAAAGATTGCTATAAAGAGTATTTGGCTTAAAGTGAGTATGCCCGGTAACTGATCGTATTTCCATAGATAAAAAGCGTGATCATAATGGTTGAAGGTATAAACATTTACTAGGTTTCCATGATAGAAATATTTGTCGAAATATGGATGAAGGAAGCCTCCGTGACTATTATAGCCATCAATAAGCGCCCAGATCGTTTCCCAAGGACCTCTAGAGCCATGATGTATAAATGTCGATATGTATGCTAGGGGATTTAATGCTAGAAAGGGTAGACTTACATAAAGAAATGTGAGTGAAAATAAACCAATAACCTCAAATTTTTCTTTAAGGCTTTGAAATTTTATTAGAGCCGGCACTATTAGTAGAGCGGGAAAACCCTTGCTGAGCGTCGCTAAACCTAATAGTATGCCGCAAAGTTTAGGTTTCTTTTTAATCATGGCATAAATAGCTAGAGTTGCTGGTAAAAGAGCGATCACATCATTTGAATACGTATTAGCTAATATTACTGAAGGAAGTATGCTATAAGCTACCGTATACTTTAGGGCTTTACTCCTATCAGCTGTTGACTTGAATATTGCATAAAGGATGGTAACAACCATCACTATCGCTAACCCATTTACAAATCTGAAGCAATAGTAGAACGCGGGGGGATTTCCTTTACATAAGTGGTATAGAGGCATATATACTAAGAAACCTATAGGAGGGTAACCCTCTCTCTCGTCCAGATAGGGGATTGCTCCATGTTTATCCAGATATTCATATATATTATACCATTCATCGCCCAAGCCTAATGGAGAACCATAGATAACCAAAAGCGCTATGGGATACGTTGCAAAAAATAAGGCAACCTTATCTCTTGGGAAAAATGTTTTTGCGTATTTGAATAGTTTTATTGCTTTCAAATGCATGTTATGTCGCCACATTTTTAATTATTTTTGAATTTTTGATATATTTCTATTAAAGCGATATAATCGGTTAAATTCATCATCCTCAAGCTAGCTTATAAGAGTAGAAGCTCTTCATAATATTCATTTTTATTCGGTCAAAGCTCTGGATGTTAATTCCATGCTTATAATCTTTGCTTTAAATGAAAATTCTTTCATTGAATGAATAGAATGGTATCGGCTATATAGCTCTAATTAATGGGAGAAATCGGGTTGTAGATGACGCAATTAATTCAGTAATTCAGAAAATCTTAAGTCTCTTTTAGAAGATATTTGCTATGTGGCTGATGTTTTTGTATCTTTCAGTTGAGTATTTTAGGTGAGAGTTGAAGGACATGGTGGATGTAGTTATTGCTCATCCTTCACTTAATAGAGGCGGTGGGGCTGAAAGAGTTTGCTTATCTTTTATTGAGGTTTTGATCAACGCAGGCTATAGAGTTAAATTAGTCACTTTAGATAAGACCGATTGGAAGATGCTTGAAGGCAGGTTCGGCGAGGTTAGTAGACCAAATGAAGAGACCTATTTTATGAGCGCCATTTCTAATCTCGGCATGTCGTCACAAGCAGCAATAACAGCTTCTTTCTTTCCATTAACGCTTTTACTCCTGAGGCACAAAAGAAAGAGCCTTCTAATCAACACTTATGGAGATTTAGTAGATTGCATAGCTGATTTAGCTTACGTTAATGCTATACCTATCAGATTATCTTATAAAGTTAGCTTTACTTTTCCTCAACCATCTTGGCAAGTTTTCACCCGTATATACAATGGAGCCCCATTCTGGAGATTTGCTTATAAAAGCTTACTTGTGGCCAATTCCAAGTTTATCCAAGAAGTTTTACTAAAGAAATTAAGGCGTAATTCTATTGTTGTTCATCCACCTGTAGATGTGAACATATTTATGAAAAATTCTCATTATAGAAAAAAACATGAAGATTTAATAGTTGCCGTTGCTCGTCTTAGGTTAGGAAAGAGGTTAGATATTATACCTAAGGTAGCTAGCTTGGTTAAAGATGCAAAGTTTATTTTACTTACCATAGCTGATAAAGCATCAAAAACTGCTATGAGGAGAATTACAGCTCTCATTAAACATTTCAGAGTTAATGATAGAGTTAAATTGATGGTGAACCAGTCATTTGAGGATTACCTTAATGTATTATCCTCAGCTAGCTTATACTTTCATACCCAACCTTCTGAGGCTTTTGGCATTAGCGTTGTTGAGGCAATGGCTTCTGGTTGCGTTCCAATAGTTCCATGTTGCGG
>QMQO01000098.1 GCA_003650545.1 Candidatus Woesearchaeota archaeon | reverse complement strand
TCCTAATGTTGATACATATAAAATAAGGTTTGACAAAATATGGATTACCAAGCCAGAGATAACTGAAGCAGATGGCTCAAAAAGGGATATATTCCCATCAGAAGCAAGACTAAGGAAGATAACCTATGCTGCTCCAATGTTTGTTGAGGTATCCGCACATATTAACGGGCAAAAAAGAGAATCAATAAAGGCACAGATTGGCAATCTTCCAATAATGCTCAAGTCAAAATACTGTCATCTTAACAAGCTAGATAGAGAGGGGTTAATAAATAAAGGAGAAGACCCTGATGATCCAGGCGGTTATTTCATAATAAATGGAAGCGAGAAAGTGCTTGTTAACATAGAGGATCTTGCTTCAAACAGGCTCTTGGTTGAAAAAACAAAAACAGGACCTAGTGAATATGTTGGAAAACTATTTTCAGAAAGAGGCTCTTTCAAGATACCTCACACAATTGAGAGGATGAAAGATGGAATAATCTATTTAAGTTTTACAAGAATCAAGAGAATACCTATTGTTACTGTAATTAAGGCACTTGGTCTTATGAAGGATGAAGAAATAATGGGGGCTGTCTCAGAAGATAATTATGATGAAATGCTTGTAAATCTATATGAATGTGTTGATATAAAAACACAGGAAGATGCAATTGATTACATAGCAAAAAAATCAGGCATAACCCAATCAAAGGATATAAGGATCGAGAGAACAAAGGAAATTATGGATAAATATCTTATGCCCCATATAGGTGTTGATAAAAAAGACAGACTACAAAAAGCCCATAATCTATGTAAGATAATAAAAAAGTTCATACGTGTTTCTAGAGGGGAAATAAAAGTTGATGACAAGGACCATTACATGAACAAAAAGGTCAAGATGAGTGGTGACTTATTGGCAGACCTGATAAGAGTTAATCTAAATATCCTAATAAATGATATCTTATATAATTTCCAAAGAATCGTAAAAAGAGGTAAATTCCCATCTATAAAAGTGATTATAAGAGAGAAGTTGCTGACATCAAGAATTTATTCCTCAATGGCAACAGGAAACTGGGTTGGAGGCAGAAAAGGTGTAAGCCAGAGGATACAACGCCTAAATTTTCTTGATATGATGTCTCACTTACAAAGGGTTGTGAGCCCATTGTCAGCAACCCAGGAAAATTTTGAGGCAAGAGAGCTTCACAGCACTCACCTTGGAAGGTTATGCCCTGTTGAAACTCCAGAAGGAACAAACATCGGCCTAAAGAAAAACTTGGCATTAATTGCAAATATATCACAGAATGTTAAAGAAGAAGAAACAATAAAACCACTAAAAGGTCTTGGCCTAAAGCTACTAAAGTAAAAATGAGCGAAGTATATCTAAATGGAAAATTTATTGGAACAGTAGAAAACCCTGGTGAATTTAGTGATAAAGTTAGGGAAGGAAGAAGAAAAGGGGTTATTTCAAATAATATAAATATATATTATGATAAAATAGTTGGCAATATACACATAAATGATGATAAAGGTAGACTGAGAAGGCCATTAATTGTTGTCAAAGATGGGCAATCACTTTTAACAGAAGAGCATATTAAAAAATTACAAAAAAATGAGATTTTATTTTCTGATCTTGTAAAACAAGGAGTTATTGAATATCTTGATGCAGCTGAAGAAGAAAGTGCCTTTGTTGCTTTTTCCAGAGAAGAGTTAACAAAAGAACATACCCATCTAGAGCTTGCTCCACTGGCAATGGTTGGTTTATGCACATCATTAGTACCTTATGCAAATTTCAGCCCTGGTGCAAGAATAAGCATTGGCTCTAAAAATCAGAAACAGGCACTTGGGATGTATGCAATAAACTTCCCAATAAGAATTGATATGGATGTTAATATGCTGCATTATCCACAGATACCCCTTGTACAGTCAGTCATGCATGATGTTTCTAACTATAACAAGCACCCTTCAGGACAAAATATTGTAGTAGCTATTATGAGTTATAAAGGATATAATGTTGATGATGCAGTGGTTTTAAATAAGGCTTCAATTGACCTTGGTTTTGGAAGATCAACATATTATAGGCCATCGATAGCTGAGGAACTAAGATATTCTGGCGGACTTACTGATGAAATATCAATACCTGATAAGGATGTAAAAGGATATAAAAGTGAGAGGGATTATAGATTATTGGAAAAAGATGGAATTATCTTCCAAGAAGCAAAGGTTTCAGAAGGGGATGTTATTATCGGCAAGACAAGCCCACCAAGGTTTTTAAGTTCTATGGATCAGTATAACTTTGCACCAAGCAACAGACGTGAAAGTTCGGTAGCACTAAAACATGGAGAAGAGGGAATTATTGACTTTGTATTAATAACCGAAAGCAGTGAAGGTAATAGGCTTGTTCAGGTAAAGATAAGGGATCAGAGAATCCCAGAGATTGGTGATAAGTTCACATCAAGGCATGGCCAGAAAGGCGTTGTTGGATTAATAATCGACCAGGCAGACATGCCTTTCACAGCATCTGGAATTACGCCAGACCTTATATTTTCACCTCACGGGGTTCCATCAAGAATGACTATCTCACATCTTATAGAATTAATTGCAGGCAAGGTAGGTGCTTTATCATCAAGGTATATAGATGGAACACTGTTTGATGTTGAGCCAGAAGAAAAATTAAGAAAAGAACTCTTATCGCTTGGCTTCAGAGAGAATGGTACTGAAACAATGTATAATGGAATTACAGGAGAAGAGTTTGAGGCAAAGATCTATATTGGAAATATTTATTATATGAAATTAAAGCATATGGTTGCTAATAAGATACATGCCAGAGCAAGAGGCCCAATACAGCTTTTGACAAGACAGCCAACAGAGGGCAGGGCAAAAGAGGGTGGCCTGCGTTTAGGAGAGATGGAAAAAGATACATTTGTTGCACATGGAGCATCCTTATTGTTAAAGGAAAGGTTTGATGCAGACAGAACAGTAGTTCCTGTCTGTGAAGAGTGTGGGATGATAGCAATACATGATAAATTCAAGAATAAATCATACTGCCCAATATGCGGCGATAATGTTGAAATAAATTTTATTGAGGTAAGCTATGCCTTCAAGCTACTGCTTGATGAATTAAAGTCATTAACAGTGCATCCAAGGCTGGTCTTAAAAAACAAATATTGAAAATGGAAGACAATGAAATTCCGGTTTTTAAAAAGGTTGAAAGTATTGCCTTTAGTATTTTAAGCCCAAATACAATCAAGAAAATGGCTTCTGCCAAAATAGTAACTCCAGAGCTTTATGACAAAGAGGGTTATCCAGTTGATGGCGGATTAATGGATGCAAGGCTTGGAGTGATAGATCCTGGCCTTAAGTGCAAAACATGTGGTTCAAAGCTTAAGGAGTGTATTGGTCATTTTGGTTATATCTCCTTAGCAAGACCAGTCATACATATCAAGTTTGTTAGTGTTATATATGATTTACTGAGGTGTACATGCAGGGAGTGCGGCAGAATCCTTATTCCTAAGAACAAGATTGAAACATATATGGAGGAACTGGAAAAGAGTAAGATTGAATCTGGGTTAGAGGAGAGAAGAATAAAGATTAATGAGATAATTAAGAGCCTTA
>QMQO01000097.1 GCA_003650545.1 Candidatus Woesearchaeota archaeon | reverse complement strand
TTGAAGTCTAATATTAAAAGTAAACTTGTAATTATTATCGGATCTCGAGTTAGGCTTTTTGAATTGAAAACTAGTGATTCTTAAGTGTCCAGGTATGTTTATTGAGCAGTCAAGCCCATGTATAGCTTCAATCCTCGCACTATATCCATATATGTATGCCTTAGGGTGATTACGCCTAACAATATTTACAATGTTTTCAGAAACATTCATTTCAAGAGACTTCTCAGATATTACGCATTTTACCATGAAGTCGACCTCAAGTATAATGTTGCTAAAGACCTGATGTATATAAGTTCAGAAATTAGTATTATAGTCTTGACATTAAAAGATAGCTGCTTATCTTTTAACCTCACAGTCAATTTAGAATACTTAAAAACGTCCTAATGTTACAAGTTTAGCTCAAAAGAACTCATTGCTAGTTGTAAGGAGCGTAGCCTGTGAGTAAAGGTCTTAAAGAAGAATTACCGACTAATAGAACCATATATCACTCTATACTATATTTTTCCAGAGCAATCCTTAAGGTGAGCCCTCTTGTCTAAGGTAAGATCTGGAACAGAAAGTGAAGTTATTTGGATAGGCCCTAGTAAGTGCGATGAGTTAAGAGCTGCTAGAGAAGAACGTTTAAAGAATGCATGGCACATACTTGTATCATGTAGAAGGTTTACAGATATGTACTTAATTATTGGCTCAGATATAGACTTATTCAGAGAGGCATTATCATGCTATCAGAATGGTGCATTTATGGCAGCAATACTCATGTGCGGAGTGGTTTTAGAGTCTCTACTTTACGACCTTACCTCAGCTATAAAAGGTAAAGTTATGTGTGACAGGCAAGGACGTATTTGGAGCGTTGAACTAGACAATACCGTGTATAACTTGAAATTTGGTCGTGTTATTGAAGAGGCTAAAAAGATCAAGTTAATAAATGGGAAGCTTGAGGCTAAGATAAATGATGTTAGGAATCTAAGAAATATTGTGGCCCATTATGCTCAAAGACTAAGAAAAGAGCTATCTAAAACGTTAGACCGTAGTAAAGAACTTGAACTCTTAGTAGCAAGGAAAGGCTGGGCTAGTGATAGAGAAGCATATAATGCGTTAGAGAAAACCGCCAAGATTACAAGGATACTTATCGAAAAAGCTCATTCAATATTATGTGAAAGTAGCATATAGCTCGTCCATTCAATTCTTTGCATATAGCCTCTAGAATCCCATTACAGCCGATTACAGGACATTTAAAGGATCCCTTAGAGATAATGCTTTAGTAAGCATAATAATTAGACTCATTTATCAAATGAGTCATTTTATCAACACCTCTAATATTAACCTTCCAAATCATGACTCTCGTTCCCACAATCTGTACAATATAGCTCTTACCCTAAGCAGGTTTATCAAATAATGCAACATAAGCACAATTATATGAGTATAATCGAGGGAATGTCGGAATTTGCAGCCAGTCACGAGAACAGAGTTTATACTACAATGACTACGTTTAGAACGGTGAAACTATTTAGTTTATACCAACTTGCAGGAGGACACAGTAATAATGAAACTTATCAATAATAATCCTAGGGGCGAAGTACATGTCCTCAGACATTGACAATGTACTTGAGGACTTAAGGAGAACTATAAGGGAATTTAAGATCATAGTGCTCACGGGATATATTTTAGCATTACTTTTCGGTGTTACAGGGAATGTAATTGCTTATTTCATTACTCCTTTTGTACAAGGTTACGTGGTAATACTGTCAATTGTAACGCTATTATTTCTTGCTTTTATCATGGTTATTAAGTTATGGAGCTATGTGAAACCTAGGTTATCATGGAATTTTAGAGCTCATACCATTCTCCTAATAAATGCCGTCAAGGGTGAAGTCGTATGGCCTCCTTCAATATACTATTGGCCACAGATCATTGCATATGATGTATTTGAAGCACTCAATAAAAGAGGACTTATAGATAAGAAAAAACTACAAGAGCTACCTGATATAAGAACCAGTAAGAGACACATATTAATGGACTTTATGGAATACATTTTAATTAAAGGCCTCAGCTATACTTCATCTAACCTAGTATATGGACCCTTTTATGGTATGAAAGTCAAAGAATACAGGGAGCAGGCTGTAGCTAATATGTTTAAGGACAATAGCATATTAATGAATGTACTTAGCATAACACCTAAGGAGATAACGGAACATAGCCTACCCCAAATAATCATAACGCTACCAGAAGCATTTCAGCTATCGGTAATCGATCGTTCATTAGACCATGTAAGTCTTGAAATTAAGAGTAGATATTGCAGTCTCAGACTTAATGTACACTTATCTGGTTGGAAAAGTGGACTTTCGATGAGAGCAGGTCCAGCACCTGAAATTATGGGTATGCCCATAGATACTACAGTACATCAGGAGATGTACATAAAGCAGCTAGCTGAAATGGTTATGGTTGCATTTACTCTGGATATTAATTTGATGATAAAAGGGTTTTCAAGTAAGTTTTTATTAATACTTAAATCTGATAAAGCCTTGACACATATAGAATATGCTGCTAGACTTGCTAAATCTCTCGTAGAGTACTTTGACTGGGGTGTATGTGCAGCGAAGGCTAAAGAGTCCAGAGAGTCAAACTTATATGAGGTTGTGAAGACCATTGAAAGAAGAGTTGAAGACCTGGCAGAGAAGTTGGAAGAATTAAATAGGCTCATAAAAGAAGGCAAACGGTATTAGAGCTTGCCATAAAGCCTCAATAGAATTTAGTCGTTAATTCAAGGTAATAGCCTCAATAATTCCCATGAGATCGGCTCTTTATACTTTTCTCATAGTCATAATACTTGTTTAAGGTTTTCATAGGATCTCTAGAGTATATTATTTTTAGTGATAATTCACCAAGACTACATTTAACGAAATATTCTATAACTATATCCATATCCTTTGGATCAAAGTACTTCTCATAAACCTCTACATCATATACTTGCCCTACTTCATTCTCAATGATATTTCTAACTAGCTTGAAAAGCTCTAGGGGTCTATTCTCAGCAAACTCCAATACCTTATCCAAAGGAATATCTAGCGGTATGAACTTATCCATGAAATATAAACATAAACTATGTTTTACCACAGTTGCTCCCGAATATACTATTAGCTTGAGTAAATATATAAGTTTATCCCTTTCTGTCAGATGCGGAAATTTGCGTTAAAGTGTTAGAGAGAAATCTCCCAGTAAGGTTCTCCCTAACACCTTCCTGATATTAGTATTGTAGTGAGTAGTTCGCTATGAGTAACTCGGTATACTTCTCCCTTTTACCTCCCTTTTTAACTCGTTTTGTGCTCCTAATACATTCTACTTCGATTATATAGAATTCCTTGAATAGTTCACGTATGTATGGGTGGTCTGCATGGTTCATTATCCACTTACCCTTAATACTTCTCAGGATCCTGTAGAGTTCCTCGTAGTCCTTCTCGCTCCAGTCCCCGTGGACGTAGCCACCCTTATATCCAAGGTATGGCGGGTCCAGGTAGAACCATGTTTCGGGGCTATCATACTTCCTAATACATTCACGATAATCTAGGTTCTCAATAACAACTCTTGA
>QMQO01000096.1 GCA_003650545.1 Candidatus Woesearchaeota archaeon | reverse complement strand
TCCCATCCCCTTTTATATACTCCCTGTTCTAAGGGGTTAGATGTATCCCAAGAACAAGATTTCGGTTGAGCTTGGTAGCTTCTTGATGATGCAGGTATACCTGTTTCACAGGGCTGTTGATGTAGGGTGTCTAAGGGTTAAGGAGAAGCTTAGGGCTAAGGCTAGGCGTCTTCCTAAGGAAATTGATGTTGGGCTTGTTCTTGAAGAGCTTAGGGCTATCTGTAGAGATGAAGCTAGGTTCTCTGAGCTTTACGCCTACGCAGCAAGTCTAGACCGATAAAGAGGGCTGCTGTTGGTATAACGTTTGTTTTTAGAGGAACTCCCTTTATCTGTAGGACCTTGGCTAGGACCTCTTCTTTCTTTACAATCCAAGGGTCTTCAACAGGGTTAGCATCTCCTTTTGTTATGTAGCCTTCTTCTGTTATCCTCACCACTCTATGGATAATCACCATATCGTATTTGCGGAATACTATGATGTCTCCCTCGTTGATTATCGTGGGAACAGGGTTTACGAAAACGACATCTAGGGGTAGCAGCGTGGGGTACATCGAGTTTCCAAGGACCGTTACCATAACAGGTCTTCCTAAGCCTACGTAGCTGAATATGCTTAGTGCTACTAGGGCTGTTAGTGATAGGAGCAATATCTTTGAAAGGCTCATATAAACACCAATAATTGTATTAAATCGCTTTGCTAAATATTTAGTGAATAGGTGGGAGAATGGGTGCTAAGAACGCCTTTGTTGCTGTTGGTATCATCGCTGTTGTGCTGCTCTTCGCAGCTCTGATTATTGGTGGGAGAGGAGGCTATACCTATAATATATATAATATAGGTACTGCTAGCAGCGCTGCTGATGAAGCAGGTGAGACCTCTAATGGGTCCTCTAGTGATGAAGCTACTGAGACCTCTAGCAGCTCTTCATATAGCGGTATTGAAGAGCTTGTTAGCGATTCTAGGATTGTTGGTAGTTTTAACAAGGTCTTTGATTGGTTTAAGGGTTATGTTAGCTTTGTCGTTAGCGGTACCACTCTAGATGTAATCATTAAGGCTGCGTTTGTCTCTTTGCTGCTATTCGCATTGTCCTATGCGGTGCAGGTTATTAGGGTTCTGCTGATGGGTATGGGAGTATTTACGGTTTTGCTAGCAATAGCTGCTATACTGGGTATAATTGGGTGATACTATGAGCCTGCGCAGAACATTAGGTATAGCTTTCATTATTGCTGCTCTGCTGTTCAGCGTCTACGCCTATGCTCTACCGCTGCTATACAAGAATGTAGAGATTCACATCACTTCTAAGATATACAAGGGGTTCTGGGTTGAGGCGGGTCCTGATTACCCTGCTACAGGTGTTGAGATTACGCATATTGTACCTAACAAAATGGTTAAGATGTCTATCAACAGGAGCGATGTTAAGGGTTTGAAGCTCTTAGAACTCTACTATCGCTATGACTATGTACCTCCTTGGGAAAACGATACGATGTATTGGAGGGTTACTGTTAGGGTTGATGGTAATGCTACGGGTAATATCAAGGTCCTACTCGATTACGGTTGTTACATAGCTGTTGATGATGCTGAGGGCTATCATATAGCTGGTGATAGTCTGGGCTGCTCTGATTTCTACGATAGGGAGGTTGCTACAATACCTGTTGGGTCTACAGGTGTCTTCTATGTTGAAAACGTCTATGGGTTATCGAGAGGGGTGCCACCTAACTATCCACCTTGGGCTAGGTTCAACATCGAGTTCAACATCGAGGGTGAAATTGGTAAAACCTACACTCTGAATATAGAGATTAGGTATGAGCCTGCTGGGTGATACTATGAGGTATACCCTGTTCTTTGTTGTTCTGCTGCTCTTCGCTGCTGCGGTCTACGCTATTGATTACTGGGGTGCTACGATAGAGGTTGTCTATAGACCTGTTGCTCCTATCACGCTGAGCATCTACGATATTCACAGCCCTGATTATGGCTCTGTTGCGATTGAGGAAATCGAGAATGGTTATAGGGTTACTATAAACTACGATGTTCTGTATTACCATGATTTCATAGAGGTTGTTGCTGATGTTGTGGGCTCTGAGGGTAACCTTACTATCAATGTTGTTGAGTTTACGTATAATCAGAGCGGTACATACCTAGTGTTCTTGATAACTGAGCTTTGCAATGCTACGGTTTACGTAGACGGTTCACAGGTCCTCAGTACTGATGAAGGAGAGTGTTACACAGGTGAGTATGAGATGTTGAGGACATCAGTAACAGGTGTTCATAGTGTTAGGATTGCTGCGGCTCTAGGCGCTGATTCAGCTAGGCTGAGATTCAAGGTAAGACCATATAACCAACTCTACGCTGTTAGCGGTACTGCTGTTATTGAGTTCACAACTCAATGATTTTTACTAATATTCTATGTTCCTAGGAGCACAGAATTTTATTATATTACCCTCGTTCATATAAACTCCCTTGGGCTTATTTCAGCTTCTTATAGATGCTTTTAATGCTGTTTGCAAATTATGATAGGGGGTAGCTATGTCTAAGCTTCCTAGCTTTAAGGATATTGTCTCTGCTATCTCTGAGACGCCTAGCAAGAGTAGCAGCAGCAAGAAGGGGGCTTCTAAGGAAGAGGAACCTGAGGCTGAGGAGGAGTATGGGGGTAAGCCCAGAGCCTTTCTAGTAATATCTAGGAACTGCTCTAACTGCGATAAGCTCATTGAGCGTAGGGATTTCAAGGAGCTTCTTAAGCTAGTTGATGATATTGCTGTTGATGAAGAGGCTTATATCATGGGCGCTGATTTCACCTATTCTAATATCCTTCAAAGGACCTTGGGTTATGATACCCCTGCTATTGTTCTAGGTGATGATGTTATACCATATACAAAGCTAATGGATTTGCTGTTTACTGAGAAGAGAGCTAAGGGTAGGGTATCAGCATTTCTCAATGTTGTTAAGCGCAGCACCTCGAAATCTGGGGGTGGCGCTGAAAGGGCTACCTCTTCTAAGAAAAGTAAGAGTAGGACCCCGTTTATTGAGAAGCAGGAAATGAAACGCAAGTTTACTAGGGCTAGCCTAGGGAGCTGCGAGGGTAACGTTTGTAGAGAGCAATGATTTTTAACTTGGGTATAGTATTCTGTATAGGGTGTGTAAAATGTCTAATTCACAGTCTCCACCTGAGGAGTACGTAGAGGTTGAGAAGCCCAAGCTTTCTCTATCTGCTGTGCTGCTGCTAGCTGTTGTGATTATGCAGTTCATTACAATGCTGCTGATGGTGAACTATTTCACTAATGAGACTGCTAGGCTAAAGAGTGAGTTAGAGATGTTGAGGATGCAAATCAAGGAGCTTAATCAGAACGTGGGCTCTATGAACAAGTATCTACAGAAGTATGAGAAGCTCGATTTACTAGTGCAAGCTATCATAGAAGGGCTCTATAGAAAGTTAGCATCAGAGCTTGGTGCTTTCACGGCTAACGTTACGTCTACCAAGTAGGGGTGTAGACTATGGGTTATGGGGCTGCGATAGTTATCGTTTTTCTCTTGTTGGCTGCTATTGCTCTGATTCTAACGGCTTTCCTAGTTGGTACTCTTTGCTATGTTGGTGTCTGCTCTATACCTATACTAGCTAAGGGTGTTAAG
>QMQO01000095.1 GCA_003650545.1 Candidatus Woesearchaeota archaeon | reverse complement strand
TCTGCAACGCAGAACCAAAAATCTGCAACATCTTTCTGGTAGTCGAATGGTATTTGAAGGGTGATTACAAACTAGCAGAGTCATTCGACTATTTCAAAGTATCTGACTACATACGATATTTACAATCGGCTATTTGAAAAAGTATTGGAGGGGTGATATAGAAAAGTATATAAGGGGGTTCAGACTATAGTATAGACTGGGGTCGGGAAACATGTCCCAAGAAATGGAATTAAGAAATCTCGAAAAAGAATTAAAAGAGTGGATTGAGAAGGCGGAGATTGCTAAAAAAGACCTCGTAGTCATAGTAGAGGCAAGAACTAGCGAAGGCTACTATGACTATCATCTACACTCAATATTCGTAAGACAGTTTTCAATACCACACGAGGATAGCGGTGGTGTAGAAACAAAAGTAATAACTGCTGGAGTATTTCAAGAATATAGTATCTACGATGTTGAAGAGTTGCTTCAGAAACTAGGCTTCTTTAAAGTCTACCAAGCCTAATCCTTTTTTCCCATTCGTTTTTATTTTTTGTTGTCTTTAACTGGGGGGTTGGCGGGCTCTTTTTCTCTTGTTTCCTGTTATATTACCTTTCTTATTTTATTTTATAAGATGTGTCCCACTCTGGTGTGCTCCAGTTGCTCCAGAGGAAAAGAAGGTGGTTGATGGAGAAAGTTAAACTTGTGTTTGACTTTCCGATGGAGACGGTTATGTTGTGGTGAAGAGTGTTTTTTGTCAAACTTAAGTTTGAACTTCCGCTCCACTAGAGTGGGTTCCAGTAGAGAAGGAGGTTCTCTTTACATGAATCAGTCTTCACGGTGAAATGAGTTTTAATAGTGAAGAGGCGACAGGTTTATAACTCCCTCTGGATATACAGTATATACAGAATATCCGCTCGGGTGGAAAACCCATGCAAATCCAAGTCAAAACATATAAAAATCTTGAAACAAGATATCTTTTTGATTTGTATGTTCTCATAAGGGAGGATGAGACAGGAAGAGAGTACGAGATTTATACTGACTTGAACAAGGCAATAAACAAGTTTAAAGCTGATGTTGATGAATACAGTAAATATTATAAAATACAGTATGTTGAACCAAACAACGAGTATATTAAACAACTTGTTATAGACCTCTTCGCTGGAGAGCCAATTGAATTTACTGAAGTCGTGAAATCAGCGATAAGCAAAGACGAAGAAATTGCTGTGATACTGTTAAGAGCGAAACTTTATGCATATGTTATTGACTTTACACCATTATATGAGCTTGGTAATCCAGAATATGGTGTTAAAGAGTTAGCGAGATTCATTATCCATTACTATCGTGTTGGAAAACTATTGCTTGCTAGTAGCCCTGATGTTGGAGACTACTATGTTGCTAAAGAGTTCAGTGAGTGTAGAGAAAAAGTAAGCGAAGACAAAAGAGACCTTGATGAAGCGGTATTACAGTGCTATGTTGAAAAATACTACAAGACTAGCATACCAACGTTCGTCTATATCTACGACGGCTACGAGTACGCTATCATTGATTGTAGTAACATCGAGAAGTTTGATATAAAGTATGTGAAGATTAGAAGAGTTGGGAACTCTAATGTTGTAGCATTTCCATCAATTCAAAGAGACTATGTTAGACGTGTAATTATTAGCGAAGACCTCGTACTATATGACACGTTATAACGGTGAAAGCCAATGAGGATCATCTTACTTAATGCTTTGCCACTTAACATCTTTAAACGTGACGTGACCATTTACGCAAAGCCGATCAGTTTGCAGACGTTTTTGTCAGAAATCGCTGAGGATAAAATACAATATGATGCCGAGGTCAAGTGCTATATACGCCACCAGGCAACAATAGACCTACTAAACAAGTACCTTGAAAGGATTGGAGTAAGAATTGAACCGAGCAACAAACTCTATGAGTTTCATGAGACCGACGTCATCTACATCATCACATTAAGAAAACCTGTTAGAGGACAAGAAACAAACAGAGTATCAGAAAAGGATATCATCATCTGGAAGGTTATAGCACTTTACGGCTGCTATCTACCATAATACTCTTGTTTCTCCAGAGTATTATTGAGTCTATGTTTGGTGAACCGTACTTCATGAATTCCTGGTCGTGGAATGTTGTTAGCCTAGCCCTGCTCCATCCAAGCATTTTAGCGTACTTGAAGTAGGTTCTCGGTACTGGTACATTGTGTTTAAAGATATAGGCCCATATATCCCGCCATGTGAAGTAGTAGACAGGGTATACTTCTATCCATTTCCTTTTCCTAACTATGCTCCCCCTGGCCCTCCTGTTGCCCGACTCCTCGGCCCTTATGCCAAGCAAGTGATGCCTTGCCCCTATTTCTTCAAGCGTCCTAAAGAAAGCCTTATACCATTTGACATAGTCTATTCTCGACCTAGGGTTTGCACCATAAGCATATCTTTTAACAACAAGCCTGGCTTTAGGAGCCACCTTTCTTATGTTTTCCAGTATCTCGTTTTCTATGTGGCGTGGCATAAGCCATGGCCCGTGATCCCAATGGAAAACCGTTATATCATGTGAAATGTTATTGTACACTATGTGCAACATTGTCATCGAGTCCTTGCCACCGCTGACGGCCACTATAGAGTCTCTTATATAGAGCTTTGTAAACGATATTGCTTCTCTTACTTTTTCCTCAACGCCTCCTATATCATAGTATTCTGTGAAGTAGTTCCTCCATTTTTCAAGCCATTCCCTGTCTACTTTTACTTCAACACGCATTTGGTGAAGGGCACCCCGCATAGCTTTATGTTGCGTTTATCCCAGTACGGTGGCCTATAAGCGAGGTATGCTGCGTCCTCGTATTCTTTGAGGTATTCTACTGGTATGGGCCTCATGCACTTATTGTTCCATACTAGGCCTGCCTCGTAGTCTACTTCCTCTATTCTCGCTTCTTTTATGAAGCCGAATCCAATGTTCCTATCCTTTCCAAGGGCCTTCACCTTGCCCAGTATTCTTGCAAGCTCTCTTGGATCACCTGTAGCGTAGAAGACTACTTCTCTTACAGGGACATAGGTTATCTTCAAGTAGAAGTCCTTGAAGAAACCAGATCCACGCCTAATCTTACCTGAAGGAAACCTGAAGTCTCCTCTCTTGAAGTAGTGGAAAACAAATGGTTGGCCATTTATGATACTCACGCTTGCCACATACAAGTCCCTCCACTTTTTGAGGGGAGGGTCATGTATCATTGGTACATCTAGTTTCTTTATAATGTATTCGATGGGCGTCTTTGTCGGTAAATAATAGTATTTCTCGCCTAGGCTTTCACGTAGGAGAACGTGGAGTACTAGACCATCGAAGCTTATCCACGGGAACCCTAGGGCTACTGGTGTCTCCATTCTAAACGTTATCTTCAATGGAACATAGCTCATAGCCTATCCCTTAGCTTGTCGAGTACCTCCTTTATCCTGTCTCTATTCTTTTCTATGAACTCTAGGTATGGTTTATCGCTCACCTTCTTCGGGAACTCGTATTCTATCTTGATTTTACCGAAGCCTATGCTTGATTTTCCGCCTATGACAGGGTTTTGTTTCCAAAGCTTTATGGCCCTGTAGAGTGTTGCTAGGTCTATTTCTTCTCCTTCCCTTGTTGTCTCTAAGACTATCTCATGGTAGAAC
>QMQO01000094.1 GCA_003650545.1 Candidatus Woesearchaeota archaeon | reverse complement strand
GAATATTTAAGTAATAAATTTTCAACTAATTTAATAGGGGGGAGGGCGTAGATGGATTTAATTACTATAGCATCATGGGTTTCAATGTCAATTAGATTGTCTATCCCCTTACTTTTTGCAGCATTAGGCGGGCTTATATTATTTAAAACCGGAGTATTTAATATGGGTTTAGAAGCAATGATGTTAACGGGTGCTTTTTTAGGCTTTTATGGAGTTTTGATAACTGGTAGCCCTTGGGTAGGTCTTTTGCTAGCAATAATTGGTGGAGCTGTATTAGGGCTACTACTTGCTTATGTAACAGTATCTTTAGGGGGAAACCAATTAGTAATAGGATTAGGAATGAATTTTTTTGCTTTAGGTTTAACTGGTTTTTTTTACCGCATGCTTTGTAGTGCCGGATTACTCACTGATACAACAAAGACAGCAAATTTTTCTTCAATACACATACCTTTTTTCAGTAAATTACCAATTTTAGGTGAGATTTTTTTTGACCATAATTTTTTGACCTATTTAGCCATATTATTGGTAATTTTTGTAAGTTGGTTTTTTTATAAAACAACTTACGGCTTAAGTCTTCGTTCTGTAGGAGAAAGTCCCGAAACTGCTGATACTGCAGGAATAAATGTGTATCTAATACGATATGTAGCGGCGATTGTCAGTGGAATATTGGCGGCTATCGGTGGTGCATTTTTAACTTTAACCCAAGTTACCCGTTTTTCAGAAAATATTACTGATGGGAGGGGCTGGATAGCTTTAGCAGTAATTATTTTTGGTAAATATACGCCGTGGGGAACATTATGGGCATCATTGATTTTTGGTGCAGGGTTTGCTCTGGTGTTACAATTACAAGTAATGGGCGTAAAAATACCTATCCAAATAGTGCAAATGCTGCCTTATATTTTAACTATTGCTGCCCTAATCGGGGTAGTCGGCAAAGTAAGAGGACCAAGTGCATTGGGTAAGCACTATGTAAAAAATTAACCGGAAGATATTATTTTCTATACATTTATTCTTTATAAATAAAAAATTACTAATTACATAAAAAGGAAAAGCTATGGATATTTTAATTAAAAATATAAGCACTTTAATCCAAGATGCTTATCATATACTTAACAACAAAGATATATTAATTGAAGGTAATAAAATTAAAAAGGTCGGTACTATTTTACCCGAAGATTTACCCGCTCATTGTAAAATTGTTGAAGCCAACGGAAAAGTGGTTATGCCGGGATTGATAGATGCCCATACACATTTATACCAATCCATGTTAAGAGGATGCCGAGATGATTTAACTTTGGTCCCCTGGTGCGAGAAGGTGACCTTTCCTTTTGTAGATATGGTTTATAAGGAACGTCGGGAAAAAGGAAATACAATGATCGGATATTATTGGTCAATGTTAAGTTCCATAGAAATGATTCACAATGGGATAACTTGCTGTATCGATATGGATCTTAGTTTAGATAATATTTTCAAAGCCTGGCAGGATATCGGGATGCGCGGAATTGCTGCTATTACTGTGGCGAATCGCTGGATTCCCAAGGAATTTTGCAGTGATGATGATTCAATAAAAACGGGAATTGAAAAATATATTAAAGAATGGCATCAAGGTTCTTCGGATAACGGTTTAATCCAAGTTTTTATAGCACCATCTACATTGTTTTGTTGTACTCCGGAATTGATGGAGTGGTTAGTAGAAAAAACCGAAGAATATGATTTGGGTTTTCAGATTCATATTTCCGAAACTAAATGGGAGAATAATGATGCCTTAAAAGAATTTAAAACCACCCCACTTGAATATTTAGAAAAAATGAATTTATTAAGGCGGCCAATTTCAGCTGCCCATTGTATATATTTAACCGATAAGGAAATCGATATAGCTGCCGAAAGGGGTGTAGTACCAGTTTATAATCCAAAAAGTAATATGAAATTAAGTAATGGAGTTGCACCTATAGTGAAAATGTTAGAAAAAGGAGTTACGGTAGCTTTAGGTACAGATGGTCCGGCCTCCAATGACCAATTGGATATGTTTGAAGAGATGAGAGTTGGAGCATTATTACAAAAAGTATTTCATAAAGATCCGGGAGCAATCAGTGCCCAGGAGATTTTTAAGATGGCAACAGAAAATGGGGCGAAGGCAGCAAGAATAGATGCCGGGACGATTAAAGAGGGGAAATTAGCGGATCTAATTATCCTTGATCTAAATAAAGTGCATTCGGCCCCGGTTAATAATGTAATACAGAATATTGTTTATTGTGCAAAAGATAGTAATGTGGAGACTACTATAATTAATGGAAGAATAATTATGGAAAAGGGAAAAATTCTTACTATTGATGAAGAAAGTCTTACAAGAGAAGGCATTAAAAAAGGCGAAGAAATTTTAAAAGAAATTAATTTCGATAAAGCATAAGAGTAAATTGTAAATCAAAAAAATACAATCAAAAAAATAAACTTGGTATTTGTTTACGACTAAAGAACAAATATCTTTTAGTTATAAATAAATTTATACTACGCGAGAAGTGAATAAGAGGTTCTAGCATGAAAAGAATTAAAGAACACCCAATTTTAGGAAAAGAAGAGAAAAGAAAAAAAATAAAAATTGTTGTTAACGGAAAAAATATATTTGCCTATAAAGGAGAAACTATTGCTGCTGCCTTAATAGCTAATGGCTATAGAGATTTTCGTTACACTCATCGCTTTAATCTCCCTCGCGGATTTTTTTGTGGAGTAGGACAATGTACCGATTGTTCTATGATTGTAAACGGAGTGCCAAATATCAGGACTTGCGTTACCAGAGTTGAAGAAGGGATGATAATTGAAACACAATACGGATATGGAGATAAGGATGAAAAGAATGAGAGAAGTTGAACTCTTAGTCGTCGGTGCAGGTCCAGCCGGTTTAGGGGCGGCTATAGAGGCCAGTCGTTACGGGGTTAAAGTTTTGTTGGTAGATGATAAAGATAAACCGGGTGGTCAGCTCTTTAAACAGATTCATAAGTTTTTTGGTTCAAAAGAACATTTGGCGGGTACCAGAGGTTTTGATATTGGTTTACATTTACTTAAGGAGGCAGATTCTCAGGGTGTGGAAATTTCTCTTCAGACAAAAGTTTTGGGAATTATGGAAAAGGGCATCATCTCATTATTAGTTGAAGAAAAAGAAATGAAATTATTAAAAGCTAAAAGGATAGTTTTGGCAACGGGGGGGGTCGAAAAAGCTCTTTCGTTTCCGGGCTGGACTTTACCGGGGGTTATGAGCGCTGGAGCTGCCCAAACTTTAATTAATATTGAACGAGTGTTGCCGGGAGAAAGAATTCTTATGGTAGGTTCTGGTAATGTTGGTTTAATTATAAGTTATCAATTACTACAAGCCGGAGCCGATGTGGTGGGTATTGTCGAAGCAGCACCATCCATAACCGGATATTTAGTTCATGCCGGGAAGGTTATGAGGGCAGGGATTCCTATCTATACCAGTCATACTATTAAAGAGGTAAGAGGAAGAAAAAGTGTAGAAAAGGCAGTCATTACTACCCTGGATAAAAGATGGAATATCATAGAAGGAACAGAAAAAACTGTTTCTGCAGATACGGTATGTATTTCGGTAGGATTAAACCCCAATGGGCAATTAGCGAGTTTGGCAGGATGCGAATTCAAGTTTTTTCCGGAATTAGGCGGTTTTTTACCTTTACACGATGATAATATGGAGTCTACCAAAAAGGGAATTTAT
>QMQO01000093.1 GCA_003650545.1 Candidatus Woesearchaeota archaeon | reverse complement strand
TCTTAATCTTTTCCTCAAGATCTTCTAAGCCTTCCATTACCCTTTCTCTATTCTTCTTCCTTTCTTCAGGAGTTCTAACCACCTTCTCTAGCGCTTTCTCTACGTAGACATTTATCTTTCCTAGTGACTCTTCAATTCTGTCTAATGCTATGAGTATCGGCTTAAGTAATGGCTTGTGCTTTATTTCGTCCTTTAGTTCTTCTATCATAGATCTTATCTCTTCTATGAGCTCATGGATTTTCTCCTTAAGTTCTTTTACCTTAGATTCGTCTCCTATCTGGGTGGCGTTGACTAGCTCTTTTATCGTATCCTTTAACTCATCTATGGATGAGACTACATCTTCAATTAATTGTTTTGCTTCTCCTGGCAGTAACTTCATATGCTCACTTATTTGTTGCAATGCTCTTGATAGTCCTCCTACTAAGCCTATTAGGCCATTAACATATGGTTCTATATTCTTCACTTTCTCCGCATGTTCTCCGTAATGTTTGACCTCACCTCTTAGTATATGTACTTCTTTCATAGTGGAGATGTATATCCTTGCGAGCATAGCAGGTGCTATTGTAATATTAAGTTCTTCTGCTGTTATGTTCTTTAACTTACTTATAGTTTCTTGAAGCTTAGCAATAACTTCTCTTAATTGTGTAGCTGCTGTAGTTAAGTTCATATTCTCTAGCTCCTTAGCTCTATCCCCAAGTATTTCTATTGCATGTCTTATCCTCTCTATAGCTTTATCTATATGCCAGTGTATTCTTCTCTTAACGATATGTATCATTATATTATCCATGATTTTCCTAACTTTCTTGACTATACCTTCTACGTCTTTGATTAACTCCTTCGCTTCACTAACATTACCCGTCTCTAATGCTTCTGATGCTTTACTTAACTTATCTTTAGCTTCCTCTAGCTGTATTCTAAGTTTTTCAGCTAACGTAGCATTAATCTCCTTTATTCTTGTGGTTAGGTTTAATAGTATGTTTATTGTGTTGTTAAGCACTCTTATCTTAATTTTTAACTCAAGCCTATGCCTTAATCCTATAGTAGCATTAGTAGCATTCACTAAGTGTTCTCCATATTTCCTTGCCATATCTCTTACGAGTTCCGCTATCTCTTTTAACAATGATATTGCTAATTTACGTGCTTCATCTATTTTACTGGCATTGAGTAGCTCTGTTACATTAGCTATACTAGTGTTTATCTCCTCAAGTCTACTCCAAGCTTCTTCCTCGCTAGATACATTCCATTTAATAAACAACTCCCTTGCACGTTCAACTGCTCTCCTTAACACAAATATAAGGGCTTCAACACCTTTACTAGTTGGAGTAGTAACTTCATCACCTTGACCCTGCTGTGCATTAGCATATACCATAGTTCCTACTGGTGCAACTATACCAGTCAATATTATGGCTAATAACATTAGAGAGTACATTTTCATATTCATATACCAGGTCATATTCATACACCTCTTAGCTCACGCGCTCCGTGAGAACCCTTTTATTGTTCGTTCTTATTTAAAATACAGGCGAAAGATCGTAGTATTTCTTAAGGAACCGTTCCGTAAAAATTTTGGAACGGAACGATTCATGGTTAAACATTGATACCATAATACCCAAGAGTCTTGGGAGTACTTGTATGTATAACAAGACTCTTAGCAAATATTGGAAAATCTTAGCAAAACTTATTATCTCTTAGCTTTACAATTATCAATCTGGTAATAACATGGCTGTAAGTAAGGTTTCACGCAAGGGATTAACAACTATCCCTGCAAATGTTAGAAAAGAACTAGGAATTGAAGAAGGGGATATACTTATTTGGGACGTAGATGTTGAGAAGAAGATTGCTATTGTTAGAGCTGTTAAGGATCCTAGTAAATACTTGAAGGGTAAGTATAGTGACCCTAATATCGTCTACGATAAAATTGAAGGCGAAGCAGATAAATTAATAGCAGATGAGATCCATGCCCATAATAGAGTTTGATATGCTTATAGCTTATGTAAACATAATAGACAAACTACATAGGATAGCTTCAATGATCTTCACTAGAATAGTAAATGGCGAATTAGTGAATGTAGCTGTACCCACTTCCGCCTACATGGAGTATGAGCTTATACTTAGGTCAAAAGGTTATAACGAAGAAGTTATACGTAAGGATATAGAGGCGTTTAGATTGATGAAGAATCTTGACGAAGTACCATTAACATCAAGCATCCTCATAGAGGCATCTAGACTTAGAAATAGGTATGGTTTATCATACTTTGATTCTCTTCATGCCGCTTCAGCTCTACTTTATGACAAAACAATAATATCAGTTGATAAGGCTTATCGCAGAATAAAGGGGCTCAAGGTACTTGATCCACGAGAACTAGTTGGAAATGTAGGATGATAAGAATCCCTGGTTAATCACACACCTCTATCCAATATCATTCTTGCTTTCTCTGTTAACTCTATTATAGTCTTTTTCCCTTCTTCTCGGGTCTTAACGTATCCTTGTTTTTCTAATTTTCTTACTCTTCTCCATACGGTTGATTTACTTAATCCTAGCTCTCTTGCTAATTCGGAGATACTCATAGATTTCTTGGATAGTTTTGATAATATGAGCTTATCTCTTTCATCTAGTTTTCCGTGTTCTAGAAATTCTACTTCCTTACCGGAAGTAGATGGTGGAAGGGGCTTAAAGCTTGGAGTTGAAAAATATGTTTTTGAGAATTTTGTTTTGTATAAGATTATTCCTCCTATGAGTAGCACTATTATTATTACAATGAACACTATTACTATTGTTGGAAATGTTGGTGCTGGCTGTACCGTTGTAGTTGATGTGGCTGTTGGAGTAGTTGGTGAAGGGGTAGTTGTAGGTGATGGGCTAGTCGTAGGAGTTGTTATAGGGCTTGGACTTGGTGTAGTAGTTAGTGAAGGGCTTGAAGTAGTGGGTACTGGGCTAGGTGAGGTTGTCGGACTTGGTGTAGATGTTGGAGTGGTTTCTGTTGTTAATGTTTGTGTTGGTGTAGGAGTAGTTGTAGGTGAGGTAGTTGGTGAAGGCGGTGGTGTAGTAATTGGTATAGGTGGTATGTATTCTAACTGTATTATTCCTGGTTCACTGTATCTTAGTTTTATTGTTTCTCCGATGATCTCTACTTCGGGGTTACCACTAAAGTATATTAATCCAGCTCCTTCAGGCAAAATTATTGTTGTTGTACCATGTACTGTTAGGTTTACTTGTATTAGTCCTTCAACGGTTACATGACCTGCTATTGCTTCATATTGTATTATTACCTTATCCGTAGTATTCATAGGATAAATCGTGATATGTGTACCATTGTATGTTGCTAGTACTATGTTACCCTGCTCATCAAATGCTACAAGGCTTTCATTTATAACTTCCTCGTATACATGTATAGAGTATTCTATAATCCCCGTAAGCCTTGATACTATTATTGTCACACTAGCTACTCCATTATCTCCTAGCTTGTATAGGTAGCTAAGACTAGGTTGTTGAACACCACTTGCAGGAAGCATGATTAACAATAACGTTATCAACATCAGTACCAATACTGTCATCCGCATAGTATTCATCATAACATCCCTATGTCACGCCGTGCCATGTTTACTGCTACAAGGTTATAAGATATTAGTATATATATATCAGTGTTCGCACCCATCATCATGTACAGCTTTTTCGAATTCAGTTATAGGTAATGAAAATTACCATGCCTATAACTCATCATCACTACCTCTT
>QMQO01000092.1 GCA_003650545.1 Candidatus Woesearchaeota archaeon | reverse complement strand
TCACTCTACAATAGATGCTCAAACAAATGATAATCTGCTTTCTGGAGCTGATAGTGCATTTGGAACTACAGCTATTGGTAGTGCTATTGCTCTTTTAAGAAAGATGGTTGATTCTAAAGGAGAGTATATTAATATTCTTCCTACTCATTTGATAATTCCACCTGAACTTGAGATGCAGGCTGTTATGCTTCTTAATAGTGCTCAGATGTATGATACAACTAATAATGCAGTTAATCCATATAAAGGACAATTTAAGCTTGTTGTTTCTCCTTATATTACAAGTCCTGAGTGGTTTATAGGAGCTCCTAAGAAACAAGTTAGAGTTCAGTGGGTTCAGAAGCCTACTACTGAATCTCAGGGCAAGGACTCAGGAGCTGCATTTGAGAGAGATGTTGTGGCTAGGTTTAAAGTATCTGTGTATGTTGGAGTAGGAAGCACAGACTATAGATATATAGTTAGATCGGCTGGACAGTAAAAATTTAATCTTTTAAGGAGTAAAGATGAATATTAAGTATAGGTTACTGCTGTCTATTATTGCAGTAGTTTTTCTGGCTAGCTATATAATTATAGGAGCGATGGCTTATAGGTCTAATATGGTTGTTACTCAGCTTGAAAATAAGCTTTCTATTTTTTGGAATGGATTGTGGATAAAGAATACACCTGAAGTTATTTTTTCCAGTAAAGATACTTTGAAAACTAGTTCACAATATAACTTATATACTAATGCTGGGCTTGAACTGGGCAGGACTTTGAAGAGCACATTCTATAGATTTTCATTTGATAGTGCTGCTTCAACTGATACTCTTGTTGTAGGAACTGATTTGCCATCTTTTATTGATGTTTATAACGATTTATTTATAGTTCAGCCTGAGTCTACATTTGTATACAAGGCTGCTTGGTATACAGTTCAATCAGTTGGAGACACAGCTGGGAATAAGTTGTTTGCTCCTGTGTATATTAAGGCTGGAACAACTGCTGCTGGAGAGAATTGTCTTACTGTGATAGCAGATACTAATCAGAGCAATGCTACCTGGGGAGCTGCTTCTCAAGGTGGATTTGATACGACATATTATAAACTGCTTATTTTTAGAAAGCAGTAAAGTTTAGAATGGGGACTTCACGGATTTTTTCTGGTGAAGTCTCCTATTCTGATTATATATCTACATCTTAGAAAGCTAGGATGTGTCATATACATCTTTCCGATGATATATAACACTTTCTCCTACTGGGAGTGTTGTATATTGCTGTAGTATGAGTGTTGAGTAATAATAACATAGGGAATTTCTTATGAAAAAGTTAATGTTAACTTTAGTTTTAACTTTAGTAATGGTGGGATGTGTGTATTCCCAGCAAATTATAGAGGGCATCAAGGTTCAAAAAGGTGTATATCAGGATAGTGTTATACTGAATGCTACTAAAAAAGATACATTTCAGGTATGGACTGTTCTTCATGATGGAAGCCCCTGGCTTATGCTAAATAATAGTATTAACGCTGTATCTATAGCGTATATAGGAGATACTCTTAATGTCCATAAGCTATATACTGGACAATCTGGTATTTATCCTAAGCTGTGGATGGCTGTTCAAGTTACACTGGATACTTCCTCAGGTCCTATGTATAGAGAGGGTTTTTCAGCTGCTAATGATACATTGATAGATTCTATGTATGTTGATAACTTGTGGCATATAGTAGATCTTGATACGCTTACCTCTGGTATGGAGGCTATTAAGATTCAAATAGGAACCTATGATACTACTCAGAGTGCTATTAAATTGATTATTAGGAAAGTTTCTAAAATGGTTAGATAGTCTATGTATTCTATGTATAAGGTATCAATTGTATTATTTTTATTTTTAGTTCTTGGTGAAAGCGAATTATTGTTTTCTCAGGCTACTAAATCCTGGCAACCAGATTCAACTGGAGTATCAGTTTATATAAGTTCTGCTAATAGCACTACTAATTATGATACTTCTGGTGGGTCTCAGATTACTGATTTGTTTCTTAAAGTATCTTCATCTGATACTTTATGGATTTATAGTCTATGGGATAGTATATCAGCTATTCCATACGGATCTACTATAGATTCTGCTAAATTAAGTTTATATTTATACAATATTGGAGTTAATGATACAATTGATACAATATTTATATATAGGTCTAAATATCGGCTTGCAAATGAAAAAACAATAGTTTGGGATAGTATTGGTGGTATTAATGGAGTATATACTGATAAGGGAGATACAATTACTGATATTAATATTGATGATGATGACTCATGGATATACTTTGATGTTACTACTCTTACTAATGATATATATACTGGAGATTCTACCAATAATGGATTTGTTATAGTTGCAAAATCTGGTAATAATAATGCTACTGGAGCTGTTTTTTATTCTGATAACTATAATACAGTTCCTGAGAGAAGACCTAGGCTTGATATATATTATACTCCTACTCATTATGCTCCCTATAATGTCTCTGCTACTGTTCTTTCTGATTCATCTGTAGCGCTTGAAGCCAGTGATAGTAATTTTTATGACATTGATTCTGTTAAGATCTATAGCTATAAATCTGATGCATTTATTTTTTCTGTTAATACATCTCCTACTGAGGCTTCTCAAACTTTTTATGATACTTTATATGAGCTAAGTCCAGACTATATGGATACAGTTATATGGGTATCATTTTTTCCTTCTGGAGATACAACTGCATCTCCATTAGTTGTTTTTAGAACATTTGCTCAGAAGCCATCAGTTCTTAATAATACTACAGTTAGTAGCTCGGAAATAGGATTAAGATTTCCGTCAGATGATAATCCTACTTCAGTTGATTATGCTATTTATTTTTTAAATTTCTCAAGATTTATTAATATCAGTGGAGATACTTTATCTCAAGGGGATACAGCGTGGGATACTAGATCAGCGTGGGATAGTGTTATAGTGGATGGATTGTCTCCTGATAGTGCATATTGGTTTATAGGTTTTGTATCTAACTCTGATTCTGTAAGAAGTATGTCAGATGATACAACTTTAATATATACTATTCCAGACTATCCTGATACTGTTTCTATTGTATATGTTGATTCTACGAGTTTGAAGATAACTATAAATAGTGTTTTTAATAATAAAGATAGCACAAAGGTAGTTGTGAGGGATAGCTCTAGACATTGTTATATTAATAAAAATGGAGATTCTTTAGCAAGTCCGATTTATTATACTATATATGATTATGATACTGTAACTATTTCTGGTTTATCTCCTAATACTAAGTATATGTTTAGAGCCAAGGCTCTTAGTAGAAGATCTGATTCATTAACATCTGTTTATGGTATTCTTTCTGATACTATGACATTAGCAGCTTCTTCTGCTTATGTTAATTTTATTGGTAATACAGATACTTCTGCTTTGATTACTATAAATGAAGGATTAAATATTTCTTCTCAGTATCCAGTCGAATATTCTATATATGATTCTACTATTCATAGATATATAAATGATAATGGTGATACAATAGAGAGTGAGTTATATAAAACTGCTGCTTTGTGGGATACTGTTAGTATTAGGTTGTATTCTGACTCAGTTCATTATCTTTATGTTAAGTGCAGGAATTATTATGAGATATCTACAGATTGGGGTAAAGGCGTTTCTATATTTAGAGACAATATAGATGATCTGTATGGAATATCATATGGCGTTCTTTCTGATACATCTGCATATTTTGTTGTATCTGATTCTAATATT
>QMQO01000091.1 GCA_003650545.1 Candidatus Woesearchaeota archaeon | reverse complement strand
GGAAGTGGTGGTGGGGTGAGTTGTTATGATGCTTTCGTCGAGATACTAAACAGTATTTTATGGGGTAATTACGCCGGAAATGGACCTCAGATAGCAATAGGTGACCCGTATGAGACAAATAATCCAACCTCCACGGTAATGCTCTATTACAGCGATATTCAAGGCGGTGAAGATGATGTTTTCATAGGCCCTGCACTTGACCCGTTTACAGGGCCATGGCTTTATCTGCCGTTTCCAGGCAGCGTTATTGACGCCAACCCGTTGTTTGTATCGGCCAATCAACTTGGGCAGACTTATTATCTTAGCCAGGTTGCCGCTGGACAGGTATTGGCAAATCCGCCAAATCCCTGTGTAGATACTGGTTTTGGCTCAGCTTCGGCGCTTGCCTCGATTGTAGGTTTTGAGCCAACCACACGCACTGACCATGTTGCCGATTCAGGTAACGTTGATATGGGTTATCATTATCGAGTGGCTCCTGTGCTGCAGTATCAGCTTGAGATTGAGGTGGTCAACTCCGGCTCCGGCACAAACGGACGTCTTTATGCAGATTGGAATGTCTATGGCGTCGATATGAACATGTGGGATCCCAACACGGCTGCAATCAATCCGGGTACGCAGGTAAATTTAAGAGCGGTTCCGGATGAGAACTACCTCGTCAGCCAGTGGACAGGTACAGATAATGATTCAACCACAAGTACACGTAACACTGTCACTATGTATGCCGATACGAAGGTTACCGTGGAATTTTTCTATCATGCTCCGACGAGCATTATTGTCGGTGATCAAGGTGATTTTCAGACCATTGTTCCGGCTATAAAAGCGGCTTATGACAAAGATACTATTATCATCAAACCCGGTACATATGCGGGCCCGAATAATGTCGACATAGATTTCGAGGGCAAAGCAATCACTATAAGAGGCGAGGACCCGCATGACCCGGCAAAGGTGGCCGCGACTGTTATTAACTGCGCCGGCACAGAAAGAATCAACCATCGTGGTTTTATTTTCACAAGCGGCGAGGACGGAAATTCCGTACTTGACGGCCTGACAATAACCAATGGTTTTATTGCAGGCGCCTATGGTGGTAATTTTATTGACCCGAACGGAGTGGTTGACCCCGACGGTCAGGATGCTTTTGGAGACGGATTCGGCGGTGCAGTATTTATTGACAATGACAGCAGTCCGACTATTAAAAACTGCGTGTTCCGTAATTGCACTGTCACAGGCGGATACGGCGGACACGGAGTTAACGGCGGTATAAATACAGACGGTGACGGTATTAATGGCGGCGCCGGGGGGTCCGGATACGGCGATGGCTACGGCGGTGCTATTTATTGTGATACTGGGTGCAGCCCGACTCTTATAAGCTGCACCTTTCAAGACAACAGGGCAAGCGGTGGTATCGGTGGTTCGGGCGGTGACGGTGGCAGTCCAGGGCCCGGAAACGGAGTTGAAAGCAGTGGTGGAAACGGGGGATTCGGTATTGGTTACGGCTATGGTGCGGCTGTATATTTCCACAGGAATGCTAACCCGGATATAAACGACTGTCAGTTTATTAATAATATTGTTACGGGAGGTGTCGGTGGTCTCGGAGGTAAGATTGGAAGTGGCGACCCCAATACTCCACGCTCTACTGATGGATCCATTGGATTTGGTTTCGGTACAGGTGCCGGCGGGGCAATATACTACGGTGAGTGGTGCGAACCCTATGTTGTTGACAGTACTTTCAACGGCAATGAGGCATACGACGAATATTGGGGTTACTTACCGATAGACCTTTATGAAAGTATATACAAGGACTTTGAAACCTATTATCAGGGCGGCGGTATCCACGTGGAAGTCGACAGCGAAGATGTACGTATATGGAACTGTGATTTCACCGACAACCTCGGCGGCGGTGTTTACGTCGTATCCGATGTTGATGGTGTCGATGTTTTTGATTGCTCTTTCATGCGCAATACGTCCACTTTGAACGGAGGTGGAATGTATGTAGGTCCTGACTGTGTGGATGTAAACTTTGTGGAGTGTGAGTTCAGCGCAAATAACTGTGACAGCTCCGGTAACTTAGGAGAAGGCGGCGGCGGCTTGAACTGCAAGAGTGATGTAATGCTTGATTACTGTTCATTCAGCGCAAACACCACGGCCGGCTATGGAGGCGCTGTAAGTTCATATCTGGATGATAATACCGAATTAAATCAGCAAATTTACAACTGCAGCTTTGTTACCAATAGTTCCGCTATCGGCGGTGCTGTTTATCTTAAGAATTTTGGTGCTGAAATTTTCGATTGTTATATATTGAACAACACCGCAGAACACGGCGGTGGAATGTCCCTCGTTGATGGCTCTTTGGATATGGATGTAGGGGATGTCAAAAACAATACCGCAACTGCGGTCAATGGCGACGGAGGAGGATTGTACTGCGTAACCGTATCAGGCAGCATAACAAATTATGTCTTCTGTGAAAACAGTGCTACCAGCGCTGGTGGCGCCGGCGGTGCTGTCTATTTGTCAAGCAATACCTCTCCATCGATTGTTAATTGCCTGTTCGCGGACAATTTGTCAAAAGGTAACGGCGGTGCGATAGCTGTTTATTCCAGTGTTAATGCTGATATTACCAACAGCACATTCACCAAGAGCTGGGCCGATGTCTTCGGCGGCGGAATATATTGCGACTGGGAATCCTCGGCCAGCATAAAAGACTGTATATTCGACAAATGCTATAAGTACGCCGTATATGAAAGCAGAGACACCGGAACGGATGTAACATATAGTCTGTTCAACAATAATCCTCACGGTGCCTTCTATGGTTTCGACGACTCAGGCTCACCCGTTGATTATAATGACACCCAGATTGATGGCGTAAGTGAAACGGATGTGGACTTGAATATAGGCAGAACACAGGAGGATGAACTGCAGTTATTTGTGACAGGCGGTACCCTTGGCGATTACTACCTTAATCAGGATGCCGGCCAAAATCCCGCTATCGATGGTGGAAGTGCTGTTGCCGACACCATTTTGGTTACACCCGCCACCAATATGGGCGATTATACAACTGATATCGATAATGTGCTCGACGGCGGCACTATCGTGGATATCGGCTATCATTATCCCGATGTCGAGACTCTTGCTGATTTTGAGGTAACGGCCCAGGTATATGGTGGTGATGGCTATGTCGATATCATCACGCCCCCCAACGGCAGCGGACGCTATTACGCTGGTACGGTAGTTACATTTAAAGCAATGCCGCGTTCCGGATGGAGGGTCAGGGCATGGCACGGTACCGACGACGATTCTTCAACCGCCACAACAAACACTGTTGTCGTTAATTTGACCGATAAACATATAGGCGTTGAATTCGAACAGGCCGCCATTTTGGAAGTCGGCCCCGATGGTGATTACCATACTATTCAGGAGGCTATTTATTACGCTCAGGATGGCGATGTTGTTGTTGTAGATACCGGCAACTGGATTTTACCCGGACATGGTCAAAGTTTTGGTTATATGTTAAATAAGTCAATTACAATCAGGTCCAAATATCCCGATGACCCCAACTGGGTTGCAGCGACGGTTCTCGATGGCTCTGAATATCCGGGGCCGATACTTGAACTCGGCCCTGATACCGATAGCGGTACGATAATAAATGGGCTGACTTTCCAGAACAGCCACTGGGGTATTGTTCCTGCACGTGACGGTGACGATCCCGGAACAAACGGCGGCGACGGAGGAGGCGCAGAAGGAGGGGCAATTTACATCTATCCCGGAGCCGGT
>QMQO01000090.1 GCA_003650545.1 Candidatus Woesearchaeota archaeon | reverse complement strand
CTCTCGACTCCTGACTCTCGACTCCTGACTCTCGACTCCTGACTCTCGACTCCTGACTCTCGACTCCTGACTCTCGACTCCTGACTCCTAACTTATCCTTCATCCCTTATTGCGGGGTTATTGGGGTTATAATTATTGTTGGCGACAGGACTTAATACCTGCGGGGGTTTGAATTCGTATTTTGGAAGCTTTAGGGTCGGCTACGTCCACGAGTCCTATGGCCAGGTTTTCACCATCCTTATGCATTCTCAACGGTGATATGGAATCACCTGTGCAATAAGTTGGCTGACAGGCAATGTTTACAATTTGCGTTCCATCATAAACTCTCAGGCCGCAGTCAAAGTAGACAAGGGTCTTGGTACTCCCAAGTGACTGAAACCCCGTTTCTATTCCTCCTTCATTTCTTGCCTGAACTTGAAAGTAAAAAGTTGTGCAACCTAATAATGAAATCGCATCAGTTGAAACTCCGGTAAACCAGCCGTCCGGCCCCGCATAAGGTCCATATAAAGTTCCCGTAAAATCAGAGGCGGTGGAAGCCTGCAATTGATATTCGGTATAAGACGGGTTGCCGTTGGCAAGCCATGAAACGGCGACTGAAGAAAAATAAACTCCGTCGAAAGGTTCCGCTGGAGATTGGGGAATGGCGGCTAAAGTGCAGACGGTAGCGCCATTTGAAAGCCCGCTGTATCTGCCGAAATCGTCTTTAATCCACATCCTGAAATAATAAGTAGTATTTATACCAAGTCCTGTCTGAGTATAAAAACGCTGACTTTGAGCCGTTACTCCAGTCGTTGTTATACTAACCCGGTAAACATAAGATTCGTTTTTGCTTTCTGGATCCCATGAATTACCCTCGGCCCAGGGTAAACTGGATGTGTATTGAATTATGAATTCGGCGTTATTTAAATCTCCGGTGTATCCGTCGTCTCCGGTAACAGTCCACTCAAGGTCTATATCCGTTGTGCTGTTAGTCGAAGCAAAAAAATCACTGACAGTATCGGGAGCTGAACTTATCGCTATTGTGTTATACGCTTTATTATTCGTTTCATCGCTTTCCCCTATATCGTTGGCCCTGTCAATATAGGCGTAAATATCCCGGTTGGCTTCCGGAGAAGTGGCCGTCCAACTTAAAACCGCCGTTTCCGTCTGGTTCGTATTGAGAGCGGCTATGGTTGAAACGCCTATCAAGGTTCCGCCATCGTCTGGATCGCCATCGTAAAATGAAACCACTATATTACTGCTCTGATAAACCCTGAACATTTGATCGTCGTTCCCACCATTGTTCCATGATGTTCCTTCGCCATCGTTGAAGGCAGAGGACGCTGGCGTATAAGGATTAGTGTTTTCCTGGGCCTTCCAAACCCAGCCATTACTGGGGCTTTCCGAATTTTTGGCAATTATCCAATAAGCATCGCCAGCTGGAAGAACCGGAAGACGAACAGGGCCATTGAATTTGAATTTAACCCATTCATACTCGGTTGATACCGTGTTTTTAGTGGAGGCTATTATTTCTGCGCCTGTGCTTGGAATATCGGTTGTGCCTGTCGTTATAGTAATGGTTGTCATATCTCCCGTACTTCCATAATCATAACACCACATTTCCACAGATAAAATACTAAGGTCTTCTGAAACCACAAATCCTTGAGCTAAATATTGATTTGACTGTATTAAAAAACCGGTGGCTCCGGTTTCCTGCTTTTCCGTCAACTCCTCCATAAAGTCATTGCTAAGATTTCGCACATCGGCTGAAATATCCACATTCCAGCCAAAATCGGCTTCCGTCGGGTTGAAAGTTATATCCCAATTGTTAATGGATAAATCAGGAGGCGGAACAGCAACTTTGGTTTTGGTGGAACCCATCGCAAAATAGTTTGGAACAAAATTCCAGTTATACGCTCCGACCCGGAAATAATATGTGGTTTCCGAATAAAGGTTTTTAACGGTAAGAGTTGAAGGTGTTACGCCATTTAGCGTGGAAGAAGAAAATATTTCACCAGAAAAGTCACTTGCGGTGGAAGCTTGAACAATATATCCCGAGCAAGTTGAAGAAGACGGACTGGTTAGAAATTCTTTCCAGTTTACTGTCACGCTGGTAATATTAACTCGATAGAACTGAGCATCTTCGACCAGTTTGGTCAAAGTGGAAGTCGAACCCATTACCTGCCCGTAAGTCTTAATATCCTGCCAATTAACTGCAATAGTTCTCAAATAATAAGTGGTATTGGACATCAATCCCAAAACCTCCGCCTGAAGATTGAAAGTTGCTGAAGAAAGAATGGTTCCGCCGGAAAAATTGGTTGAAGATGCTTCAAGGATATAGTTTGTGCCGCCTGGATTTTCAGGGTCCCCCGCCGTCCACTGAGCGGTGATTGAACAGCTTGAATTTGAGATAAGCCACGGAGATTCTTGACCGGGAAGGTTAGCTAAAGTTGACGTGGAACCCGCCAATAAATAATTAGCAACTGAATTCCAGTTAAGGGTGCCTATCCTGAAATAATAAGTGGTATTAGGAGATAACCCGGTAACGGTAAGAGTGGCCACATTCACAGAGGGAGTTGAACTTGAGAAGATTGTGCCGTAAAAGTCAGAAGAGGTTGAAGCATCTAAACGATAACCCTCACAAGTTGAAGAAGACGGCGTTTGCGGCAAAACTGGCCATGAAACGGAAATACTCGTTATAAAAACTTCCTCAAATTGAACTGAAGCAACAGATTCAGCTAACGTCGAACTGGATAAGGTCTGCGCATACCAGGTGGTTGAGCCCCATATAGCACCCGCTCTTAAGTAATAAATAGTGTTGGTGTGCAAAGCTGGTTCAGAAACAGTCAAACTTGTGGCTGTACCATCAGCGGTTTGAGAAGAAGATACGGTTCCGGTAAAATCGGAAGCCGTCGAAGCTTGCAAAATATAGCCATTGTCCGGGTTGTTTGCCGTCCAATCTACAGTTATGTTTGATTTGTGCACATTAGAGACATAAGGCTCAATCGGCGGCGTGTCGGGCACAGGCGACATTGTGCAGGTGCTTCCGGATAAAATATAATTAGGTTCTTCTGTCCAATTCAAGCTGCCTACTCTGAAATAATACGTGGTGCTTACCGTAAGTCCCCTGATTGTTAAGGTGCTTAATTTTACGTCCAGGGTTGAAGAAGAATAAAATATTCCCGTAAAATCCGGCGCGGTTGAAGCCTGAATTTTATATCCCTCGCAAGTGGAAGAGGGCGGAGAAAGAGGCAAAGCCGCCCAATTAAGAGTGACACTTGTGTAAAAGACGTTATAAACCTGCGTGCTAATTACAGGCTCTGCCAGAGTGGAAACGGTGGCTCCGTTTGAAAGGGCGCTGTAAGAAATAAAATCGTCATGAGTCCATATTCTAAAATAATAAGTGGTATTAGCCAACAAATTCTCTTGTCTATAAAAACGCTGACTTTGAGCCGCTACTCCTGTGGTAGCTATGTCAACCGTGTAAACATAAGAAGGAACGCCGGTTGTATCTGTGCTCCAATTGATTTCACTCTGGGCCCAGGCAGTGACTGAAGTATATTGAATAGTAAAAGTTGAATTATTCAAATCTCCCGTATATCCGTCATCCCCGGTGGCATGCCAATTTAAATCTATCTCCATTGCGCTTGTCGCCGAGCCTGCGAGGTCATTAATAGCGTCGGGAGCCGAACTAACGGCGACGGTATTGTAAAATTTATTGTTGTTTTCGTTGTCTTCGGTTATTTTGTCAGCTCTGTCTATGTGAATATATATGTCATGGTACCCCTCGG
>QMQO01000089.1 GCA_003650545.1 Candidatus Woesearchaeota archaeon | reverse complement strand
GCTTATAGGGTTGTTTATAGGAAAAAATAAAAAGGAGTTAATGTAGATGAGTAGGGGAAGAAGGAGAACAAGAAGAAGCAAAAAATACTGGATTCAAAAAGCAATCAAGAAACCAGGAGCCTATAGGCGAAGCGTCTATCGAAGATATGGAGAAAAGGGATTCACGGAGAGGGGAACCATAAAGGTTAGCATTATGCGTGAAGACGCTAAGAAACCTGGGAAGATCGGTCAAAGGGCAAGGCTAGCTTTAAGGCTTAGGGAATTGCGGAAATAACCCTAAAACTCTATACAGAAAAGCTCGGCAAATATCCATTTTTTAGTGAGTTAGCTTTAAAAATCACCTATTTTCAATTTTTTAGACATGAACCGAAAAGCAATACTGAAAATCCTCATACTGATCTCCCTCTGTCTCCTTGTAACAATAGCGATTGATAGAGCAATCCAAATCTATACTGCAACATTTAATTATACCGTTAAACCGATCGGAACCGCATCATGGAACGGTAACCCGTATGATTTGGGAACTTTGATGGCTGGAGAAACATACGCTAAAGTCTATGAGAACATCTTGAAAGTAACCGCCTATAAGACTGGAAAAGTCACAATCAACTTCAGACTAAACGTAACAGAACCTTCAGATTTCCAGAACCTAGAAATCGTCATACTGGATGATTCAAACGTGGAAGTCGCAAAGCTCACACCATCCAACCCAACCACATCTTACGAGATTAACAGCCCGCAAACCATGAAATTCACCATCAAAATAGTAATGACGATAAGCAGTGACGTTACAGAGCATGCTGGAACCTTCCATATAGACGTATGGATAACCTAAAACTTTCCCTCTTTTTTATCTTAAAACTTAAATATGAAAAGATTATACTTCTTTGATGCGGAGCCGTGTAATGAATATGTGCTAGGGCGCCCCCAAAATGCCTTTAGTGGACACATGGGGAATATGGCTCCGCTCCCCATGTCTAACTTTCTTAAGTAAAACCTTTAAAATTTTAAATATGAGAAAACAGAAAACATAAATGAACAGCCATGACGGATTCTAAACGTGAAATCAAATTCTCCATGAAAGCATTCCTCGCCTTCTTCCTCACATTCATGCTCTCCCTCTCATTTCTCGCATACCAAATAAACACACTAGAAAATACAAACCTCATTCTATCCGAAAGACTCACCCAACTAGAAGAAAAACAGACAGAACTCCAATCATTTCTAGAAAAGAATTACGGAGTCTCTAGTCTAGAAGAATTGGAACAGAAACTCAAAATGCGATATACTGGAAACCCATTCACAACAGAACTATGGTCTGGACAACTACAAGCAGAGAACATTACTGGTATGCACTGGTACACCTACCTGTCTGGAGTATTGCAGAACAGAACAGATGTCCTTGCATATCCAGAACAGACCGCAACATTCATCATCCGGAATGACACTTCAACAAACGATGTTTATGCCAAGAACACTACGAGCGGTCAGATTCAGTATGGTGGAGCTTGGGATGCTGGTGGAGTGGACGGTTCAAACGCAAGTGCAGTAATACAAGCTGCTTCTAATGCTCTTCCAGCTACTGGGGGGAAAATAGTCTTGAAAGGTACGTTCACGATTACTTCTGTGATAGATTGGAAAACTGGGGTTTGGTATGTTGGTGAAGGAGAAGACTCAACAATATTAGATGCAACTGGGCAGTCATGCGGAATCTTTAGAGTTGCCGATCCAACATCTAGAACGAAATATGGAGGTATAGCGAACTTAAGGCTTAAGGGTGATAGCGATCAAGTTGCTATTAACGCAACTGGCCTTGTAGAAAGCACTTTGATCAATCTGCTTATTGAAAATTTTGAGTATGCAATTTTTCTCGATGGCAATTATGGGGGGACATCAACCCCAGCCATTAGAAATCATATAGAGAATGTTAAAATTTGGAACTGCAAATATGGTATAAAATTGACAGGTGTTAAAGGTAGTGGTCAAGCGAACCAAAATAACTTCTATAATGTAATGATAACTACGAATGTCGCAAATAGCATAGGAATAGATATTGATATTGGGTCGTCAAACAAATTCTATGGGGGAGAGGTTGCAGGAGCTACCACAGGAATCAGAATTAATTTTTATGACAATTGGATATTTGGCATACTGCTTGAAAATAACGATAACGCTTTAAATTTGACCAGCAGCTCAGATACAACATCTAATCATATAGACGCTTTCTTTACAGGTAATACGGTTGACATTAACGACGATGCTGGAGCTAATGCTAAAAACACGATCATAAAGAACGGTGAACCATATCATTCGCAAATAACCTTCGCCATGCTAACGTTTACGTCTTACACCTCTGTATCTGCAGATAGCACAGTATATATAGGATTATCGGGACAGGCGACAGTAGAAGCGAATGCAGAATATGTAGTTCCATTCGATTGTGTTGCACGCAACATGTACGTGATCGCTGGTTCTGCACCTGGAACTGGGGAAAGCTTTACATATACTTTACGGGTAAATGGAGCGTCTACCGATCTGAGCGTAGTGGTCTCTGACTCTTCAAGAACAAACTCCGATAACGCAGATTACATCACCTTATCCGCAGGAGATAGAGTTTGCATACAATTAGTAACAAGTGCAAGTGCAAGCTCAACTGTCCACTCAGTTACGATTGAACTTATTAAATAAAATAATGAGGGGTTGAAAGCGTGAATGTCCAATCCAAAAAACTTCTCCTTACCTTTCTTCTCATCTTTCTCTTTATTCCTTATCTTTCATGTCTTGGTTGGACGGTAAATACTGGTCCGAAGTTTCATACTGGAACTGGAACCATACTCTTTGAGAATTCTATAAGCGTAGGAAAAATAAAATTCACTTCTGCAAGAGTGGAGTTCACTAGTATTCGGATGGATGGTTTAACATTAGACACTTGGCATATCAAAGCGTCTGGTGGAACCGTGACGATTAATGACTTGTTTCTGGATAAGAAGGTTAAATTTACTGTTTCTGGTTCCTCTGGAGACAGTTATTCGGTCACGTTCTACACTGCTGGACTTGGAAGACCATCCGCTGTCTATAAGAATGGTGTTGAAGTTGATGAGGGAAAAGGATGGGACATAGACGCTAACGATGACATTACGGTTACTGGGACTTTCGCTTCATCTGATACTTGGGAGTTTCTCTGGACTGAAGCTCCAAGCGATTCTGCTGGGGGTTCTGGTTCTGCTGGTGGAACTGGAACTTCGGGAGCTGGAGGATATGTTCCCATTGTTCCTATTGTCCGTCCAGAAGTTGATTTGAGGACTTGGGGAGTTGTTGCCGTAGCTGGAGTTATCGGTTTCGCCGTGCTTGTGAGTCAATACCAAGAAAGTAAGCGGACTTGGAAGACCCGAACGGTTAAGGGTGGAAGATGGAAATCCAAGAAGGAAAAGAAGGTTAAGTGGAAACGGAAAAAGAAGGTTTTCGACTAGGGTCCTCTATTTTTTTAGATTGTTTGTCTAGATTTTTCGACAGTTAATTTTATATACGATGTATAAGAAATAGACTTTCCGATGAATGATGGGTAAGAAACCGATTCCCTTAACCCGATTATCCAGCGAAGTCATACAGAAAATTGATGTGTGGGCTGACGTTTTCAATTCTTCCCGTTCAGAAATAATGCGGAACTGTATAGAAGACATACTGAGGTTTCTTGAGAAAGACTTTTTGGAGATGAACGAGAAACGACATCTGGAACCCTCTGAAAAACTCAAAAAAATCCTAAAGGAATCCGCTG
>QMQO01000088.1 GCA_003650545.1 Candidatus Woesearchaeota archaeon | reverse complement strand
CATCAAAAAATGTAACCTTAACAACACCTCTAGAAAGCATCTCTTTAATCTCACTCTTAACACCTTGAATAACAAGCCTACCCTTATCTAGCAATATAATTTTCTCAGCTAAATCATCAACTAACATCAAATCATTAGATGTTATAAAAATAGTCTTCCCTTCATCCCTCAAAGATCTAATTAAACGCTTAATTCTTTCCTGCCAAGTTAAATCCAAGAAAACAAGAGGTTCATCAAGAATTAGAAGCTCAGGATCATGAATTAAAGCTCCAACAAGAGAAAGTCTTCTCCGCATACCCTTAGAAAGTTTACCAACAATAGTATCCAATTCATCTTCTAAACCAACCTGTCTAAGTAAATCCTTCAACTTCGATCTTCCAGCATCCAAGTTATAAGCTCTACTAAGAAAAAGAAGATTATCATATACTGTGAGTTCATCATACATACCATCAAAATCCAATAGTAAACCAATTCTAAACTTAATATTAACATTATTAAATGGATTTTCACCAAAAACTTTCACTATCCCTCTAGTAGGCTTAAGTAATCCAGCCATCAACTTAGAAATAGTAGTTTTACCAGCACCGTTTGGACCAATACAGCCTACAATTTCACCACAATTCACTCTAAATGAAATATCATTAACACCAAGCCTGCTATGATAAAACTTCGATACACTATCAAATATAACAATATAATCACCCATTAGAATCACCAAATATTTTTGCACGTAAATTCATTTTACAACCCCAAGTACACTCATCTTTCAATGACTCCCACATTTTAATCCCTCTGGCAATACACCCTAAACAAAACGCTAAATGAGAACATTTTTTGCAGACATCTTTATTAGGAAATGTAAGATGTAGGTCATTAAATATTAACATAATATTCTCTAAAGAATCACGAAAAATATTGCCCATATATAAATAAGTGGAAGGTAGCATTATGCAAGGTCTTACTTCACCTTTAGGATTGATAACTATAGATTTTCGCCCTGCACCACATCCAATATTAATGAAACTTTCAACAATATGTTCAGGAATTATTTGTATAAATCCTCTAAATTTACGCCGTAGCTTTTTTACTTTTCTCATAAGCATTTTTACTTGATTAGATGAGAGTTTAAGAGTATTATAGCTTCTTGAAGCTCTTCCAAAGGGTAATATCGGAGAGTAAGCAAAGGACGAAGCACCTATTTTTTTGCAAGTTCAATAACATTTTCAATTTTAGTATAATTCTGAGGTGTAATACACGTTGAAACTCTCACTCTTATTTTAGCATCTGCTAACATTTTTATACTATTCACAGCTCTGTCAAAAGAGCCAGAAACTCCAGTAAAATAGTCATGATAATCGGAAGAATCGCTAAATAGAGTTATGCTAAAGCTAATAACATCTCTATACTTCTGACATATTTTGACTAAATTTCTATCAATATAATAACCATTAGTAATTACACTTACTATGAGAAAGTTTTTACAACAAAACTCAAGGATGTCAAGGAAATTACTATGCAGAAGAGGCTCTCCCCCCGTTAATTCAACAATTCTAGAACCAGCTTTAGCATATTTTTTAAGAATGAATAATAATGCATCTGTTTTAATTTCTTCACTGTAATTAAATGAGGAAAAAGCATAACAATGTTTACACCTAAAATTGCATTTATAAGTTAATTCAATGACTAGATGTAAAGGAATAGTGTACTTGTAACTTCCTTTAATAATACTTGAAAAATCTTTGCCTCTAGCCAATGGAGAGTCCAGCAGATAAATATGGTTAAAATTCAATGCTTTTAAAATAAAAATTAAATTACCTTTAAACTCTTGCTCATTTTTTGACAAAATTTCCAAAATTTCCTTGACTGTTCGTGTTCCATTGCATAAAAGAAGTAGATTAAGAGCATCTTGATTTATTAATGCGTATCTCATGGAAGATCTAGTTGATGATTCGTTTATACGTGGTCGTTCTATTAGATATGCTCCCTCGGGTGCTTTGTGTAGCAAAATAGAATCCGAAAGTACAGGATATTTCGTAAGTATATTCTCTCTTGAAGAAGTTTGTACATAATGTTTCATATTACTCTCCAAAAAGCACTGCTACAGTTGTTGAATTAGCTACAACGATTATTGCAGGAGAAGTACCGCATGAAAGACAACCCTCACATAGGAAGCATGCAAAACAAAATTCTGCTATTGGTTCTACTTCGTACTTAGCTACCATCATCCATCTCCTCCACTTTCTTCTATTTTTTTAAATATATATTTTTCGTTAAATAAAAGAGTAATAGTGTATATTATTATACATCAAACTATAAACTATATAAGGAGACCACTATAGGCTAAGTTATAAAATCAATATATTTTAATTATTTTAAAATAAGATTTGAGAAATGTCTTCGTATAATATGGCCAGCCAGGTCAAGAACCTTAGTTGCCCGCTCAATAATTACACAATCACTTGTAGCAATCACTGTCACCATAATTGTTTTTCCAGCTATATATTGCAGTTAAAGTTTTAGCCGTATAATTTAGCTGGCCTAGTATGTTGTTTTTAGTTAGCCATGAGCTTGCCTTTAAGTTATAGTTTCACTCTTTCGAGTATGGTCCGAAGTTTAGTGTCTGGCTTTTACTTGATAGTTTTGGACCGCCTTTTTCACTGAAGCTTTCAACAAGATTTGCCCATTCTGGTGTTTTAATTGTTATTTTTCCACTTACTGGATACTTCTTAACTTCACGTTTATACAACTTATATCCCATGAATTGTCCGTTTGGTGGTGGATTGTCATGCCATTGGTTGTTCCAATAATACTTGTCTATGTAAATAATCTTCTTAGTGGATGTATGTGTTACCTTGATTTTTGTTAAGGTTGAGCAGTAATTGTACTTTTAGAGCAGTTGAGAGAGATATAGCTTTGGTTCCGACGCCAATGGAAGTTTTAGGTGTAATTGTTTCTAGGGATCCAACAGTTAAATGGTTAAAGTTCTATAGATATGTGATAGATGACTTTGAGAATAAGGCTATTCAGCGAAACATTCTTTTTGTCAGTGCTATTCCATACATGATTTTTAGGAGAATTACTGATTTCATGGAAAGTAAGATCAGTAAAGATGATGAGAGAAAGCTATTCCAATTAATATTCCATAAATGCTACTGGACTCATCTGCTAAGTGTTTCACATGTGATAAATTTCAGTTTAAAATGAAAAACGCTAAGAAGTGCGCAAATAAGTGGCTTTTTCTTGGTTGTATATATTTTCTTTTATTGCGAATGCTAGGTAGTATTTTCTAAGTATTTTGTATTCTCTTGGTATGGCTCTTCCTTGCAATGCGTCTATTACTTTTCTCATAGTATTCTTATTAGGCTCATATGGGTTGTATATAATGCTCTTTAGATCATCCAATCAAACATAATAATGAAGTTATAAACACTCGCCAATTAATTTGATTATAAAAATTAACATCATTCTCTACTAATGTTTCATTCTGCAATTTTGATGATCATTTAGGATAATATGGTGTGATGAAGTGTTTCAGTTTATCATGAATTACTGAAACGTTAGTATATAAATTTCAAGCCTTCTAAGCCGGGGGCCGCGGGTTCGAGTCCCGCCGGGCCCGCCATTTCCCTAAACAACTTATTAGCTCGACATTTCATGGTATGTACTATCTGCCTACTAGTTGCGTGGAGTGCTGAATTTCGAAAAAGTGTTTAAAGCAGGTTTGTGTTTTCCTTTAGTGATGAGCAAGGCCATTAAAGTTGATAAGAGACTTGGAAGTAAAGCT
>QMQO01000087.1 GCA_003650545.1 Candidatus Woesearchaeota archaeon | reverse complement strand
TTTTATAAGCATCTGACTTTTTAAATTTGACATATAACACATCTTTTTTTGTTTTTATCTCAACTTCAGACATTTTTTCTTTTATCTTTTGTTTAATGTCTTTAATAACCAGTCCGCGCGCTTTGAGTTCTTTTTCATTTAGTTTAATAAGAATTGTATGACTTGCCAAATCCTCTCTTATTTTTCCAATCATTCCTAATGTAGTATGCTCTATTTCGCTTAAAATCTGCGCAACTTTCTTTTTATTGTTCACATACTGCGGCTTAATATAAATATCCATAAATGGTTTTTTTGGCGTCCTTCTTGCATCAACTATCTCAATAACCCTTGGCAGGCCTGTCGGCACCTGCTCTGCTACGCCAGCATAGTGGAAAGTCCGCATTGTGTTGTGTGTTACAATCCCATCAAAAGTTGTGAAAGTCTCAAGTCCTGAAACAGAAAAATCATAAACATATTTTGATGTTGGTGTTACATAAGATATCTCTGTTATCTTATCCCAAACAACATCTGCGTTTAACATTCTTTTTAAGATATTAATTTCATTTTTTATATTCGCATTCTTTTCTTTTGCCAATCTTTCAAACAGTGCAGTATAATGGGAAAGAGTGGTAATACCTATTCTTTGGCGTTTAGTGAAATTATTAACATAACGTGTGCGATATCCAAGTTTTTTCGCAATATCATATAATATATTTCCAAAGTTGCAAGTCATTTCTGTATAATCTTGGGATTTATTGTTCAAAAATCCTTCTGCCAGTTTTGCCAATTGTTTTAATTTCTTCTTTTTATCCTTTATATCAGAACCTATCTTTGAAAGAAATATTGGTGCATATTTATATGGAATTAGAAGCAAAATTTGTTTTTTGCCTTTTGTTTTGCGTGCAAATATGCCAAACCTTGTTAGTAATAATTTAATTCCATCAATCAGGTTCTCTGAATTTGAGGAGATCCTAATCATTTTTCTTTTAACAGTAACATTTCCATCGCCATCAAAATAGCCTCTCAATAATCCAGAGACAAATTCCTCACACGCAGAGTATGCAAAATCCGGAACAATCTTTTTATCAGAGCCTGTTCTACAAATGTTAAGTATGAACTGAGAAAAAATGGTAGATCTTATCTTGAAATCATGGCTGTGTGAAAATCCTCTGTTATGTTTAAATTCACCGTACCTAAGATTGAATCTTTCTGCAAATTGTTTAAGATTTGATATAAATTTAGTATTTGTATTTGATATACTAACTTCACCATGAGTGGTTGCGCATCCTTCTGAAAGATAGGCTCCTATAAACCATCCAAACAAATCATTCAATTCAAATGTTTCTGGAATTGGTGTAAAACCTTTTCTTGATCTTAAAGTATTTTCTTCCTTGATTGTAATAAAATTATTTGGCAATAATGGTTCTATATTTATCATTGTATTACAATTTTCTGGAAGATACTTCATAACTGGAATCCTGTCCCCAACATTAAGTTTCTTGCCTACAATAGGAGTTACTTTATTGTCTGCTCTGATAACAAATGAGTGATTATCAGTCGCAGTAATCTCCCTTCCTGAAGCAGTTCTTATTTTCATAAGTTTTTTTGAATTCTTGTGGCGGCTGCAAGAAATTATTTTTTTCCATTTTAGCTTTTCATTTTGATTTAAGCTAAGTGCAAAAATATTTTCTTTTCTTGGAAAATCATATACTTCTGCTCTTCCTAATTTTTTTGAACCAAATTTTCCCATTATTGAGTCAACAAATTCACCGATTTTCACGATTCTAATCTCAGAACCTATCTTAATTATAACTTTCTCATCGGCGGAAGTGCTCATCTGGGTACCTGGTTCGCCTAAACTTTGTGCAGCAACAGTACCTACCGCCTCACCAGGCGCGATTTCTCCTTTTCTTTTTTTTGCCATTTAATTCCCTCTTTATCATAATTTTGCATAATTAATTATGCTGTTTCATAATCGTCTTTTGAAGGTGCGCTTTCAATATACGCTCCTGCGCTTGCTTTTGAAGGATCCAACCCATCTCCCCCATATAAGAATTGCACCACAATGCCCTTTGCATCTTTTACTATTGAATTTCTTTCAACTATTATGTCCTGCAGTGCATTAATTAATCTTCTTTGCATATAACCGCTTCTTCCAGTTCTTATAGCTGTATTAACCAACGATTCTCTTCCTCCCATATCCATAAAGAAGAATTCTGTTGGTGTCAGACCTTTCCTAAACGAATTATAAACAAACCCATGTGGTTCTGCACCCAAATCTTTTCTTTTGAAATGCGGAAGAACTCTGCCCCTGTAACCTCTGCTTAACCTCTTTGATCTCACTGACTGCTGTCCAACAACTGCTGACATCTGAATTGTATCTAATATGCTTCCTCTTGATCCTGATTTTGCCATAACAACTGCCGGATTTTTGATCCCTAAAGCTTTTTCAACCAACTTTTCAACCTTTGCTCTTGAATCTGAAGTTATTGCCATAATTTTATCTTCTAAAGATTCTTTTAGTGTCATTCCTGGTGTTCTTTCCAATGTTTTATTTTTATATTGTATAAGAACAGCGTCTATTTCCCTCCTAGTAGTATCTAATAAACTATCTAATTTTTTCTCTACTTCATCAGGCAATGCATAATTATTCAATGAAACACTCAAACCATGCCATGTTAAACCAGCCAAAATTAATCTTGTGCTTCTGTCTAAAAATTGTCCCGCTGCTTCTGCTCCATGGTTGTGGAAAATCTCTTCAAGGATTATGTTTTGGTATGTTTTGCTTTCTAATGCTCCTGAAAGAAGTATGCCATCTTTTATTACAACATATCCTTCTGGATCTGGATAAAATTTTGTTTTCTGCCTAATATTTAAATCAGGTGGAAATAAAGATGAAACAATTAATTTTCCTGAATATTTGTCTTTTTTATCTGGTTCAGGAATCTTTGTGATGCCTGCCATTGCAAGCAGATCACAGGCCTCTTCTTTTGTATACTCTGTTTCTTCTGCTGTTGTATAAAATACTCCTGAAATGTGGTCTTCTTCTGGTTTTATAATTGCATGGCCGTGTCTTGGAGAAATAATCTGCTCCTGAACTTTCATCAATTCTCTTGCTTCAACCCTTGCCTCAACAGTTTGTATCGCATGAAGATTCATTTCATCCCCATCAAAATCAGCATTATAAGGAGGGCAAACAATTGGATTCAATCTAAATGTTTTGCCTGGCAAAACTTTTACCTCATGCTCCATTATACCTATCCTATGCAAAGAAGGCTGTCTATTAAATAAAACTATGTCGCCGTCAACAAGCTGCCTTTCAATTATCCAACCTGGCTCAATGTTTTCCAACAACTCTTCAAAAATGTTTCCTCTGACTCTTATTCTTTTTCCATCTGATCTTACAACATATTTTGCTTTTGGATACTCAACAGCTTTAATATACTCTTTGCATCTTTCTATATTCCAGTTTGTAACTACTAATGGAATTGTTAATTCTTCTGCAACCATAAAGGGGACTCCTACTTCATTAATAGAAATATTCGGGTCTGGAGAGATAACAGTTCTTGCAGAAAAATTGACTCTTTTTCCTGAAAGATTGTATCTAAAACGGCCTTCTTTTCCTTTTAACCTCTGTGATAAAGTTTTCAAAGGTCTTCCGCTTCTGTGCCTTGCTGGAGGGATATTAGGCATTTCATTGTTAAAGAATGTTGAAACATGATATTGAAGAAGCTCCCAAAGATCCTCTATAATTAACTGCGGTGCTCCTGCATCAATATTTGCCTCCAGTCTATGGTTAATTCTCATTATATCAACTAATTTGTGTGTTAAATCGTCTTCAGATCTC
>QMQO01000086.1 GCA_003650545.1 Candidatus Woesearchaeota archaeon | reverse complement strand
AGCGCTTCAATCTCTCCATTAATGTTATCCAATTTAATACGGTAATCGTTGAGAATCTTATACGTCTTAACAATTAGTTTATAAATATCTGTTGTATCCATTACCTTTACCCCCTATTTACTATCTAGTAAAATAATAGGTTAGAATTAGTAAAAAAGATTTATTGGTTATAATTATGTTATCATTTTTCTACCATTTCCTTGATCTCCTTCATTAACTTCTTTAGCTCTCTTTTCTTCTCCATTTTTTCACTTATTTGTTGTAGTTTAGCTATTTTCTTCTCAATCGCTAACTTTTGTTTCTGTAATAAATGAATCTCCTCTTCTAGCAATATTGTTTCTAATACTTCTTGGGCTAGTTTCATAGTATATGTTAATCGTTTCTCCTCATACTTTTTACGGAAATAGCGAGGCAATTGCAAAGGAAAAACCATTACTGCTTTCCTATGAAGCCATACCTTATCAAAAACATCTATAGAGCTTTCATATACTTTAGCAATACTCCATTCAATCTTACTGTTTTCAGCAAATAATTTAGCTAGTTTAGGATCGTAATCCTCTAATAATCTGTAATAGAATTGTCTTTCATGGAAACTCATTTTATGAACATGGATTCTTAAATCCGCTAATTGACGTATATATTTATGGATTGAAGCAACATCCGTGAATAAACTAGCCCCAAGTACTTGCCTAAACAAATTGGTAAACTCCAAGAACCTTGTTTTAGCTCTTTCTTGAGACCACTTACTGATCCATGTTCCAGCATCATCCATACCAATAGCTATTAATGGCTTAGCCTCTTTCAAATGCTCTATTATCACTAGCAAAGCCTCTTTAGGATCAAATAATATGTATCTTAAAGCCTCTTTATAATTAGGATTCCATTTAGTCCCATAAACCATTGCTAGGATATGGGCTAGTAATGTTGTTTTACCCTGTCCCCTCTTCCCCGATATAATGATTGAAATATGATAGTTGTTTTTGAAAGCTCTTTTAATAAGATCTACTAAGTCATTTATAGTGAATATCTTTTGCTCTCCTTGTTCTGTTATCTCCATAAGCATTTTATTAAGCTCATTAGCCAATAAATTAACTCTCTCCTCAATAGGTCTATCAGTTATTTTATATAGAGTTTTTAAAGGCATTTCACTCCCCTCATAACTCGGGAGGCTTTACAATAGAAACAGGTAATTGTTCCCCTAGTACAATTGATAATTTACTTATTATCCTAGCCTCCATAACCTTGATCTGAGATTTTACCCTACAATATTCTAATACTTCTTTAGGAACATCATATATATTACCAAGAAATATTTCACGATCATAATATCCCATTAATGACTTGAAAACCATTAACCTAGCCTCTAATTCACTAAGCATATCCATTATATTCATTAGATCAGTATAATCCTTTTTCCTAACCTCTATTTTCCGAGTCCTCTCCATAAAATCAATAAGGAAACTAACTAGGCTTTTCAAAATATCTATCTTATCCTCAATACGAGGAGAATAGGCTAGGCGGTTCAATAGCAATATCACATAGTAGGCTTTAGGGCTTAGGCTTATAGTTCTAGGCAATACTATCCACTCTCCGTGTCTCCCCCTACATGACTCGAGGACTACACATAAATGTATATACTAAAAACCTTATAGATATATTTACTTCTATACATTCATGTACCGCACCCTCCCGCACCCACGACCCCCGCCATTTCTTTTCTATAAGAAAGTGTATCATAAATTTAATGGTATACCATCACGATGGAAAGCGGTATACCATCAATTCATGTCGCAGGATACCATCACGATGGAAAGCGGTATACCATCAATTGATGGAGTTCACACCATCAGTTCTGAAGGTCGGGGGGGTGCAACATAACCTGCAACATAAAATTGATAGAGGGTATATAAACCCCTGATGGAGATTCAGGATTCTAGAATCCTGAATCTCCATCAGGGGTTTATATACCCTCTATCAATTTTATGTTGCAGGTTATGTTGCACCCCCCCGACCTTCAGAACTGATGGTGTGAACTCCATCAATTGATGGTATACCGCTTTCCATCGTGATGGTATCCTGCGACATGAATTGATGGTATACCGCTTTCCATCGTGATGGTATACCATTAAATTTATGATACACTTTCTTATAGAAAAGAAATGGCGGGGGTCGTGGGTGCGGGAGGGTGCGGTACATGAATGTATAGAAGTAAATATATCTATAAGGTTTTTAGTATATACATTTATGTGTAGTCCTCGAGTCATGTAGGGGGAGACACGGAGAGTGGATAGTATTGCCTAGAACTATAAGCCTAAGCCCTAAAGCCTACTATGTGATATTGCTATTGAACCGCCTAGCCTATTCTCCTCGTATTGAGGATAAGATAGATATTTTGAAAAGCCTAGTTAGTTTCCTTATTGATTTTATGGAGAGGACTCGGAAAATAGAGGTTAGGAAAAAGGATTATACTGATCTAATGAATATAATGGATATGCTTAGTGAATTAGAGGCTAGGTTAATGGTTTTCAAGTCATTAATGGGATATTATGATCGTGAAATATTTCTTGGTAATATATATGATGTTCCTAAAGAAGTATTAGAATATTGTAGGGTAAAATCTCAGATCAAGGTTATGGAGGCTAGGATAATAAGTAAATTATCAATTGTACTAGGGGAACAATTACCTGTTTCTATTGTAAAGCCTCCCGAGTTATGAGGGGAGTGAAATGCCTTTAAAAACTCTATATAAAATAACTGATAGACCTATTGAGGAGAGAGTTAATTTATTGGCTAATGAGCTTAATAAAATGCTTATGGAGATAACAGAACAAGGAGAGCAAAAGATATTCACTATAAATGACTTAGTAGATCTTATTAAAAGAGCTTTCAAAAACAACTATCATATTTCAATCATTATATCGGGGAAGAGGGGACAGGGTAAAACAACATTACTAGCCCATATCCTAGCAATGGTTTATGGGACTAAATGGAATCCTAATTATAAAGAGGCTTTAAGATACATATTATTTGATCCTAAAGAGGCTTTGCTAGTGATAATAGAGCATTTGAAAGAGGCTAAGCCATTAATAGCTATTGGTATGGATGATGCTGGAACATGGATCAGTAAGTGGTCTCAAGAAAGAGCTAAAACAAGGTTCTTGGAGTTTACCAATTTGTTTAGGCAAGTACTTGGGGCTAGTTTATTCACGGATGTTGCTTCAATCCATAAATATATACGTCAATTAGCGGATTTAAGAATCCATGTTCATAAAATGAGTTTCCATGAAAGACAATTCTATTACAGATTATTAGAGGATTACGATCCTAAACTAGCTAAATTATTTGCTGAAAACAGTAAGATTGAATGGAGTATTGCTAAAGTATATGAAAGCTCTATAGATGTTTTTGATAAGGTATGGCTTCATAGGAAAGCAGTAATGGTTTTTCCTTTGCAATTGCCTCGCTATTTCCGTAAAAAGTATGAGGAGAAACGATTAACATATACTATGAAACTAGCCCAAGAAGTATTAGAAACAATATTGCTAGAAGAGGAGATTCATTTATTACAGAAACAAAAGTTAGCGATTGAGAAGAAAATAGCTAAACTACAACAAATAAGTGAAAAAATGGAGAAGAAAAGAGAGCTAAAGAAGTTAATGAAGGAGATCAAGGAAATGGTAGAAAAATGATAACATAATTATAACCAATAAATCTTTTTTACTAATTCTAACCTATTATTTTACTAGATAGTAAATAGGGGGTAAAGGTAATGGATACAACAGATATTTATAAACTAATTGTTAAGACGTATAAGATTCTCAACGATTACCGTATTAAATTGGATAACATTAATGGAGAGATTGAAGCGCT
>QMQO01000085.1 GCA_003650545.1 Candidatus Woesearchaeota archaeon | reverse complement strand
GACCTGCCTCTCAAAATCCATGAAAACGCAACATGCAAGAAACTATGAGAAATCTGAATGATCACTCATTATAATCCCTCTTCAAGGAGATTTTGAAAGGTCTTAATCAGGTGAATTCGGACAAACCCAGAAACATATTCTTAACGACTGACTGATATGTGAAAAATGATGGAGTTCTATAATCTCAGAGGAATTTCCGTCTCCACCTCGATCTCGGGCTCGATGAGAAGAGGCTGAATTACTCAAGCCAGATTCTTTGGTTAAGAAGTCTCTAAAAGCTTATTTTCGAGGCCGGGTTTTTAGGAATTGATATGGGCACGGCTCCTGAAAGGTGTCCGCGGTGTGGTGGCGGGAACATAATCGGTTATAAAGGTGAGTGGGAGTGCATGGACTGTGGATACAAGTTCTCGCTGTCTCCGAGAAAGGGACCTGAACAAAAGCCGACACCTCCCCAAGAGCCGGTTCCGAGTAAGACTGGTGACGGAATAGGAAAGTGGATAGCCCTAATTTTAGTAGCTTTTATCCTTGGTGGTCTCATCCTTGGATATGGCATTGGGTACGGCCCTAGGGTTGTGAAAGAAGTCACGGTAACCCAGCTCTCCACGAAGCCAGTGACTGTGACCATGATGTCTCCCCCGTCAACGGTAATCACGACGCTGACGGTAATTAAGACGCATACGCAGGTTACGACTGCTACGGTTACTCAAACAGTCACCGCGACTCCCAAGCCGCCATCTGGATGCGAGATAGTCTCAGCAAGCGTCGTAATGAGGAACAAAGTTGCCCACCTATACGTGAAGTTCACTACCAGCGTGACCGCAGCCCTGAAGCTGATAGGTCCCGACGGGGAAGAAAAGTCCTCAGATATAGTATCTCCCGATGAGACCGCTGTTTACCTTCCGATGTCCACGTATGGCGAAACCCCGCTCCTTGGGAAATATAAGGTGGTCATGGAGTCGCTGTTTGGAAAGCTGGCGGAGAAGGAGTTCGAGTTCTCCGGTTACGAGGTTAAGGCAGTGAAATTGGAGTTTGAGAAGAAGTGGTACGAATATCTCGGAGGAAGCCTTCTTGGAGTAATAGTTCATCTCGAGAACAGCGGAGACCTACCTACTTACGTGGTTAAGGCCAGGCTCACACTCGACGAAGAAACTAAGATGATCGATGTATTCCCTGAGCCCATCCCTCCAGGCAGCTCAAGCATCAAGGTCAACGCCTACGCATCCGGCCTGAAAGCGGGATCACATACAGTCAAAGTCGTTCTGATAAATGATGAGGGAAATGAAATAGCAACAATCGAGGGAAGCCTCATCTTCCCATAAGGTCAGGAAAACATCGAGCTCGCCTCTCTTTAATCCGCTAAATGAAATAACATAACATTGTATTCATAGGCGTTGCCATGATTTCTCTCATATTGTTAATATTCTCTTTGTTCTTAATTGCTCAAGGACCTGAAGTCAGTATATTTGAGGAGGTGCTCTTATAACTAGTTATGTAACTGTAACTACGCATGTAACTAGAAAGGCCCACGGTCACAAATCCTGTTTAGTGGTATGGATCTCTTAATTCCTACGTGGGGGGACCGGTATAGTGGACCCTACCGAACAGATGTTTTCCATAATGGTTTTGAAGTGAATCAACATCCAAAAATCGCTATCGCTTCTTTATATTTTGAGGTTAAGAATGCGCATCTTAGTACTGAGTTTTTAAACTATTTTCTCTCTAAATGTTATACGATTCGAGTAACGCTTAAGAGTCCAATTTATTTTATTAAAATCGATGGAGCGAAACCAAGTAGAGGAATTACTCGGTAAAAGAATTGAAGATATCACTTCCAGTGACTTATCTAGAATTTGCATTCTTGCGGAATCACCACTTGTCGAAAGGAAATCGGGCAAGTTTGAAAATGAGAAAAAACTAAAAGTTAGCATCTTAAAAGAAGTGATCGGTTTTTAAATGGTGAAGGTGAAGGACTTTTAATTTTAGGTGTAGAGGATGATTGTGAAAAACTATGTCCTATTTCTGAAAAACTTCTAGGAAAGCATAAGGAACAAGTTGACATGAGAATCAGAGACTGGATTATAAGTGGATTAAAAAGTGTACCATATTATCTTCAACCACCTTTTATTAACATTAGGATCTTTGGTGAAGACGAGACAAAAAGTGAGGGATGGGTTGTCTTAATCTACGTGAGGAAAAGGCACGATGCCGTATACTACTCCGCTCTCGATGGTAAAGCTTACCAGCGAAAAGGAACAAAAACTGAAGAAATAGACATGATGACGTTTCTGAGTGCAGTCGAAAGAAAAAGACAACCTATTGTCTATATCGAGGCCCGTGACCTGATTTTTAAGGAAAACAGTATGGAAATAACTCTGGTATTCAAAAATATTGGTGCAAAACCAGCTATGACGGTTGATTGTATCCTAGGTATTAACAAATCAATTCCGGTCGGGCAAAAGCTAGAGGGAGAAAGACTTGTTGGTGCTAACAAAGAAATTAAAATAAAAAACTTAGATAGAGGGTCACCACCAAGGTTTGTTTTATTAAGACAAGATGAAAAAGAAGTAATATTAGAGACAAGTCGTATAGCACCATTTCAAACACCAATTTTTCCTCATCAAGACATCGTCACCTTAGCGGGAAAGATAACTTTAAACCTTAAAGAGCGAATAACAGAAGGAGTGTTATGTCTACGAATCTCCATGATTATTTTCACAGAGGTAAACTTTACTCAACAGCAATGTATGATTGTCATTTTTCGAAATGGGAAATTTAAACAGTTCAATATCTTGGAGGTTAGAGATTATCTAACAAATCGCAAAATATTCGAGATGGAAGGTTTTCTTAGGTGACAATTCACGTAGGGGAGTAAGGATTTCTATGGAAAATCCGATCACTAAACCTTCAGTGCCCTCATCTATGAATCATATCTCTGTCTCTCTTTTTCATTATATCTGTTGATTTAAACAGCTCCAATTTTTTCTGCTACTTGGTAGACCTCGGCTAAATCCAGCTTCAACGTATTGACAGCAGTTCCGTATAAGGAATTTCCAGCTACAGATACAACCATATCACCCATCACTCCATGCTCAGTAACTTCCCTCCCAGCTACCTTCCTTTTTACTTCAACGCGTCTAGCTTCACCTTCTATCAAAACACAAATCGTTAGTTTCTCCTCTAAACTTTCTTCCCTCGAACGCGTCAAATAGTATATCAGCAAACCAAGTATCAGAAATAAAACAAATCCTATCCAGACATTTATAATAGCAGAAACTAATGAAAGAAAGAGCCAAATGGCTACCGCGTAAAGTTTACCCTTTTTCGATTTGATAACAGGCTCCTCTACTGACGTATGAGGTATCGTCTTCTCGCCTAGAACGCCTCCTTTTACCCAATGGACGTCAAAGGCAGCTCTATCTTCGAGATATCCTTCAGATGGTTTACATACATAACCAAGACTTTCTAATGTTCCGACTATTATGCTAAGAAGCTGCCTAGGGCTGGCATAAACTGCGATTTCTCTATATCCTAACCATTGTTTTAAACTTGTTCTAGAAGGTAATATTTGTTCTTGAGTATTGAGTAAATCACCAGAATCACTATATTCGCTGGGGGTCACCATAGCTACGGTCACTGTACTACATTAATCCTTATTGAATTTAATTTTTACATGCTGACTGGCACAGAGAAGTTAAACCAACAAGCGAAAAACGAAAAATAATCTAATCAGCTAAGAGGCCAGCTTGAAAGACCTATTTAGGGGTGGTGCTTCTGGTGGAGAGTTACCGGTAAATTTTGGTGGAAATCCCACCCCCCGCATTATCTCTAATGTGCTTGGAATAGTGTAAGATTTGTTAGAAGGTTCTATTTCCAATCAAGGAGTCTCTTCTCTCTTTCGATTTTCTTGATTCTCGATGTCCGTTGG
>QMQO01000084.1 GCA_003650545.1 Candidatus Woesearchaeota archaeon | reverse complement strand
TTATGATTATAAAAAAGATAAATTGCTGAAGCAGTTGGAAAAGGATTAGTTGTTACGCTTTCCAATAAGGCTGATTGATGTGCAAACTTTAGCCACCTCATCCGCCGAAACTCCTCTACATTACTCTACATTTCACGAAGTCGATAACTAAAAAGGGAAATTTGGGAGAAATAAGCTTAGAGAAATATTGCAACAACAAGAGAATAATAGACTTGAGTTTAAAAGGGGCTGCTTACTTTATGCCGCCTCTAAAGGGAGAATTATGCTTTTAAGGAACAGATAGAGGTGTCACAACAGGTCTCTGATGTCGTTTATACTTAACAATTTTTCTCCACCCATAAGGTATGGGGCTAGTCTTGCAGCTTTATTTGAGTATTTTATTGTGATAGGTGTTCTAACCGCGATGTTAGTGGTGTTCCAGTCTAGCTTGGTAAGTGCAAGTATCTGTTCAGAAATTTCTCTAACATTATGGGGCGTCTTATTTTCCTCAATGTTTATTTCGAGTGGTTTTGGAGAGCCAATTTTTGTTATCGTTTTAATATCTCCTCTGTCGCCAATCGCTTGGCCTGTGGTTAGCATGATTGTTCTGTTTCTTTTTTCTTTATCAAAGATTATTGTGCCTCTAAGCGGCATGTAATTCGGCTGATCTCTCGGCACGTAAATTCTATAGGGGTTCGAGTTTTCAATATGAACTAAACAATAATCAATTCCATTTTTTACCCTAATATTTTCTAATGCTCTTTTCTCGTCTTCATGTATTTTCGCACTTTTATGTATTATAAGCATTCGGGGCCTATACTCCTTGATGAGGTGCATCACTAGATCTTCCATTTCCTTTTCAGGAATGTACAGACCCCTCACTTTCTTTGCAGGCTTTGGTAATCTATAAGTTCGCACCAAACACTTCAAGAAATAGCCGCGATTGTCAAAAACCTCTGCCGCTCCATAATAGATGTCTTTACTTTTATGGTCTAGGTGGAATGATATTCCAACAAATAACCCTTTTGTCGCAGAGAGAGGGTTCTCAAGTAGCCAAGGGGTTCCTTCCGCCTTTGCGTAGACGGCGTTTGCAACATTTATTAGTGTGAACTCAAGGGGCTCTTTCCTCAAGGTAGAAGTCTTTAGAATTTGTATACGCCTTTTCCGTTGAAGTGATAAGGCTTTAATCTTTCTGTAAAACCGGAAGTTTTCGGGAACAATTACAAATATAACCGAGTTTTCTTCTGCTTCGTTGAACATTTCCAACAGTGCATCTTCGTATTCTGAAAGATTGTCGCCTCCAATTTCTTTTACATCTTCGTCCAAAATAAGATGAGCTCCCATTACCTGATAAAAACCTGGCCACCTCATATAGTCCCCAGAATATCCATTATTTAAATATCTAAAGAAAGTTATGAAATCTTCTTTCTCAGACGCACCAACAATCGCCTTAACAGGTATCTCCTTGATAACATAGTAACTATAAGGCTTCAGACGGAGTATTCGTCTTGGTTCGTATGACCCGCCATATCTGAATCTTACTGCGGGTTCGCCTAATTTCATAAAGGAGAAACTCTCTGTTGGGCTTGCAGGTTCTTCCAGCTCAAAAATGTGAACGTGTTCTTTAGAGAAATTCAGAGTCTCCCCATCGCAGAAGGTTACTTTAATTACATCTCCTTCAAAAAGCTCATCCAATATGGATTTTATCTTTTCGTGTCTTTTATGTGGAGGAAGCATTGCCTTTTTCACATAAAGAGCTTTTAATTCTTCAGTTAACTCTTTCCGGCTTAATCTTCGGGCTTCACTACGAGACCATACTGGAGCATACATGTCCAGCCAAAGCAACGGTTGCCCTGTTGACCTAAATTCAATCATATACTTCAATCCAAAAAGCACGATGATCTCGTCTTTTAATTCCACCATCAGATTATCCGATGCTACATCCGCCTTGGGAATAGCGCGTTTTGTCTTTCTTAAAGGCGCTATCCAATTTCTCTCTTGAAAAACGTTGTTCTCCAAAGCTGAGTAAATCAGCATTCTAGTTACTTTCGGTTCAACTTGAGAAAGTAAAGATTCGTCCCTCAAAAGCGTTTTACTCATTATTGCTCCTCCCCGAGTTAAGATATCGATTGCCTTATCGACATCGCCCTTTACATATAGATAGTCACCGTAAAACACGCAGTTAGCAACTCCTGAGAGAGATAACATTCTCTCATATTGAGATAGTCTTTTCATGTCTCTTACCGCTACGGCAACCTTTGCTACCTTAAGATCGGAGATGTTCTCTTCACTTGAAAATGCATTTATAAACAAGCTATTACGTGAGATTTTAATCGCCCCCTCAAGACCCTAAGAGACGATTTTTTATATGGTTAAGTATGTCCTTCAGTACATGGATAGGTACTTGACCATATTTCCATACAGAATATAATAGAATGCCTACAATTGTCAGTGCGAGTATGCAAGCTTTAAGATTAAACATTATTGGTATAATCGTTGGTAAGAAAAAGCGATAAAGTAAAAATACGCTTAATTCCGTGCAGAGAAAGAGAAAGACAAGTTCAATTTTTCGCACCCGCCTATATCTCTTTATTTCACCTTTAATCTGAAGATAAACATCATACTCATATTTTGAAAGAGTGAATGGTCTCTCATATCCTGCTTCAACCAACGCCAACGTAACTTTCGAGCATATGTTCAAGTATGGAGATTCTATATCCTGACTGCTTTCCTCAGTGTAGGAAGCAAATAGACCCTGAAAAATGATGTTTCGCTGTATCCAATGATAAATCCCGATTTCGTTAGCTAAGTTATGAAGCTCAGGAGCCCATTCATCCCTTTTTTCTCTGGCCCACTCTTTCAATGCTGTATCAACACCATTCCTTTTCATCGACAGTCTAGATACTGTGAAAAGTAGTAGGGCCATAGCTTCCAAGTCGTTCTCAATATACTCAATTAGCTGCTCGTTCCTTCGCAACCTATCCAATATCTCGATATACAAATTTTGATCGGCAAGTGCAGAGAAAAACGCGATATAGAGTATGTCTCGGTAATATTGTTCAAAACGCTTCCGCTCAAAAGACTTCTCTATGATCTCCTTCATGAGACTTTCCAGCTTCTTCTTCAATTCCTCGTCTTTTGAAAGATATTTCACGAAAAGAAAAGATGCACCTACTAGTTCGCCTATCTCACTATCCCTACTCGACTCAAAAAGGATTTGGGATATTTTAGGTAGTAATTCCTTAAAGGACTTTATTTTCTTTCTAAGGATAAAAGCTCCTAAAGCAACTCCAACGGCTCGTCTATAATCAAAGAGAAAATCTACTAGATCGTCACGCTTCATAGAGTCTAAATGGAGTAGGATATTGTAGATTTCTCTGCATAATCTTTCAGCTTTGCGTCCCAAAAAAGTATAAGCTAGAAGAAGCCATGAGGCATCATATATTCTCTGAGGTGAAAACAGGTGTGCATCATCCAGAAATTTATGCCAAGGACTTACAAAAGCCTTCTTCATCTCTCTTCAAAGATATTGATTTGTTAAATATATGTGTTTTTACTGATGTTTTGCGTTATCTTTGATTCTTGGCAAGGTTTTTAGAGGTGAGGTGTCGAGTTTAGATGAAACCCAAAAGATTCTCATATCCTCCAAGCCTTTAAGAACTAGATTGATAAAACTTAAGGTTAAATAAACAGTAGAGTGCGAAGACTTAAATTACAAGAAGATCGGCAGGTTCCTTCACGTTTTTCAGTCCTATGATTATTAGTCTCCGAAGGACTTCAGCTTCCTTCAAGCCAGTCTTCTCTATTAGATCTCTGACTTTTTTCTCAGTTTCTCTGTCTAGCCGCGTGGACCACGTTTTTCTATCCACAGACTCTCGCCCTGCCAAAGCATATGTCTTATTTCGTTTATAAGTTTTATCATAAGCGAAACGCTTATATATGCGAATGTGGTATTTTAAGACAAATAAGACAAATGAGCG
>QMQO01000083.1 GCA_003650545.1 Candidatus Woesearchaeota archaeon | reverse complement strand
GAATATAACTTTATTTCTAATGAAATTCCTATAAAGATAAGGATTTACACAGAAAAAAAAGAGTTTGTTCCAATATATGATGTCTCTATATCAAGCATAAGCAAAAATACAGAGATAATACTTGAGAAGATAAGGCAGGAGCTTATCACAGAGGTAAACCTTGGCATAATTGATATAATAGATGTAAAGAAGAGTGATTTGATTGAACAAAGGTTTAAAGAAACAATTGACCTGTTAGTAAAAAAGCATTTCCCTGATGTTAATAAGAAAACAATGAATTTTCTTAAGTCATATTTAATCCAAAAAAGCCTCGGCATGGGTAACATAGAAATCCTGATGAATGATATTAATCTTGAGGAGATAGCTATTAATAACGCAGAGGAGCCTGTCTGGGTTTATCACAGAAAGCATGGCTGGCTTAAGACAAACATTGGGGTTGATAGTGAGGAGCAGATAAAGCACTATGCATCTTTAATAGGCAAGAAGGTAGGAAGGCAGATAACTGTTCTTGAGCCATTAATGGATGCTAACCTCAGTACTGGCGATAGGGTAAATGCAACACTCTTGCCAACTTCACTAAAAGGAAACACAATAACCATAAGAAAGTTTGCAGCAAAGCCATGGACAATTACAGATTTTATAAAAAACAAGACAATCTCTGCTGAGGCAGCAGCCTTTATCTGGCTTGGTGTTCAATATGAGCTATCTATAATAATCTCTGGTGGAACTGCAACAGGAAAAACCTCTATGCTCAATGTTGTCTCAAATTTCTTCCCTCCAAACCAGAGAATAATCTCAATTGAGGACACTCATGAGATAAAACTGCCTAAATTTTTACATTGGATTCCCATGATAACAAAATTACCTAATCCAGAAGGCAGGGGTGCTATAACAATGCTTGACTTATTGGTTAATTCTTTAAGAATGAGGCCTGACAGGATTGTTGTTGGAGAAATAAGAAGAAAGAAAGAGGCAGAAGTTTTGTTTGAGGCAATTCACACAGGCCACTCAGTCTATGCAACAGTGCATGCAAATGACACAGATGAAACAATTACAAGATTAACAAATCCTCCTATTGATATTCCAAGAACAATGCTCCCAGCTATTTCAATGATTCTTGTACAATACAGAAACAGAAGAACAGGAACAAGAAAGACCTTTCAGATATCAGAAATACTTCCTGACACAAGCACAAATGTACTTATCCAGCTTAATATAAAAAAGGATAAATTAGAAAAGGCGCATGAATCTTCATCTATTATGAAGACCCTACAGATGTTCACTGGTATGACAAGGAATGAGATAAACAAAGATCTCAAGGAAAAGGAGCTTGTTCTGAAATATATGGTTAAACATAACATAAATACAGTTGATGATGTTGGTGGGGTTATGGCTGAATACTATACAAATAAGGACGAATTCATGAAAACTGTCAGGTCAAAAAAGAAATCAAGGTGATTTTATATTAGTAATGTATTAATCAAAAGGATTGCAAGGACTCTTCCTGGACTAAGCACAAAGTTAAAACAAGCAGGCATTTTTGATACACCTGAAGAATTTGTCAAGAAGACAATCTTGTCTGCGTTCTACCTTACAACGGGAATAACTGCCTTGGTTGTAACAGTATTTACCCAACTGGAGATATTATCAAGCATAATCTATTTTGCTTTCCCTCTGTTTATGTTCTTTATTATGTTTTTCTACATGCTTAAGGTGCCTGATGTTAAGATATTAAGAAAGGGAAGAGAGATAAGCAGAGAGATTGTTTTTGCTGGTCGCTTTATGATAATAGAGCTTGAATCAGGAGTTTCTCTGTATGATGCAATGGTTAATGTCTCAAAAAATTATGAAGTAATTGGAGAATACTTTAAGGAAATAATAGATAAGGTATCTATGGGAACAACAATGGAGGATGCAATAAATGAAACAATAAAAACAACACCCTCCTCAGATTTAACTAAGGTGCTATGGCAGATACTTAACTCTCTTAGGACAGGGGCAGATATCTCAAGCTCGCTTTCAAACATACTTGACCAAATTGTTCGTGAGCAAATTATTGATGTAAAGGAATATGGAAGAAAACTAAACCCCTTGGCAATGTTCTATATGATGGTTGCAATTATAGTTCCTTCATTGGGCATAACAATGCTCATTGTACTTACAACATTTATCTCAGTAAAGCTTGATCTGGCTGCTTTGCTAGCAATAGCATTATCTCTTGGATTTATACAATATATGTTTTTCTCAATTATAAAATCCTCAAGACCTGCGGTGGAAATATGAAGATAAAAGAGCTGTTTAAATCATCAAAAAAAAACAAAAGAAAAAAAAGGAGAAAAAACTATTCAGGATAAGATTAAATTATACCGTAAGCTTCAAAAACAGAAAAAAAAGAAGTTGATGATGGAGCACAGAAAGAACAGATTAAGATATTACTTACAAAGAGCAGGTTTTGTTGTAGAATCCCACAAGATATCAAAAATAATTTTTAACTTATGTGTTTTCTTGAATTTGATAATTTCATTTTACCTTATTTATCGTTTCTCAACTGATTTGAAATATGGTGTTTTATATGTTGGTTTTGTTATGTTTCTTGTATGGGTAGTTTTATTTATTACACTCCTGCTAATGCTGTGGTTGTTATTTTATTTTATCATAGACCTAAGGATATTTAAGAGGAGAGTTGGAGTAGAAGAGGTTCTTGCAGACTTTTTACAATTAACATCTGCAAACATAAGGGCAGGCATGCCTATTGACCGTGCTTTATGGTATGCTGTAAGGCCGCAATTCGGGGTTTTAGCCAATGAGATAGAGATGGTTGCAAAAGAGACCATGGGAGGTGAAGACCTTGAGGGAGCTCTTAAAAGGTTTGCAGAAAAATATGACTCACTCATGCTAAAACGTTCAATAAACCTTCTTATTGAGGGTATAGCTGCTGGGGGTGAAATAGGTGATTTGCTTAATAAAATAGCAATTGATATAAAAGAATCAAAGATTATGAAGAAAGAGCTGTCAGCCAATGTCACAACTTATGTGATATTTATTTCATTTGCAACAATAGTTGCAGCCCCATTATTGTTTGCATTGTCGAGTCATCTGCTTTTTATAGTAAGCAACCTTATGTTAAAGCTTGACGTGCCTTCAGGAATAACAACTTTTTCTATTAATTTCTCTGGAGCTGGTACGTCTATTAAGGATTTTAGGGTATTTGCCATTACATGCCTTATCATAACATCATATTTCTCCTCTATAATAATTGCAACCATAAAAAAAGGAGAGATAAAGGCAGGAATAAAATATATTCCAATGTTCATTATATCCACTATTGTGTTGTTCTTAATCTTTTCATTAGTTATTGGCAAGCTGTTTGGAAGTATTATTTAGCTGAAAATAGTTAGTTTTATATATAAGTTAGTATTAATATATAGAAAAGTATAGTAATATACTATAAAATCTAGGAATAGAGGTGATAAAATGAAAAAAGCACAAGCTGCAATGGAATTCTTAATGACCTATGGCTGGGCAATTCTTGTTGTCTTGTTAGCAATAGCAGCTCTGGCATACTTTGGAGTATTGAATCCTGGGAAATACCTTCCTTCAAGCTGTACCTTTAACCAGCCCGGTTTAAGTTGTATTGATTTTAAGGTTGATGGCACTGCAAATACAGTTACATTAGTTATACAAAATGGTATGGGGCAGGATCTAAATTCAATTAATGTATCTGTTGGAGGAGCATGTGGTGGCTGGACAGCAGGAGACGGGTCATTAACTGACACTGAAAAAGAGACCTTTACTGTTACAAACTGTGGTGATATAACTGGCTCTAAATTTAACGAAGATATTACAATAAGCTACACTTCAGGAGAAGGAATTTCTCATACTATAACAGGAACTATCTCAACAAGGGTTGAGTAAATTTTTTATTTTTTTATTTCCCTTTATTCTAAAAAAAGCAAGTCTTTTATAACAT
>QMQO01000082.1 GCA_003650545.1 Candidatus Woesearchaeota archaeon | reverse complement strand
TTTGTCAATCCCTGCTGTTTTTGCAGATTTTGAAATGACAATACCAATGTCAGGAAACCCTGCAATCGGACCTATGTGTGTTTACAATAGACAGAATGTTTATTCATGGAATAATGATTTTTTTGAAGTGGTGGCAATGGGATTTAATACAACGTCTTTACCTTCACAGCCTGGAGGATTTTTTACTTTAGGTACAGATCTTGATGGTGCGGTGATGTACAGGTGGCAGATTCCTGTTCAGAGCATAAATTTAAAGCCACCGGTTGGGGTTGGTGATGATTCAATATGTACTAATGGATCAAGATGGGGAGCCGGAAATATACAACTTTCACTGGCAGGAGGAATGCCATATCCAAGGTACCCACATGTTGTTTTAAGGTTAAAACCTTGTTATTCATTTAAAAATACTGATACAGAAAGTTATGCGCCTCCTTTAACATATACTGATATTGATTCGGTAACAGGTGCTGTAATTGGCCAGAGTGATTATTATGATCCAAATGCATGGGTGGCAAGAGATGATGCTCCTGCATTTGTATCTACCTCACATCACCCAACACAGTTATGGGTGGGCAAACCACATATGCCGCCAGGAACAACAGTAGAGGATGCACTTAACCCTTCAGATTATTATTCAGGGGCTTATGCTGTATGGGGAACATCAGCTACAGGATACAGGTGGGCGCCGAATTCTCCGACAGGTGCAGGAGTCAGTTACACACATACTTCAGGTTCAGGACCTGGGGGTCTTATGTGGGCAATGGCAGCTGCATGGGGACAGGAATTTTTTGGGTATGATATGAGATTAACATTTGCTATTGGCACTAAAGAATGTGGGATAGGACTTTTTAATGATGGCTCTGCAGGACCTGACTGGACATGGGCAGGGAATGTATGTTCCAATGGCTCAGGAGATGGACCATATCAGATGATAGACGGTGATATACAAATGGCGATTTCATCATTCCCCGATTATTTTCCACATAATAATTCTTATTTGAATGCTCTTTCTATTTCTATTCCTCCTGAAACAAGAAATAACATAGTTAATGCAACAATAACAATGCTTTTAGATATTTCATCACGGTATTATGGATATTTTTCAGCCTCACGTTCTTTCCGACTGGATGAGTTTGTAGCAGCGGCCACTGACCCATATGCACTTACAAGAATTCTTGTGGTTGGTTATAATAAAGGTCCGCATTCTGAAGTCCAGAATCTGCGTTGCGGCACTGGAACCAGAATATCAGCTTTGACATCCAACAATATCAGTGTTACACATAATATAGTGGGCAACGGATGGTATGCGCCTCAGGTAGTTGATTTAATGAAAAGAATAGGCAGAGATCCTGATGTATATGACTGGGCAATAACATGGGGAGATGTGCAGGATTTTTTACAGGATTTAAGAAGTATGCATTATGCGAATGGGATACCGACAGATGCGCAATGGAATGGGATGGTAAATGAATTACAGTTAGCATTTCAGAGGATGGCAGGGAAGGTGCCAGCAGGGCAGGAACCTCAAGGATATAATGCAAATACAATATCATTCAGATATAACTGGTTAACAATGTTAAGGATAATGAAGAAATATTTGCCGAATCCGAGGTTATATTTACCAAAAGGGGATATGTTTAATCAGGCAGATTTTCTTGATGCTTATACAAATTTTATGGGGTTGGAAGAAACATCGCCAGCTTTATGTGATACCAATAATTTAGCTCCTGAAATTTACTGGATAAATCCAAGGCATCCGTTTCCAACATCAGAGCAGGCATTTCCTGTAATACCTGATGTATGCAATAATACTCTACTTGCAATAACTTCTGATGTGCTTGATGATAATGCAGGTGGAGGAGGACTAACAGTAAGATATGCAATAAGCCCGGGAGACCCTTCTACTGGCGGATATTCTTACTGGTTGGATAATGAAATGACAGGTGGCACATACGCTTATCCAATTACTTCTGACTGGACAGGAATGAGTGATACAGGACCGTCGTCTGCACCTTCTGGAGGCAGAAGATTTTCTGCTGTTTTTGACCCTGCTGGAATTTTAGGGACACGAAGAATATATATAGAAGCAAATGATAATTGCGGATACAAAACAATATCCTGGGTTGATGTTGATTTTGTTGATTGCTCTTCATTTACTCCAACACCAACTCCATGCACTCCGAATCTTTCCTTACCTAAAGGGCATGACCCAATAAATTGCTTTCCAGATGCAGCTTCCATAGCAGGAATTACAACTAATTATGGCACAGTGTCATGGGAATCAGATATATCCAATACTTATGATACTGTAGGTGTTTTAAAACATTCAAGAACATCCGGAGGGCAGTTGTGGTTTGGACAGATTCTTAATATTCCTGTTAGCGAAGGAAATCTTACGGGGTATAATAGGTTGTGTGTCTGGATACGGAATATGACAGCATCTTCTTTTGTAATAAGATTGATGTCAGGATTTAACCAGATTTCGACAGTAGACCAGACAATATCAAACTTATCTGACTGGATACAGTACTGCTGGGATTTGCAGAATCAGGATACTGCTTCTACTGTTGAATTTGAGGTTCAGTCAGGGCCTCTTAATGAAGGGGATATTTATTTTGATGCATTTACATTAAAAACAATAAGCGGAGATACTGAAGAAGACCCGCGATGCTGTCCACCTGAAACTGTACCTACAGATACAGAAACACCGACATTTACAGATACAGAAACAAATACAGAAACATCAACACCCACAGATACAGAAACAGCGTCGCCGTCTGTGACGGCGACACCCACGCCAACAAATACATCTACGGTTACTCCAACTAACAGTCTGACAAATACATTAACAGATACATTTACGCCTACAAATACCGGCACATTTACTTATACGGAAACATCAACGTATACATCTACAGATATTTTAACATTTACTGAGACAAATACTTCAACAAATTCATCAACTCATACACCAACAAATACATTAACAGATACATTTACGCCTACAAATACCGGCACATTTACTTATACGGAAACATCAACGTATACACCTACAGATATTTTAACATTTACTGAGACAAATACTTCAACAAATTCATCAACTCATACACCAACAAATACATTAACAAATACATTTACGCCTACAAATACCGGCACATTTACTTATACGGAAACATCAACATATACACCTACAGAAACAGTAACAGGAACACAGCCACCAACATGGACATTCACAGATACACCCATAAATACTGAAACTTATACAGCAACTTATACATTTACAAATACCCTGACAAATACTGAGACTTTTACATATAGTTTAACCTTCACATTAACTCCAACATCTACCAATACATATACAAATACTCAAACACACACACCAACAAAAACATTTACAAATGTGCCAACTTATACAGAAACACCTTTGCCACGGCCATCGCCTGTAACACTTGATATTTCATTAAAAGTAACAGGAGAAAATCCTAAACCAGGAGCAAAAATCACATATACAATAAAGATAATAAACAATGATACTACTCCAGCATACAATTTATCTATATGGGACACCTTGCCAGATAATCTGATATTTATAAATAGTAACATAAGAACAAACCTTAAGGTAAATGGAAATTATATTGTATGGGATTTAACAGGAAATACTCTAAATCCAGGAAAAACAATATACATAGAATTTACAGTGGAAATAACAAGAATAAACAACGAATTACCGATTGCAAATAAAGTAAGTTGTGATTATAATGATAAATATTATGTGGTGCCAGACAGACATCCTCCGATTAGTTCAAACATTGTATTTTACCCTGCTGATAAGCCGGTTGTGTATCCGAACCCGTTTTATCCAAGAGAAGCAGTGGGAGGGAAATTAAAATTTGCAAATATAGTGCCTGGTTCAAAGATACAGATATATACAGTATCCGGAGAGATAGTAACAGCAATGGATACAAATAATATAATAGCATACTGGGATGGAAAAAACAGATTTAAAAAAGAAGTATCAACCGGTGTATATTAT
>QMQO01000081.1 GCA_003650545.1 Candidatus Woesearchaeota archaeon | reverse complement strand
TTCTAGCTCACTATATTCCTGGGGTTTTTGCTTAGATAATTTTTCAACTAGAATAGGCTTTCTATCTCCTACAAAACCTATTATCTCATCTATGAATACTTCAACTCTATCCAATACTTCATCTAAGCTGATACCTAGTAATTCTGAAATGGCCTTGAAATTAAGTATGGGTACTGGTGTATGTGCATGATCGGTAAATGCTATAATAGGCCTATGATCTAAATGCAATACTATCTTAGGGTGAATATGGACTATTCTCCAATGGCTTCTAGTTTGGTACTCTACTATAGTGTTATCCTCATGTTTAAGTACAATAGTCCAAGGCTCGTATTCTACTCCATCGCCAGGCCATAAATCGTATGGAAACCTATACCAGTATGTTAGATATACATAGTCTTTATCGTGATTAACCCAGCATCCAATTTCTTCGGGAATTAATGGTTCATCAACATAGTAAGAATCTACGCCGAGACCCTTCATAAGCTTGGGTGGTATGAATATAGGTTTATGTTTATCAACTATATTCCTATACTCCTTAACAGCTTTTTCAAAAAGCTTCTGTAGCATTGATATGCTATTAATTGAAAGGGTTGATGAAAAGTATTCACGTAGAATAGGTGATAAACGGTCATCGAATATATAGGAGATTAGTTCATCAGTATTCATCTTACTACTAGTCATGGTATATGGTGTTGTAGCTAGTGAATTCAACCCTAATACGCCTTTAATATTCTGGGTACTCTGGGTACTCCATGAATTAATCTCGTATCAGTACTGGGTTTATATCAGCATCGGAACGTCTCCACATGAGGAGCCATTTACTACTTCGGCAACCTACCCTTTCATCACCTTATTTAGCGCTATTTAGTATCTGAGTAGTTAAGTATTACCTTCAATACTATAAAGGGTTATTGTTTATTCACTCCATTATTAATCTGCTACATTAGATTTTTAATATGCGTTAGTTCATGTCCTATAACACTGTTATTTGTGAAGGTTGTAAATATGCTAAGCTTACAAGAAAAAACCAAAGAAACAGCTAAACCACGAATAGCTGTAATTCCTCTTGATAAACTTAAACCACATGAAAGAGTAGATGAACGTCATCTTGAATACCTAGCAGGTATAATAATTAGGGATGGTATAATAATAAAACCTTTACTCGTTGATGCTAAGACCATGATTATATTAGATGGTCATCATAGATATGAGGTTCTTAAGGGACTTGGCAAAAAATATGCTTCAGTATTATTAGTCTACTACGATAGTGATCACGTAAAAGTAGGATCTTGGCGTGGAGATTGGAATGTATCTAAGGATCTTGTCAGGGAAGCTGGGTTAACAGGTAAACTATTACCACCTAAAACTAGTAGACATATGCTGAAATTTAAGATACCAGATGTAAATATACCATTAGACAAACTTTAATTAAAACCCATTGGTGATGCTCATGGTTAGGATAGAACGCTTAAATAAAGTAGTATTTAGAGGTAAAACCTGAACTTAAAACTATATTGGACTTGTTAGCAAAGCTACTTAGACAGAATAACGTCACGAAACCAGTAATAGATGATAAAAATAATGTTGTTAAACAAATTGATGAAAATGTCAAGCTATACTGGGCTTTAAGAATCTTAGGTACAAGTTATGTACCTATTTCAACTACGGATGTAGAAATAAGAATCCCATTAGAGGATTTGGGTTTATTTGACAATATTGAATTGAATCCATATAGGGTCTTTAATAATACCTTAGAACTACTATATCGTAACTGGCTTACACCATTAGTTAAACTAAATGGTTTATCGAGTGATGGTATTAGGGTATGGGCTAAGCTTGAAGGATTTAATCCTTATAGTGGTAGTATTAAGAATAGAATAGGTTGGTACATGTTTACTAAAAGCATAGAGGAGGGAGAGGTTACTAGGGATAAGAAAGTATTGTATGAGGCTACATCAACTAATACTGGTATGGCCTTAGCTGCCATGGCAGCTATACATAGGTATAAAGCTAAACTATATCTATCGGCATCTATTCAAAAAGTTTCAGATACTTTGTTAAGAGTACTAGGTGTTGAAGTAATAAGGAAGCCTAAGACTTTAACAGTAGAATTTGTAGACGAAGTTGAAAATGACGCTAAAAGAGATAATGCCTTGCATCTCAATCAGTTTGAAAACGACTATAACTTTGAAGTACACTTAAAATATACTGTGAAGGAGATAGAGATCCAGTGTAGAGAAGCTGGTTTCTATCCTAAAGCTATAGTAGGAGGAATAGGTACATTCGGACATATGACTGTTATAGCATTCTACTTTAAGAATAGGTTTAAGGGATGCACAAGAATACATTGTATACAACCAGTTCAAGGACATGTTATTCTAGGCATACGTAGAATAGAGACTGGAATGAAGTGGATCCGTTTAGTTGAGGTTGATAACACTATCGATGTTGAAAGAGATGAAGCTATAAAAGAAGCAATAAACATAGCACATCACGAAGGAATACTAGTAGGACTTAGCAGTGGTGCTGTGATAGCAGGTTTTAGGAAACTAGTTAACGAAGGCATAATAGAAGAAGGGGACTACGCACTAGTATTCCCCGATCATGGATTCAAGTATTTCGAGCATTTCGAGGAATACTTTAATAAATACGGGTATTAGATAAGTATAACTTTGTTTCTATTGAATTACATTCTTCCTATGGCCTTTACTCCATATTTCCTAACATGCTTTAATACGTATCTGAATAATATGTAAGCGATAGAAGCCATAATTATCGCTACTAGTGTTGATAGCATTAATTCTACTTCAAGACCTAATAGTGGCTCTAAGCCTCTTACACCATATCTCACTATTTCTGCTGGATGTGCATAAGGTATGAATAACGCTATTATTCTTAGCTGTAGTGGTAGTTTTGATAATGGTACTGCTAATCCACCTAGTATGAATGATACGAAGTTCGCGATATCTAATAAGGTTCCAGGTATACCTATACGGAAGGATATTGCAGCAAGATATAACCCGTAAGAAATAGTCATTGTCCCTAACAATACTAGTCCTATTATTACATAGAGAACGTTATTAACTAATAGTACTTGGGGTCCCGCTAGGCCAGTAAATACTAATGCTACCAGTAGACTTGAAGCAAGTGTTACAGTTAACCCTACAATAGCTCTACCTACAAGCACGGCTGCTGGACTAGTGTTAGTAAGTAGGTGTTCTTCTACAAACCCCTGGGATACGAAGAACCATGTCCACCCACCGATATGCCATACACTAGCTGATAGAAATTGCCACATAATAATACCCCATAACGCTATGGGAGCCATAATACTCCATTGTTCCCTGGGTATGAACATGAGTGCTCCTAACACGAATATTGTTAGCCATAGAATTGTGGTAAATATATTGTTTAGAAACGAGAATCTATACCTCCAAAGCCTAAGAGCATGAAGCCATATCACAGCACGTATACGTGTAGCCATAGTCAATGCTATATCACCCCACTCCTCTTAACCATTCTCTCGGAACTTGTAAGAGCTATACTTGCAACACCATTATAGATTAAGGTAAGAGCTACAAGGGCGTAAACCGCTATGAGCAACGCTCGAAATTCTGGTATAGTATAAGTAGCTACCATGCGGGATGCTTCAACTATATATGATGTAGGAAATATTCTAGACATATACTGTAGTATTTGTGGTAGAATTTCTAATGGATAGAATATACCTGATACAAGCAATATTAATGGTGTTAAGAAAGCAGCAACGTTTGATTCCTCTCTTAGCACAAGTGTTATTGATGCTACTATCACTGATAACCCTATGAGTGGTAGCATGCCCATGTAAACAAGTAACAGTACTATAAGGAGCTTACATGCGCCAAGGAGGCCTTCAAAGTATACTGCACCTGGTATGACGGCTAGTATACCCATTGTACTAGATATTAATGCCCCAGGAAGAGGCTCGATTACTAATACCTTATACATTCTCGTAGGAGTTAGCATTAGATATGGTAGTGTTCCAAGCCATCTATGATATAGAGCTGTAGTAGCTACTGTATCGATTATGAAGAGGCTCGACATAACTATA
>QMQO01000080.1 GCA_003650545.1 Candidatus Woesearchaeota archaeon | reverse complement strand
TTTAACGTTACTGATCAGGTTTTAATTAGGTTTAACACTACTAGCGATTGCAGCAATGAAGGATTGATAACCAATGCAAGCGAGTTTAGCATAGAGTTAAGAAGTCCTCTGGGTAATTGGGAGGGCTGTAGTCCTATTTATAATGAATACGATGGATGGTATAATTGTACTTGGGATTCTACTGGTAAGAAAGAAGGATGGTGGGATATAAGGTTGAATTCTAGTAAGGGCTATTACAACTCCAATTCTTCAGTTTATAACAACTGGTTCTGGTTGGAAAATGTGAATGCTACGAGCGAAAACATTAGCGTTTACGTTTATAATTATGCCCTGGGTGATTGGGAAGAATTAAGTCTTGATGAGTATAGAGGATGGTCAAGCTACTTTAATTTTACGATAGATATCTATGACCAAGAAGGAGATATGATAACTTGCAATCTCTACCTTAAAAGAAATTCAACTAATACATGGGAGAAAGTAGGAAGTTATACTATAACAGGAACTCCTGGTATACCTACTGAAGGAACTTGTTGGGTTGCTTATCAAGGATTTAGTTGTGAGGATATAGGAATAAATAGCTTTAAGTGGGAGATTAAGAATGGCGAACCGGCTAATTATTATAATACAACTCCAATCAATCTTCCAAAGTTAAGGGAAAGTGATACACTCTTAGTCCTAATTCAGGGCAACAATTCCTTCGTTAATAGAAGTAGTGGAATTCAACCGCTTTCAGTCAACATCTTTGATACTGAAAAGAACTCTATAGTTGAAGGTGCAAATGTAAGTTTCTGGATTACGCATGACGGTACCAATTATCAGCTAGATATAGTAAATCAAACCGATAGTTTAGGAAATGCAACCTATTACTTTGATCCAGATTGTAGTTATAGTGTAGGCTTACAAAAATGGAAAGCAGGAGTAACAGATACTTGCTATATCGATACAAACACGAGTGATTATTATATAACGATCATCGGTTCTCAAGTCCCAACTATACTTGAACCAAATGGTGAAAATTATTTAAGAGGTACAAACGTTACCCTAAGGGCTAACCTAAAAGATGAATGTTTGAACTATTTGAATGAATCTAACGTGACGTTTAGGATTAAGAATGAAAACGGTCGGGTTTTTGAATGCGAAGAAGTTAAAGCAGAAGGTTCAGGGAACTATAGTTGTACATTGAACACGAGCTATCCAATAGTTTTACCAGCTCGATGGTACAATGTTACTGTAGAATCAACCAAAGATTTATATCTTCAAAATTCAACCTTGAAGAAAAACGCTTTCTTCATAGAAACCAAACCAGTGCTTTGGGATGCAATCGCTTATCCTAGCGATGATGGTGGTTGGGGTGAAACTTGGTACTTCAGGGTTAACTTCACAGATGAAGATTTAGATACAAATACGATCTATTTGTACTTGAATAGAAGTTTTGGATGGATTAATTTGCTAACTTATGATTCTGGAATAAACAAAACGATTGTTTTTACCTATAGTTCATTCAGCGGCTCTGAGATTGGAACAAGACAGTTCTACTTTAAAGCAGAAGATACAAGAGGTTATGAGACCAATACTTCCATAAGAAGTTTCTACCTCGATAAGGATGATGTAAGGATTGAACATTTGTATGGAAATGGAACTGTTTATAATAGAAGTGCTTTACCAAAATTGAAGTTTAAAGTTAGGGTTTTCGATACAGATAAAAATCAAAGTTTGGGAGCAAACAGACAAGGAATATTCTACATAACTAAGGATAGAACCCACTACATTTCAACAAACTATTATTACACCGATACGAGTGGGAATTTAACTTTGAACGATATAACTGTTGATTGTAGCTTTGAAGTAGGTCCACAAAAGTGGAAAGCTGGAACCAAAGACGATAATTGGTATAAAGATGTTAATTCAAGTGAGTTTGTGTTTACAGTAATTACTGTAAACCTTTCAGCTAATTTGTCAGAACCAGAAGGACAATCGTTCTTGAAAGGAATCGATAATATTGAAATAATAGGAACAGTAAAAGATGATTGTGGATATGTAAGTGGTGCAAACGTAAGATTCGTCGTTCCTCAAACCAATTACGAATGTATAGCTACTGATTTGGGAAATGGAACCTATGTTTGTACTATACCAGCTTCGGTTCATTCAGATTGGTCAACAGGTTGGTATGACGTTAAGATGAAAGTTTCAAAACAGTATTACAATGGTACAGAGATTCTAAAAACTAATGCATTCTTCCTTGCTACAAAGCCACAATTTACAACAGCCCCCATTATCTTATCTCAACAAGGAGGTAGTACTGGTGGATGGGGCGAAACCTGGACCTTCCAGATTTATGTAAAAGACGAAGATTATAATCAAGTTAACGTTTCACTCTACATCAATTTAAGTTCAGGCTGGGAACTCATAGATTCAACTTTAATCTCAGCAACACCCACTCCACAATTAGTAGAATTTAGTGGGCATTCATTCAATTGTGAACACATTGGAACAAGGGACGTAAAGTTTGTAGCAGTTGATGAACTTAACTATAGTTCATCAAGTTCAATAGCTCAAATGAACATAGAGAAGGATGATGTTACAGTCACTTTTGTATCACCCTATTCATTTACTCTTACAAGAGAGGGAGACGATAATGCAACCTTGACTATAAGAGTAAGTGATGCAGATAGGGCTGTTTACATAACTGCAAACACTAGTTACTATGTAACCCATGATGGAAATAATTATTTCTTCGCTGGTTCGAACGTTAGTAACGAAAACGGTTATTCTTATCTAATTTTTGATCCAGATTGTAATTACAGAGTTGGTATCCAAAGCTGGAAAGCAGGAACCGAAAACAATGGATGTTATAAAGATAATATAGCCGAAATACCTGGAGCAAAAATAACTGTAATTGGTCAATTAAAGAATAAGTTGAATTATCCGTATTTCAACCAATCTATACTAGTTGGTGATATAGTCAATTTCAACTTAAGCATTCCAACCGATTGTTCGAACGATGGTTTGCAGAATGGTGCAAACGTTAGCATTGAAATATTTGGACCAGAAGTGTATGAGAGATGTGAACCTGTTGAAGATTTAGGAAATGGTTATTATAATTGTAGTTGGAATACGAGTTTTCATAAAGGTGGTCTTTACAGTTTTAGAATAAACTCAAGCAAACAATACTATTTTGATAACTCAACCTACTTTGAAAATTGGGTTTACTTGAACAATACTCCACCAATAACAGAGAATGAAACAGTTACTCCAAGCATAGGAGGATGGGGCGAAACATTTACTTTTAGGATAGATATAGATGATGCTCAGTTCGATAATGTAACTTGCAGGTTGTTCGTTTATTCCAACAATAACTGGCAGAACAGAGGAAATGACACAGTATATAATGGTAAGGGAAGGTGTGAGGTAAATGTGAGCGACTTCACATGTTTAGATATAAACACGACCTATCCAGTAGAATTTAAATGGGAAATTAGCGATGGTACAAATATTTTCAACACAAGTGTTATTCAGGCACCATCTATAGAAAGAGATCCTGTAAGCATAGAATATATCTATGGAAATGAGAGTACTGCAAACAGGAGTGGGACACAAACTGACTTGCTGATATTGAGGATTTATGATACGATAAAGCAAACTCCTGTAGGTTCTGGTGTTCAAGGAATAATTTATGTAACCAAGGATGGAATTAATTATGATTCGGGTACACAAAACCTAACTGATGAGGATGGTTACTTAAAAGTTTATTTTGATCCACAAGCTGACTATTCGGTCGGTTTACAAAAGTGGAAAGGTGGAACTTATCAAGATTCTTGCTATTTAGATGCAAACTCGAGTGAATTTGTGTTAACCATTCTTGGAGATTTGTATAATTCCTTGCTGATTCCACCTACTTATACGGAGTACCTTAAGCCTGTGGAAAATATTACTATAAGAGCTAAGGTAACCGATGATCAACCAATACCAGTAAGCGACGCTTCCGTAAACATAACCTTAATCCATAATTCCCAAGAATTTATTTGCTCGCCCGTCTATCCGATGGGTTATGGAGAGTATAATTGCACTATAAATACATCGACTCTTCCAGCAGGAATGTATAATTTAAGCATTCACTCTAACAAGACTTACTACAATGA
>QMQO01000079.1 GCA_003650545.1 Candidatus Woesearchaeota archaeon | reverse complement strand
TTATTGGCCAGCTTGGTTCGCAGGGGTAAGGGCTAACAGAAAACTTGTAGATCCTCCTGGAGAAGCTTGGCCAGATATCAAGATTATTAACGAACTTGCCAAGAGGGTCGGGTTGGGGGAGTTTTTTTGGGACAGCGAAGAGCAGGCCATGGATTACATGGTTAAGCCTCTAGGTGTTAGCTGGAAAAAATTCCGAGATGAGATCACATATCTCCATGGCAGAAGTAAGTATGATCCAGAGAAGGTGATAGGTTACGATACGCCATCTGGCAAGGTAGAGTTATATTGCGAAACCTTAGAGAAATCTAAGGTTGAGCCCCTTCCCAGTTTTGAACAGCTAAAAAAGCCCCTGATGGACCAGTTCGACCTTAGTAAGGAATATCCTTTGATTATGACCGATTATAAGAGCGAAATATTTATGTTGTCGGGATATAGAAATATAAATCTTTTAGGAAGGAAATCGTTACCACCTACGGCGTATATAAGTCCTGAGACGGCTAGAGAATATAACCTCAGAGAGGGAGATTGGATGTTTGTTGAGACTTATATGGGCAAGATAAAGCAAAGGGTTGGCGTACAGGAAGGTATGGACCCAAAGACTGTGAACGTCGAATTTGGGTGGGGAGATTGGGGGTACGAGGACGCGAACATGAATCTTTTGACTGATTACCGCCCACCTTGGGACTATGCTACTGGCTCTGTAACGCTTAGAGGATATCCATGTAAAATATATAAGGCGTCAGAAAAGGAGTGAGTGAGATGGAAAAAATTCTCCTAAAAGTCAATTTTCAAAAGTTTCTAGAGGACCTTAAAGCAAATTTTAAGGTGATTGGGCCAACAAGAAAGGGAGGTGGAACAGCAACTTATTCATATGCCTGTTTTGATGAGATTGAAGATTTGGACGACTTAGAGATGGATTACAAATTTTCTATGCTTTCGCCAAAGATGGTCTTTTTCCCTGATAACCAAGAACTTTACGGATATGAAAAGGTTGGAGCTGACATTAAGCTGGTAGATTTGCGAGATAAATGGGGCAAAGACATTGCTATCGTTGGCCTTCACCCCTGTGATATTGCTGCGCTTTTATGCCTTGACAGGGTCTTTAGAGAGGAGCCTTTCGAAGAAGAATATTATAACTCGAAAAGACAAAGAACGGCGATCATAGGGATGACGTGTACGGAGCCAAAAGGGTCATGCTTTTGTAACTTAGTAGGCTCTGGACCAGACATTGAGGAGGGGTATGATTTGCTTCTGACGGACATCGGCGACAGATTTTATTTCAGATCGGGTACAGAATTGGGTGATAGGCTAATATCCGCGAATTACTTCATGGAACCTACCGAAGGAGATAGAGATCGTAGATCAGAGGAAGTAAAAAGAGTTGCTAAGGAGCTTGGACCCGGGCTTCACGTAGATACTGCCCAACGTGTTATGGAGGAGAAATATGATGATAGCCTATGGGATGAGTTCTCCTCTAAGTGCGTCACATGTGGCTCTTGTAATATGGTATGTCCAACATGTCATTGTTTCAGCATTGTTGATAAAACAAATTTTGACCAAACGAGGGGTAAAAGAATTCTAGTATGGGATTCGTGCCATTTTGAGAGGTTTGCGCTAATGGCTGGAAATATCAATGTGAGGGGGGAAAAGGAATCAAGGTTTAAACATAGGCTCTATGATAAATATTATTACGACCCAATGAGGTATGGAAGAATATTTTGTGTAGGCTGTGGGCGATGCTTGGAGTTTTGCCCTTCTCACATAGATATTCGTGACGCTCTAAATAAATTGGGGGGAGTTAAATGAAAAATCCGTTTTTACCAAAACTGGCAGTGGTGGAAGCTATTGAGGAAGAAACAAGGAATATAAGAACACTAATTGTTTCCTTAAAAAGCAAGGAATCGATACATGGCGTACCGGGGCAGTTCATAGAAGTTACAATATTCGGTTATGGTGAGTTCCCAGTGAGTATTGCGGGGGTTGACGGGGCTACAAAGAAGCGCATCAGAATTACCATTAAACAGAGTGGAAGGGTTACTAGCCAAGTTGCAACCTTGAGTATCGGTTCAATTATTGGTGTTAGGGGACCATTTGGAAATGGATTCCCTTTGAATCAGATGAAGGGAAAAAACATTTTTATGGTCACGGGGGGCGTAGGTCTAGCTGCAGTCAAGTACCTCATTGACAAACTAATAGAGGAAAGAAGCCGGTATGGGAAAATGATTTTACTACACGGAGCGAGTAGTCAAGACGACTTGATATACAAAGGGACAGATCTTTTTGACAGAGAAGTGGCACAAAAGATTGGCATAGAAATTTTTTTGGCTGTGGAGAATCCCGATGCGAGTTGGAAGGGGCATGTTGGGGTAGTAACTGATTTTATAGATGATATACAAATTGAACCAGCTGAGACGGTAGCGGTGCTGTGCGGACCTAGCATTATGATGAAGGTTGCTAGCGAAAAACTTGCCCATATGGGATTCAATGAGAAGCAGGTGCTGATGTCTCTAGAAAGACGGATGCAGTGTGGAATGGGGATGTGTGGACATTGCATGATTGGTCAAAAAAGGGTGTGTTTGGACGGCCCGGTATTCTCATTAGATTCTATAAGCACCAGCTTTGAGCTGCTTTTTTGATATAGATTTTCAAAAGGAAACATATCGATTAGTTGGATTTCAGAAAGTATTGTAGAACGAAAGGAGTTGGGATTATGGCACGTATTCCAGTCGAGTATTTACCACCAGCAGAATATTTACCTGAAATTGTCAGGCTGCTCCCTGAACTTAATTATCCCGAAACATTCAACTTGGCCGAAGTATTGCTGGATGCGAATGTTCGAAAAAATCCAGACAAGATCGCTATTTATTTCGAAGATAAAAGAATTACATATCGAAATCTTCAAGCAATGGTAAATCAGTTCGCTAATGCCCTGAGAGAACTAGGGATCGAGAAGAATGATCGGGTAATGCTCAGATCTCCCAACGTCCCAGAGTATATTATATGGAATTTTGCTTGCTGGCGCATCGGAGCTATCCCTGTTTTGGTAAATCATCTAAATCGATATGAAGAAGTTGCTTTTAAGGCCAATGATACTGAAGCTGTAGCTATTTGTGTGCATGCGGATTTCTATGAGGACGTAAGAAGGGCGTTGCCTCAATGCCCAGCTCTCAAGTATGTGATTGTTCTAGGGAATAAGATTCCTGGCACTCTGAATTATGCCGATTTGCTGCAAGCGCAGTCTTCTGAAGCCGAGAGTGAAATTTGCTCAAGGGATGATTATGCACGGATAATTTACAGTTCGGGTACTACAGGATGGCCTAAAGGCATTCTCACAACACTAGAGGGAGTTATGGCCGCTACTGATACCCATGGCAGACATGTCCTCAAAATAAGGGAAGACGATATTTTGGGAGGACATCCTTATTTCACTTTTGCATTTGGTTCCGTAAACTTCACTATGTATCCCTGGCGATTTGGCGCATCTCTTTCCATTATTTCTCGATTTAGACCAGAAGAGCAATTCAGATTGGTCCAAGAACATAAAATTAGTATGCTTTTCGCTGTGCCTACCGCCTTCAATATGATGCTCGCTGTAGAGGATGCAGAGAAAAAATACAACCTTAGCTCACTAAGACTTTGTCAAAGTGCGGGAGAATGGTTGCCTGGTGAGACGGCGAGAGAATGGAAAAGGCGGTTTGGAGTGACGATCATTGACTCTCTTGGGTCAGGGGACCTCATGTACTGGCTATCTACTTTCGAAGGCATGGATGAGGAAAAATTGGGTTCTACAGGAATATCGGTGCCCGGCTTTGAAAATAAAATTGTCAATGAGAATTTTGAAGAGGTCTCTCGGGGCACTGTGGGAGAATTAATCGTTAGAGGTCCTGTGGGTCAAACTTATTGGCGCAGACCTGATAAACAAAAAGAGGGCGTTTGCCCATTGACCAGTAAGTTCAAAGGATGGAACAGGCCTGGCATTGTGTTTTTGCAGGATGAGGACGGCTATTTTTGGTACAAGGGTCGCTCAGATGATATTATTGTTACTGCGGGCTACAAGATACCTGGAGGTGAAGTTGAGGCGGCACTAAATGAGCACCCTGCTGTGCTCGAATCGGCGGTAGTGGATACTCCAGATAGGGAGAGGGGAAAGG
>QMQO01000078.1 GCA_003650545.1 Candidatus Woesearchaeota archaeon | reverse complement strand
TAGCATCCATGTCCGGCATGTTTCCATAAATATCCACGGGAATCACGGCTTTCGTCTTTGGCGTAATACACTCCTCAAACGCTTCGGCGCTAAGACACCAACTGGCGGAATCGACGTCGGCAAAAACGGTCGTCGCGCCCACATAACTGACGGGAGCGGCCGAGGCGATCCAGGTAATATCGGGCACGATAACCTCGTCTCCCGGACCGACGCCTATGGCCGCCAGCGACAAATGAATGGCCGAGGTGCAGGAAGGAAGGGATATGGCGTGCCGAACGCCGACGTAATCAGCGAATGCCTTCTCGAACTGCGCATGATACATGTTGGCGTTGCCGTACCAGGCGTTCGTCACGGCGTCGGCGACGTAGTCAATCTCTTTCTGCGTTATCCAGGGTCCGGAGACAGGTATGCGATCCATGATCAGTCCTTTATGCACTTTAGGTAGCCATCCGGCGCAACGGTTATTAGAAGTTTGTTCTCAATCTCCTTGTCGATTTCAAAGCGGTCGTTTGTCTTCATGAATTCCCACACAGCAGTTTTCGGATTGTCGCCCTTGCCCCAGGGGCGGTCCGCAAAGAAGTCGTCCGGCATATCCTCCACCGCAGTGTCGAACACGACAAGATAGCCCCCCTTCCTGACCAGGGGCGAATACAACTCCATCTCTTTGAAGACGTGTTCGTGAGTATGGTTGGAATCGAGAAAGACAAGAATCCGCTCTTTGCCCCTGGCGAATTCATAAACCTGCCTTACTACAGTCTCGTCAATCGATGAGCCTTCAATCATCGTGATGCGCCTGGACATGGGATGCTTTTCTATCTCGACACGGTTGTGCTCCCTGATGTCAATGTCAATCCCGACGACTTTCCCTTCTCCGCCGATAAGTTGAAGCATCGAAGCACTAAAGATCAATGAACCTCCGTGAGCGATTCCGGTTTCGATAATGAGATTGGGTCGCACCTTCCAAATCAGTTCCTGTGTGGCTATAATATCTTGCGGAAGTTGTATGATTGGACGACCGAGCCAGGTGAAATTGTAAGCATATTTGTGACGGGATATATCTCTAACCCAGGTTCGAGAAAGCGATTGAAGGTTACTGTCGCCGGATAACGATTTAATGTTATCTCGGACCTCGTGTTTGAATTTCTCATGTTCGTTCATTAATAAATTCCCTCCAGCCGACGGTGTTTGGACAAATATAGCGAACACCGTCTTTTCCGCAATTTGCGACAAGATCCAACCCGCTGACATAAGGTGTGAAATCGCCATGCAATTGAGGGTAAGGCCGGCAAAGATATTTCATATACAAAATGTTAACGCCGGCGCATTCAAACACATTGTGGTCAAGATAGCGCGATGCGCCCTGTCCGGTGATGTAGGTGTCGGCGTCAAAGTGTTTTATCACAGAAAGAACACGTTCGTAACTGCCGCCGTCAAGTTCAAGAGACTTGACGTCTATAAATCGCGTGGTTCGCCCTATGTCGAAGTAGTCAACCAGCGATAGCAATGAAGCACGGGCTATCGCGCTGAGATTCGGGTATTCAACCGAATATACATCCCTTACCAGTCTTAAAGCATCGTGTGCGTAAGGAGCGCCATCAAAGCTCTGCTCCAAAAATGCAATATGGCGATCTCGCCACTCTGACATGGGCGCCGTTTTGACTTCGTCTATATTCTGGCCCAGGTGCAGGCCGCGGACCGGAACAGTCATCCACCGTATGCCATGTACTGTTTTGATTTGAACGCGATTGACGAAACTGCCCTTAGAATACTGAACATCATCATAATGTACGAAGATGTCGGATAACATAACCTGCTCCAACATGCCCACCCACGGAAATAACATGGACTGAGAAATGACGATTGCCGTCATATAACCACCTCTAATCCCTCCTGGCGCTGGAATTCCATAAAGGCTTCCAGAAATTGTGGGTCGAGCAGGCAGGGATTGGAACGATCCGTACAGGATAAATCGCGGCGGATTTCTATCCTGAGGTAGTCCTCGGAGACTATCAAGGCGCCGGTCTCGATGAGTTCTATAAAGAGCAGGAAGACGTACACCTTCTGGATATAGGAGAGCTTATGCATCATTTCCAAAGTGTACTCCGGCAGCACTGGAATGATAACCTGGGCGACGATAGCCCCGCCGTCAACAGTCTCGTCAACAAGATGCAGAGTCGTACCGAAAAAGCGAACATCCGATTTCCAGGCTCTCTCAACTGCATTGATTCCTTTGAACGCGGGCAAAAGGGCCGGATGAACGTTAAATGCGGGAAGAGTTCGATAAAGTTCGGCCGTCACCAAACGTGAGAAGAACAATATAACGTAATCCACCTCGGATTCTTTGAAATATTTCGCGGCGGCGACGGAAAAATCCTTGTTGTTTGTCCATTGAATTCGTTGATGCTTGACATGGTTGGCGATGCAAAAGTCCTCCGCACCGCACTCTCTGTCCGTAACGACTACGAAGTCATGCTCTTTGGCGGGAATGTTTGCGAGCATTTTGCTTACTTGAGCAAAGGCGCTGCCCCCACTGGATAATACGACACCTATTCGCATTGACGCTTTCCTCTCAATGTGGCAGTATGCTCACCCTTCGTCTTTCCGATCGAAGAGTGTGCATATCGAGCATACTAAGATTCCCCGTCGTCAAAATAGATAATGTTCTCTATTCCACGTGTTTTGTAAAGATCAAGCGCGCTGCGGGCAATATTAGGGTTGAGGCCTGCATACATTACCCGTATGTTTGAGGGGAGATCGCAGGGAGCCTTAATCGGCAATCCCATGTGCTCGCCGCCTATAAGATGAGGGCTCTTGTCCAAAAAACACTCACATGAAACTCGCCCGGCGATCTTTGAGGCGATATATGTGCCATATAGACCCGCTCCATAGATTGCCGAAGGAACGTTTGTATATAGACTTGCAGCTTCTTCCAACAGCCGATCAAATCTCGACCAGAATACTGCAATACGCTCAATTTCATCCTTACATTTACCGCCATCCCTGCGGGTGTCCGCTGTTGGCGATGCCTTGCGTTTGGCAACACATATAATCGCGCCTCTAAAGATGTTCTCATCCACACTCACAAGAGTCAGATTGGCTCTTGCCAATGCAACATTAATGGAATCAAATGAATAATGGTTGACATGATCCACCGCCAGCAAATCACCGGGATTGCTTAAGAGATTCGGAACCGAAAAGAACAGGGTTCCGTCGGGGCTTAGCAGTTGCGAAATATTCGACAAGACTTCGCATGGATCCTCGGCATGTTCAAGCACAAAGTGAGCAGTTACGAGTGAAAAGGTGCTGTTCCACGATTCCGGGATTTGATAAGCAGCCTGGCGGTCTTTAGGTAAAAACTCCCCCCATGACTCCATATAATCTTCACTTACATCAAAAACATAAGGTACAATATCAGGCCGAGCTGCAGTGATTTTTTTTAATGTGGACGCTTTTCCTGCGCCATAATCAAGCACTTTAGAACCGGCCGCAATACTTGTTGTTTTCAATATCACTTCGCTTTGATAGTCGGTTCTGTAAATACACTTGCCATCAACAACATCGTAAACCTGATCAAAATCTTTGGACGTAAGCGAGATACGATATCTCTTGTCGTAATAGTCTGCGCTGTTCTGCAAGGCGGGCTTTTGAGTATGGGAGCACTCCGGGCACAGAAATGCCGATAATGGGACATCGATAACTGTCCGAACAGAAGAGATTGACGGCCCGCCGGAAGAATATACAGGCTCGCCTAACAGCGAACCACAGATGCGGCAATTATTCATTTATAGTTTCCTTTTTGGGCAACAGGTCCTTAAGGGTATAGTTCGTATCCTGCTAAATCGACTCCTGGCAAAGGCGACATACGGGATGATTGTCATATCGGCCTGCAAGAGTAAGTTCCCGCAGCGATTTCCACCTCTCCGACTTCCATGCTTCCTCAAAAGTTATTTCATGAATGTTGCCCATTTGCATTTGAGGATGATCGCAAAAACCAACTGTCGTACACCCCTGGAGTTCACCGTGGACTCCAACATGGCATCGGTACCAGGGTATCGTGCATTGTATACTGTATTCTTCCAGGATAGGCAGCGAGTGAGAAAGGGTGGTTGGAAGTGAACCTTCCTCGAAATCGCGGGGGTTCCTGTCCCCGGAGTTATAAATGGAATCAAAATCACCGGAAAACAGGTTTTTGTATGGATATATTTTTATGCCGCCATCGGCCTT
>QMQO01000077.1 GCA_003650545.1 Candidatus Woesearchaeota archaeon | reverse complement strand
TAAAAAGAAAGAAAAACTAAAGCCACTATTTCTATGATTTGTTATTCTAATAGAATAAACATTTGAAACAAACACATTATTTATAGTAATAGTATCTCTATATGTTACAGTTGTTTGGGTCAGGGTAAATACCCCATAAAATTGAGAAGGAACAGGTCTATAACATATATCTGATGTTGCATAACAAAAACGACCATGCCAAGTCTGATATCCCCACTCACTACACACATGCTTTTCTGATGAAAATGAGCCAGTAACATTTTGTAAAGTTTCACTTAAAGCATTATAAGTTTCTAAACCCTCTGTAACTTTAACATAATAATTACCCTCTTCTCTTCGTGTAAACTCTAAAGGATAAACACTTGTATAGCCTTCTGGACTGGAGAAGATCAAAGATATTGGTTTTACATACTGACCTGTTTGACACCAGGCTTGTGGAATATAAAAATCAAAAACAAAAAAACTGTTATTTATTTCTGAAGCCATAAAATTTTTAGTATAATAAGCTGTATATGTGCTTGTATTTGCTTCCCAACCTTCTTGATTACTATCCCAGCTTGTAAAATAATGATAAGCAAGAGAAATCTTTCTTGGTTGCATTCTATAAGTAGTTTCATTTGAATTCCCAAAATAAATATAAATTATATAGTTTCCAGGATCTAAATCTTTTGGAAACCCAACCCATACCCATGTTTCTTTTCCACCACATTGATAATTAGATAAAGGGCAAGTAAAATCAAACTCATCATGTTGACAATATGTTTTTTCAAGAACATAATAGGGCAAAATGTTGTCATCCATATCAGTAATGACCAAATCCTTACAATCAGATCTCATCATACCATATTCTTGTAAATGTTGTGTGTTAATCGTTAGTTTAATTGGTGTATATGCTGGTAGTGTTTTATCTAAATGAATTTCAACAGGATACCTATAACTATAGTTAGTGTTCCACCACCCAAAACTAAAACCTAAAAACAAAATAAAAGAAAAAAGTAAAGCAAGCCTTCTCATTCTCTACCTCCTAAAAGATTTACAAGCAAAAGACCACTTGCTATTACCACACCAACGACTATGATGTATGTTCCATACTCTGTAAAGAAGCTTGCTCTCTCTTCTTTCTTAACTACTGCCTCTGGCTCTGGTTCAATGTATTTTGTTACATAGATGTCAAAGAGAGATGCTGTTGCACCAGAAACCGTAAAGTAAGCACTCCAGTTGCCAGAGATTTTCAATGGCTTTATCTCTTGCCTTATTCCGTTTATTATAAATCTATAATAATCATCAGTTAACCTTATTATCTCAACATCATAAGATGTTCCCTTTGCCATACCGAAATCCCAAGTAACTGTTTCTTTTGTTCTATCAGAAGCCCTGTAAACTTCTGCTGTAAAGTAAGGATTGTTGTAAAGGAACTGAATCAATGCGTATCCAGAATCACCAAGCATACCTAAAGCAATCCTTTCAGTTGATGACTGACCACTAAAATCTGAATCTCTTCTGAATGTTGCTATTATTCTTGTTGCTTCTGGAAACACTTTAAGAGATCTAATTGAAAAATCAACACCATCTGTTGAATCGTCTGTTACTGTGAGAACTCCATCTTGTATTGTGTAAGTATCTGATGTTGTTTTCTGGATTTGCCATATTGATGTGTTAAGCTGTGATAAGTCAAATGTGTCTGCAACTATGAAAACATCTTGTGGATTTGTTACAGATTCCTTGCACTTTGGATTGTTGAAGTAAACATAAATCTTCTTTTTCTCTGGAACATCTGTCTTTATCCAAATTTTTGTTTCTGGAGAATTGCAATCTTGAATGAAAAATGGTAGTAATTTCTTGTCATTCTCATCAACAACTCTTATATCCTCACAGTTGTATGCCATTTTTCCTTCAGAAATTGGTGTTTGTGTGTCTAAGGTCAACAGCACCTGATAGTCTTTTACTGGATAGTTTGAAGTTATCTCAACAACGAATCTGCTTTTCCAATCTGGATTCCACCATGCAAATGCTGTTGTCATTAGAAACAAAACAAAAACCAAACTTAGCTTCTTCATTGCTTACACCTCCTCTAAAAGAATAAATGCTATTATTCCACCAGCAACAACAATAACCAGAGGAATTATCCACTTTAGTTCTTTCTTGACTTCCTCTGGGGGTTTTTCTGTAATTGGTTGGGTATAGGTCTCTTCTGCTCCCAAGATAGTTGAGAAAGCTACACTATATACTTTTACAGCATCAATTGTCATAGAAGAATCACCATCAACACTAAAAGCAACCCTACAATATTTATGATTTAAAAGAAAATCTGTGCTTATATCATTTCCATCAACCCTAACAATGGAATCTGATGGCTCAATAGTATGATTATAACCACAAACATAAAGTGATGTTAGCCAACTTCCTTGCCCGTTATCATCTATTAGATAAACACCTCGTTTGTTTTGATTTCTCCAATCTGCAACAGATAATGAAGGATATGGTATTCCATAATTATCTCCATAAATACCTCTATAAGAATCATTTACTAACCCAGCTAAAACATATTCATAATGTGAACCACACCCAAACTTTTTAATTTCCACTCTCATAAATCTACAAAGAAACCTTTGTTTTGATATAACCCATGCATGATTATAAGCACTTCCAGAAGAACTTGATAAATGCAAAAGACCACCACTAACACTAACAGAACCTGCACTCGTGTCGGTTTCCCATTTGTTAATGTCTAACACATCACCATCAAAGTCATCATACAATACAGCACTTATAACCTCTGGACTTACTAAAGTTTCAGTTGTATTTAGTGTTGCACTTGGGTTACCATAGTAAACATAGATTACCTTGTTTGGGGAAACATAGGGAACGATGGCATAAATATTCGTTGTATCTTTTCCACACCCAGAAAGTGCATAAATTTGAAGCTCTGTTTCGTCGTCTCCATCTATTACTCTAATATCACCACAATCAGGCTTTACTTTTGATGCACCAATTAGTTGTTGAGTATCTAAAGTAATAAGAACTAAAGCATCAGTCCATGTTTCGTTTGTTTGAATTGTAGCTGGAACTCTATACTGCCAGTCTGGATTCCACCAAGCTGTAGCTAATGGTAGTAAAATCAAAAAGAACAAAGCACCTTTATTCAACTTATTCAATCAATTCACCCCCATAAGCAAGAAAATGTCTTGCTATATAGCTTCCTGGCTTTTTGAACACACCCCAGATATATTTCCTACCACTTTTTTCGTCTGTCAATAAATAAATTTTACCATCCATAAAGTCTTTGATGAACTTGAGCTTTATTGAAGGGTCTTTTCTTTTAACTCTCCTAAATATCTCCCTATACTCTGGAGAAGACCTCTTGAGAACTCTACCTCTTGGATTTATTCCAAGAGATTCCAAAGCTCTTCTGAACTGGTAACCAAGTGAATATTTATACTTCACTTTTTACACCTCCTTTAAGTAAACAAAATCTGGTTCAAAAATATATGTTTTCTGTAATAACTCCTTTTTACTTACTGTTTTTCTGATTGCACTAATCAATTCTCACACCTACAAGACATAAGTTTTCTCCAACAATTCACTTGCTATTCTATAATTATCAACTATTGACTGAAGCAATTCTAAAGATCCTCCAAAAACAGATAGCTTATAAACACCATCTGAATAAATTGGACAATCTTCAACAAGCAATTCATATAAAATTGGCTTACCGTTCTTGACCACTTCTCTATATAACTTAAAGTATTTAACTGATTTACCTTCCTTTTCAAGCACAATTATAATCTGATCAGCTTCTTCCAATAGCTTTGTTGCTTGTTTTTTATTTACGAACTCCTTTATTGCTTGAACCAATCTCACACCTCTGGTGCAAGGAAGTATGTCTTTTGCATCAACTCATTTGCTAACTTATAATCACCAACTATTGACTCAAATAACGCAAAAATTCTATCAGCACCCCAAACAGACATTTCATAGGCTTTCATTCTCTTTGAGTAGTATGGGCAATCTTCAACTAATAGCTTGGTTAAAGCAGATTCACCATTCTTAATGTTTTCAATGTATAGAGCAAAATATGGAAACTTGCTCTGATATGCCCTGGAAAAACCGTGCTTTTCAACAGCAACTATAATCTGATTTGCCTCTTTTAGTAGTTTTGTTGCTTCTTTACTATTTACGGTCTTTACGAATGGATAAACCAAAATTTTCACCTCCAACAAAGCTTATTATT
>QMQO01000076.1 GCA_003650545.1 Candidatus Woesearchaeota archaeon | reverse complement strand
TACCTGATCTACAAGTAATTAGGTATTGCAATAAAAACTATGGTGTTGGAGATGCCTAAGCCTTTATTAATACTTCATGGCGGTGCAGGTAGGTGGAGGGCCCCTAAAGATAGGATCGATAAGGCATTAAGAGATATATATAATGCCCTCGAACATGGATTAAGATTCCTTAAGTCAGGTTCTGCCTTAGAAGCTGTTGTTGAAGCTGTGGCTTATATGGAGGACTCGGGTTCTTTTAATGCAGGTTTAGGCAGTATACTAAGCATTAATGGTATAAGGGAAATGGATGCTGGAGTAATGGATGGCTATTCCATGAGGATAGGAGCTGTTGCCGCAACTAGGTATCCTAAGAATCCAGTTAGATTAGCAAAAGTAATTCTCGAGAAAACAGATCACGTCATTTTGGCTGGAAGCGGGGCTGACTTTCTCGCTGAGAGAATGGGTTTAGAAAAAATGCCTCCCCCATCAAATGATATTATTAGACGATATAATGAGCTTATAGAAAAATACAAAAAAGGCGAGATTACGTATTTCAAAGGAAATATTGAATTAGCTAAGGAACTAGGTTTATTAGACACTGTTGGAGCCGTAGCACTAGATCAGGATGGTAGATTGGCTTCAGCAGTAAGTACGGGAGGCGTGTGGCTTAAGCTGCCTGGTAGAGTTGGTGATTCACCAATACCTGGAGCAGGTTTTTGGGCCGACGACCTTGTAGCTGTTGCTGCTACTGGTTTAGGCGAAGTCATAATTAGATCAATGCCTTCGATAAGATTATCGATACTAGTCCATCAAGGATACAGTATAAGTAAGTCAGGTGAATTAATACTAGACTATGTGACAAGAATGTGTGGGCTCAACACTATAGGATTCATAGCTGTTGATAGAAATGGTGAAGAGTATATAGGCTTTAACACAGAGCACATGATGATAGCTTATGGTAGCTTTGATAAAAAGTATGCAAAACTATTGTCAAGACAATAAATTAACTGGAGTATAGATATGTGTGAAAATATTAGCCTGTAAAAGAGAAAATATGAGGAGAAAGCTCTCTAGGATTAAAGGTGTATAAATTAATGGTTTTTGACTACAGGTTTTTATTTACGAGAAAAAGCTATTTTAGTTTAGGCAAAAGGAAGTGTATTATCTGTGGCAAAGAATCAAGGCTTATTTCTAAAGAGATAAAAATTTGTGTTGACTGTCTTCGTAAATATCCCGAACAATCTATGAAGATTGCTGAGGAAGTGCATAAGCGTATCAGAAAAGAGATAGGTCTACCCCCTACAGTACCTAGGGATCCTAAAGGGATCCAGTGTACTATATGCGGCAATAGATGCATGATTCCTAAAGGAGGCAGAGGCTATTGTGGCGTAATAGAGAATAGAGATGGAAAAATAACACCAATAACGGGTTCTTTTGACCGTGTACCAGGCCTCGTATACCTTGACCCGCATCCCACGAATTGTGTGGCTGAATGGTTTTGCCCTGGAGCTACAGGTAGAGGGTATCCAAAATACTCTTTAGTAGATAATGGGCCTGAAAGAGGTTACTACAACATAGCTGTATTTTACGGCTCATGTAATTTTGATTGCTTATTCTGTCAAAACTGGGAATACCGCAATATGGCTGTTAAAGGCAAGCCATTATTGTCTATAGATGAACTTGTTTCAAAGGTTAGTAGAAGAACTACATGCGTATGCTTCTTTGGAGGAGACCCCGGGCCAAATATTATCCATGCCCTTAAAGCTTCGCGAGAAATGATTAAAGAAGCAACAAGGAAAAAGATGAGAGTATTCAGAATATGTTGGGAAACAAATGGCCTCATGAACCCTAATATTGTTGACCAGGTTGTAGAACTTAGTCTTGAAACAGGAGGGATCATTAAGATAGATGTTAAGGCTTGGACACCAAGCGTCTACTATGCTTTGACAGGTAATGACGGTAGGCTTGTTTTTGAAAACATTAAGAGAATAGCAAAGAGGATTCATGAGAGGCCTGAAGTCCCCTTGCTAACAGTTAGTACTCTCCTAGTACCCGGCTATGTTGATGAGTATGAAGTTGAGAATATTGCTAGATTTTTAGCTGAACTAGATCCGGAGATTCCGTATACTCTACTGGCTTTTCATCCAGAGTATAAAATGCTTGAATTACCTACAACAAGCCGTAATCATGCATATAGGGCACTAGAGGCTGCCAAGAGAGCAGGGCTTAAGCATGTAAGTATAGGCAACATATGGCTATTATCTAATGCGTATTAGAATCAAAGGTAGCTACAATTAATTAACCTTTCCCCAACTTACTTTAGACTGGTGAGAAAAAACTATGGTTAAAGAGGGTTTAAAGCCTGGTTTAAAGAATGTCATTGTCAAGACTGTTAGAGAAGAACATACAGCAAAATTTCTCGGGAGCGGGGGAGTAAATGTCTTAGCGACACCAGCAATGATCACGTGGATGGAGGAGTGTTCTAGGCTTTTAGTGGAGAAATACCTAGATGATAACGAGGCTACTGTGGGCACTCATGTAGATGTGTACCATAAAGCACCTGCTCCACTGAGCTCGAAAGTAACTGTTGAATCAGAGTTGATACAAGTTGATGGGAGACGTTTAGTATTTAAGGTTAGAGCGTATTCCGGCTCAATAACTATCGGTGAAGGAATGCATGAGAGGTATATTGTTGACCTAAATAAGTTCATGACGAAAGTTGAGAAAATCAAGGAATCCATGGAAATGGCATAGGCTCTTTTATCCCAAAATACTATGGGGCTAAAAGCTGATGTATAGATGGATTATTAATGGAAAACTCGCTGTATCAAGAATGCCCTATCCTCACGAGATCCCTGAATTAGCTAGTATTTTTGACTCTGTTGTCATATTGATCGAGCCGCACGAGTATCCTGGGATGAGTATACAGAACTATATAAGACAATGGAGGTCTTATGGAGTCGAAATATATTATAATCCAACGAGAGATTGGTGGCCTCCTCATCTTCTTGAATTATACAATATAGTTAAATGGATAAAATCCAGGCTTGACTATGGGCATAAAGTATTAGTTCACTGTATGGGGGGAATTGGGCGTAGTGGTACAGTCGCTGCCGCGTATCTTGTCTATGCTCATAACTATACGCCATGGGATGCTGTAATCAGGGTACGTAAAAAGATCCCGGGAGCTCTTGAAGTAGCTCGCCAAGAGAAAATGGTCTATGACTTATATAGTCTTCTCAAATTCTTGCCCAAGCCTTATTTAGATAAAATAGTTGGCTTAGCATCAAAGTATGACTATGGAGCAGGTATAAAACATGCTTCTAAAGTAACACAGTTGAGCGTGGAATTACTTTCAGACCTTGATATTGTGAGAGAATTGTCTAGAGAATCCAAAATGGCTACAACAGCCTCGGCTATAGTTCACGAAATAATTAAATGTGATTGTGTAAAGAGTGAAGAAAGCCTTAAGATCTTAAGGAGTGGTAATATTGATGATTTCTTATCCTCTTTAATAATTGATACCTTGGCCCAATATTGTAGCCTAGATTATAGAGAGGATATAGGGCTCAATGCAAGTATCTTAGCCATCTCCGATTACCTAGATTATACTCGAGATCAAAGCGTAGATTATATAGAGTATGATACTTTGGAGGGAAGTAGTGTTATAAGAGTATACTGTGAGTTTGATTGCAGTAAAAATATTATGAAAGCAAAAGAGGTAAGGAGGTTTCTTGAAACATGTATTGGTACTAAAATAGAGATTTCCTTGGCCTATTCTGGTTGATGGCTAAGGTTCGATAGTAAATCTAATCCTAGTTATCCCTCTCCCTTTGCTTTCTCTCTTCAATAGCTTTATCCTCCCGACTTCTCTTGTATTAGTCACGTGAGTTCCGCCACAAGGGAAGGCACATAAGCCTTTTATCTCAAGAATCCTTATTGTCTTGAGGCCTGCATGTAATTCTGTCAGCCTTACCCCATATTTTTCTAAATACTTTTCAGCTTCATCTCTAGGCAGCCAGATGACTATATGTGGTATTCCGGCTTCAACAATTTTATTGGCTTCAGCCTCTATTTTTGGCAAATCATTCCTAGTTATCCTTGCAGTATAGTCATCATAACTTTCTTCTACCCCTATAGCCCCTCCATGAAAATCTGCATTAAATAGCTTCTTAATAACACATCCTATTATGTGAGCTGCTGTATGCATACGCATAAGCCTATACCTTCTATCCCAGTCAAGAACTCCGTGAACAAGCTCATTAATTGAAGGCTTCCCATCTCCTTCCAATAATCCTTCATGTATTATAAGGTCCCCTTCGGGATATACCTTATCAACTACTAGAGTCC
>QMQO01000075.1 GCA_003650545.1 Candidatus Woesearchaeota archaeon | reverse complement strand
GAGAGTGGGCTGCTAAAGACATGGGGCGATGACAGTAACTGGAGAATCCTGCGCGCCAAAGTTGATATAGATGTCGGGGCTAGGGTCTGTGTTGAGTGGAGAGTTAAGCGGAGTGCAACGAACTGCAACCCTCACTTCGCCCTCACTAACTCCAATAACGACCAACGAGTTTGTTGGCAGGACCGAGATAATGACGGAGATTGGGATTACCAACGCATAGTAAACGGTAGCACGTCTTATGTGAAGGATCAAGCTACTTTTGCCGTCGACACTTGGTATTGTGTTCAAATCTGTCGAACGGGAACAACAAGTTTTGTTTCTAGGATTCTCAATTCCGAGAGGAGCATTCTCGCCTCCGTGGCGGACACCCAGTCGGCTTGGACCGTAGCATTCACGCCAGTTATTTGGCGCAACAACAATGTGAATGTATATGTAGATTGGTTTCTCATTCGCAAATACTCCTCCTCTCCTCCATCCATCTCCTACTCCTCAGAAGAATCTGGTTCCTGGACCATAGACGGACATACATTTACAAAGAGGAAGAAAGTGACGATTACTTCTTCTCAGGCTTTATCTGGGTATCAAATTCAGTTAGATTATTCCCAGTGGGGTGAGCCGGGAATCAAAATCACGCGTAAAGTACAGGTGGTAGGAGAGCTCGGATGAGTAAGTCACACGTTAGCGTATTTGAAGGTCAAGACAAAAACATCGCTACCTACGAGTTCTCAGAAGACGGGGTCTCCAAGCACATAGAGAGGTTCGCTCCCAATTCTGGGATTTGCACACTTCCTTCGTCACCCCAGGTTTACCAAGTAAGTGCGACCGGGTTGTACCCAAGCGGTGACCCCATTGATGTTGTCTCCGCGGGCATGATAGTAATAAAAAGCAGTTTTTCAGAAGACGGACAATCGGTGACGTTCAAAATCGTGTTTTACGACTCAAACGGCGCTCTGATTGGGGAGTCAAATGAAGTAACTGTTGCAACAACCGGAAGGTCCGACGGTACACGATACTTGGGAATGACCACAATTGTTGACAATCAACTGATCGGCGCCAGTGGAATCAAGATCGACGTCACACAAGCACCTTCTTCGGGGAACGTTTCTTTGTATGTAGCGGGGGTGTGATGCCGTACAAGTTCACGACAGGTTCGGTAACTTCACACTTGGATCTGTTCAACAGGTTGGATGAGTTCATCAGTGGAACTCTGGGGTGGAGCGTTGTCCACTCGGGGTACGAATTCACTGACAGACCGTGGAGAATCTACCATTCCTCTGGAGAGTCGGGGGGCGAAGATATTTATGTAGGGGTTTTGTGTACTTGGCGCAATTCGTTGATAGCATGGTTACAGTTTAACGGGTACACGGGGGTGAATACGTCTTCGAGCAGTTTTGTAGACCAGCCCGGGTCTGTTTGTTGCTCACCCAGCTCCTCTTGCTGCATTTACGGAGCTCTTCCTAGCCACAGGAGCATCGATGACGGCTCAACTATTCACTATTGGTTCTTCGGTGACAAAGATTGCATAATCGTCGTAACAAAGTTTCATTACGGTTATTATGGGATTTCGTACTTGGGTCTACCTATCCGTTTTTGGGATTCCACAGTAGATCAGAACCCCATTGTGCTCGCCGGATCCGCGGACATGGCAGGATACAGTTCTTACTCGTGCTCGTACTGCTGTGATTGTTACAAGCGTTATCACTTTCGACCTATCCCCTACCGTTGCGGCAACCTCTCGGCTGGTGCTAAGGGGTATATTATGTGTCCCGATGGAAGTGGTTGGTGCGGAAGTTACATACACGCGAACTGGTGCTGTCGATGTATATACAGTAAAGGGGAATGTCATCTTTGGATCATTGGATCAGATATGCGTTTAGTAACCGAGACGTATGGGACATGTTCGACACGCTCATCGGGTCTAGTCTTGATGCCCATTTATGTTGTTGTCAACAAACAGACGCGAGGCATTCTTAAACACATATATTACACAAAACCAGGGAGTTTACCATCGGAAACGGTCACCTATGTGGCTGGTGACCCGTACATAATCTTTAACAAAGACCAAGCGGGAGCCGACGCGACTGTCGCCATTAGATACTACGAATAAGCGTACGAGGGTTGGGGGATGGCGTTCAGTAAAGTGCATTACACGAGTGTGAACGGGATCGTGGACCTTTACGATAAAATTGTGGACTTCATTCAAAACTCCTTGGGGTGGACTGTTCGCAAGGAAGGGACCACCAAGCTCGGGAAGCCCTACAAAATCTTTTTGACAACTGGTGAGTCAGAACAGGAGACCTGCTACATAGGTGTCACTTACTATCAGTATTCGGACCAAAGCGCGGGAATCCAATTTAACGCCTACACAGGTTTCGACGAAGCATTAGGGTTTGACGATAACCTGGGACATTTGTCCACAACCACCGCGTGCTCTTCCTACTGCTGTTTACCAACTTTGGGAGTTTTACCCGACAACGTTCTCTACGAAAAAGCTTGGTTCATTGGAGACAAAGATTGCTTTATTGCGGTTGTCCGTTACACGCAGTTTTACCGATGTTGCTACGTTGGATTGCTACGTCGTTACTGGTCGCACCAAGTAGATCCGATGCCTGTGTTTTTGTTCGGTTCTTATCACTCGGGGCCTCCGGGCGCGGCAATCTACACTCACGGAGTTGGTATCACGGGGCCTTACGGCGGGCAATATGTTTACCTGTGGGACTGCTATGACAGCTGGAGAAGGTGTTTCAGTCTTGATTATGGGGACTGTCTTTCTACAGGTACATGGGGGTGCCTTGAGTACATATGTAATTCGTGCAGGGTTATGTGGCCCCACCCTCACATCCAGAAGGAAACTCCACTTGACCCGAACGCGAAAATCCTCTGTCCTATTTTGATTCGAGACCACACAGGAATCAGAGGCGAACTGAAGTGGGTCTACAAGGTGTCCAGCTGCTTCGACTCAAACCCAGAAGACACTGTGACCATCGGAAGCCAAACCTACATAATTTTTCCTGGCGATGACGAATGGGTGGAGTTCACTTGGTTCGCTATACGTTGGTATGATTGAGAGTGAGGTGAGCGAGCATGCCAATAGAAATCAAACTTTACAGGTCGGCGACCGTTTCTGACGGCGACACCAACGGAGGGCATGAAGACTGCACTCGGGAAATAATCTCGGGAATCCTATTCAACCTCTTCCCGCGTGTGATGCCCGATGAAGCGCAGTCCGGGATCACACGTTACCGTAAGTTTTTCGTCCATGTGATCGGGCAGACCACTTCGGTTACTGATTTTGTGATCTACCACCGATCAACAGGTAATGACTACTTCCGCGTATGCGAGGGTACTCACAGCCAGACTCAAAGTGAACTTCTCGCCTCTTCACCGAAATGGTACGGCACAGGCGTTCTTTCTGGTTCTGTGTCTGCGGGTGCTACCCAAATCACAGTCGTATTCGACGGCGAATGCCCGGACCTGGAAGCGGGTGATAAACTCCTTTTGACCGAAAAGAGTCATCCGGCGGACTCTGGCGATGAGGAGTTCGTCACGATCGAGTCGGTCAGTATGTCAGGAGTGACCGCCACGATTACTCTCACAAATGGATTGACAAACTCGTACGACGACGGAGCGTCTGTGTGCCACGTACTTGAACTTGGGGCAATCGAGCCGTCTTGGTCGGATTGGGCGGAGAACTCAACTTCAGGAACTTATGACGAGTCAAATTACCCACCTGAAGTCTACGCGTGGGGTACAATCGAGGAGGAGTGGACAATTGAGTTCACGTCAGCAACAGGATTTTCTTGCTCAGGTGCTCGTGTAGGGAGTGTGGGCACAGGCTCGATTGGAGCGGATTTTTCCCCTGCGAACCCAGCCGGGGGAACCTACTTCACAATAAGGGCATCTGGGTGGGGTGGAACGTGGAACACAGGGGACACAATCACTTTTAAGACGCACCCGTCGTCCAAACCTTTGTGGATGAAGGAGGTGGTCCCTGCCAACTGTCCTCCCATGGTCGTTAATTCTGTCTGGGTTGCTGTTTACTATATCTACTGATGCGTAAAGTCGCGTTTGACGACATAGAACTCATCAAAGTGATTGCTACTCCAGAGGTTGAAGTAGCAAAAACCTTGGGCAAAGGCTACCACTTCACTCCTCTCCCTTATTGGCACGAAGGAACTGACTATACTTGGACCAAATTGGATCTTCAAGAAGGAGATAATGAAATTTGGGTTTATTATGGAAGTACTACTGCTACGGATGAGAGTGATGGAGACAGTGTGTTTGAGTTTTTTGATGATTTTGAAGGAACGGAATTGGATACGAGTAAGTGGG
>QMQO01000074.1 GCA_003650545.1 Candidatus Woesearchaeota archaeon | reverse complement strand
TCTCTATACCAATCTATGGTCATCCTGAGACCTTGTCTTATAGGAATTGTAACATAGTCTCCAATAAGAGATACAAGTTTGGAACTGTCAATTGCATATCCTTTGTCGTTGCCTGGTCTATTTGGTATTTTCTTTATCATATTGACATATACTCTACCAAACATCTCTTCCATTATCATCGTTATCATATTCATATTTGTAAATCTAATGCCACTACCAAGATTGTATATCTCGCCTATCCTGCCTTTCTTAACTATTCCATACAAAGCCCTACAGCAGTCAGATACATGAATCCACTCCCTGATTTCCTTACCTTCACCATGCAGTATCACAGGTTTATCTGAAAGCAATCTTACAATAGAGAGAGATACCAGCTTTTCTGGATACTGATTTCTACCATAGTTATTACAGGGTCTTACAATTATAAGTGGTAATTTGTATGTCTTTAAATACGATAAGAGCAATAAGTCAGCAGATGCTTTAGACGCTGAGTAAGGACTTGTAGGATCTAACTTTGCATCTTCCTTGACACTTTTCCCAATAATGGAACCATATATCTCATCGGTCGAAATATGAATTGCTACTTTTACATTGTTCTTTAAAACAGTATAGGCAACATTAAACGCTCCAACTACATCTGTAAGCACAAACTCTTTTGGGTATCTTATTGACCTATCGATGTGAGTCGCAGCAGCAAAATTTAAGAGTATATCAGGTCTATATTCTTTCACGATCTTACCAAATTCATCATCTACTATATCACATTTCACAAACTCATATCTGTCATCCTGCTCAACATCCCTGAGATTACCAAGATTTCCAGCATAAGTGAGTTTGTCAACATTTAAGACATGACAATCTCTTTCCTTTGAAAGAATATACCTTATAAAATTACTACCAATAAAACCTGCTCCACCAGTAATTAAATACTTAACCATAGCCAAAATACTCCACTAAAGGTTTAAGCGAGTTAAAAAGAGTCTCAACCATCTCCCTTTTATTCCTGAAAAATCCATCATAGATCTCATCATATCTTTTCCAGAGTCCTATCTGAAACCTATCAAGAGACTTATACCTTTCTCTCTTTCCTTTGTGTCTCATTCTGAGATGTGGAGTTAGCATGTCAGGATGATGTTCTATACCATACCATCCGCATACATCTTTACTTATTGATTCAATATCAGTAATAACATTTTCCATCTTAACTGTGTATATTCTATCTCCAAATCTATCATTTGCCATTCTGTAGAATCCATACATATAGAAAAGATCACCCAAGCATCCATTCAGAGTTGCATCGTCAGCTCTACCATATCCCCTGTAGATTTTAGATAGAGCCATGTCTCTCGGATCTCTTACAGTCCACACAATTCTGCAATGGGAGATGGTATTCATATATTGAGAAAAAAGAGACCAATTACAGTAAATTGTATCGCATTTAGTAAGATAATTTTCAGGGTATCCTTTTCTGTAAAACACAAGTTTGTCTTCAGGTGGTTCTGATGCAACAAAGTAAGGATTTCCCCTGAGCATTTCAAGGACAAGGTTTGTCCCTGACCTACCACACCCAAAAACTATTACCATGATAAACTCCTATAAGATTTGCATACTGTTCCCAAGGAGTTCCCACAATTCTCCTTTCAACTGCATCCTGAGATATGTAAAATACATCACTCTTTACTCTATGTGATAAAGCTACAAAGGATAATAGCCCCTCAGCTCCAATAAACTCATCTGCACCACCTACAAGAGCCATAGCTGTAATTATATCTGTCCTACCTACAAGATTAAGAGTAGATGTTATATCCCCATAAAGTTCCCTATTTGTTCCAAGCAATACAATATTCTTATCCTTATTGTTCTTTATATAACTCCTTATGTAATCTGGATTAATGTTCTTTGTATTCCCACCTTTAGGTTTTCCAGAATGGCACTGAAATACTGTGTATTTTGCGCTAAGAAGCCATCTCAGACTCTCATCTACCGCTTCCCATAGCTCTGTGTGTAAATTAGGGAAAAATTCCATTTCTTGTTCATGAGTATCTGTAGTAATTTCAGGTAGATCGTATCTCCTTTCAAATACTACATCCTTTACATTGGGAGCAAGTCTGAGTATCTTTTCTATATCAGATCTCCAATAGTCATGGTTCCCACAATAATGAAATACTCTCACATTATCCTTAATACACCTTATCTTCAGCATCTGAATATAAGAATCACCAAGAGTTCCCCAAGTAAATACATCCATCAGACAATCCCGTATCTCCTGAGAATGTATAAATCTCTTTTCATCTGCTCTACCCTATCCAGATAAGGAATGAATCCCTTACCTGCATAGTGCAGGACAAAGGCATCTGACTTTCTCATTCCACACCAAGGTTCTGTAAACATGGACATGAAATTGAGTCTGGGATCAAGTTCAAATACCTGCTTTTTATACTTGACTATCTTATACCCAAGCCATACATCATCGTAACCATATCCATCATATAAGACATCAGATGGCTCAAATATGATTCTGTGTTCCCTTGAAAAAAGAGCAAATCCAGTATTTATGTATCCATGTTTCCAACCCACATCACCAAACTGAGTCTGCACCTGTTTTATTCTCCTTAATCTCTCCTGCTCTCTACTACCTTTATCTTCATAAATTGTCCCTACCATGTTTGGTGGAACAATATCAAATATGTTTGGTGTGTCTTTTCTGATTATAACATCAGTATCAACTGAAAGAATCCTATCATATTTCTCAAACAGATCATAGAATTTTAGGATTCTATAGTGAGTGCTAACTCCCACATCATCACCTTTATCCAATATCCCAAAATCAGCATTGCATTTTCTTGCATATTCTTTTATAAGTGGATGTGATATTCTTGCCATTTCAGATTGACTGTTATCGCACCTTGTAACTATGAGATGTTTCATACAAGACTCCTATTTATCTGAAATGATAAAGATTTCTAAAATCTTTCACACCAACCACCCAACTGTTCTCTATCATCTCTGGATGTCTATCGTTTCCCATCTCATACAATCTACCATTTTCATCTGGCTTGAAAGAATCAGAGAACCAAGGAGACTTGATTCCAAAAAGCTGTTCATTCTTTCTTATCCATTTATCCTGATTAGACAAGTCAAAATTCTTGTATATCTCATCAAGCCATCTTATCTTTTTACTCTGATCCTTGTCTGGATACTCTGTTTTCCAGAAATCTCTTTTCATCCAAGGATTCAACAGCATGCTGTAGTGATGCAAAGGTTTACCCTTTATTAACACACTCTTTCTTTCAAAAGCCCATCTCTGGGTCGGGACAAAGTAGATTCCAGAATTGATATTGTTCTGTCTGATTCTGAAAAGTCTTTTGTGAGATCCAACAAGATAGTAGTGAGCATTGATATAGAACATCTTACACTCAAGTTCAATTGTGTCTATCTCATCATCTACATTCTCTATGAATTCCCTGATAAAGTTAGCAAATCCTCTATGATAAAATTCATCTGCATCCAGAGTCCATATCCAATTACCATCTGCTCTGTTATATGCATATTCAACCATTTCATTGAGCAATCTCGCCTTTACAATAGAATGATGGCTTTTCCAACGGGAATCATAAACAGGAGTGTGAAACAGCTTTATACCAGAAAAATTCTTTGCAATGTTATAAGTTCCATCATCATATTTGTCCAGAGCTGGGGAATGAGATGAAATGTTTACTATCACTTCATCACAGTATTCCACAGCCTGTCTTAAAGCAAGACCTATCCAATCTCTGCAACCCCAAGCACATATAAGTCCTATAATTTTCGGTCTATCTCTCATAGTAACCCTGTAATATTTAAAATGTTTGCTATTGTATGATCCCAAGTAAGACTTGATAACACCTTGTTCATTCCATTCAATCCTATTTTCCAAGGATCTTTTATTTTCAACTTATCCTGCAACTCAGATTCATCTTTGAAAAACAGTATCTCTGATCCATCATCAAATACTTTCTTTAGAGTCTCAGTAGGATCATAGTGTAACACACAAGCTCCACATCCCATGTATCTAAGGAGTCTGTTACTGAAATAGCATTCAATGTCATTGTAAGTGTTTATAGATAGCATAAACTTTGAGCTACAGCATACCTTTGCAAATTCATCATCTATTACTACTTTGCCATACCCTTGTCCATAAGTCTTTATATCATACCCAATAGCTTTGAGAAAATCGATAAATCTATCTCTTTCTGCTGTCCTTGTCCCTATAAATGAGATCTCTGCTCTATAACTTTCATCTGGTTCAACTGGCTTGAATATGTCATAGTCAAGTCCGTCAAAGATGTGATAACAATTCTTTACTCCCTGCTCTGCAAACCACTTTGCAACACCATATCCCGTGCATGAGCTATAAGTTGCATTCTTTGCATGCTCTACCACTTCCATACATCTCTCTATAGTCTGGATGGGATCAGGATTCCAGAGCCATGTCTTTGTTCTCTGTGTGACTCTCTTTACAAGT
>QMQO01000073.1 GCA_003650545.1 Candidatus Woesearchaeota archaeon | reverse complement strand
TTTAACTTTGTTTCCTTTGTCTCTCCGCGTACGGCTATATAGATGCCATCAAAAATCTCTCTTGGCGAGGCCTCATCTTCATTTATCATGCAGTTTGCTCCCTCTTGAGCTCACGTAGATAGTTGTCGATTGTCATCTCGAAGTATTTATGCTTTCTAGCAGGAGTTAACTGTAAGATTCTGTAGATTAGGTAGGTGAGGTCAATACCATCACGATCTCCGTATCTGGCTAGAACCTCATCGATAACCTGCTTTAATTTACCATCAAGGCTGTCGATCAATTTCTTAAGGGCATCTTCATCATCAGGCAGTAAAGTCCTGTATGGGAAGGCTTCCACAAGGATCCCCTTCTCGACTAACTGATCTTTTGCACAATATACATCATACGCGTACGGTCCCCAGAGGTAGATCTTCCACTCCAGCCCAGTAAGTCCTCGCTTCTGCGGTGGGTGCTTGGTGAGGTCATAATCTACGAGGAAGAGCAGTTTCATCAGCTTGAGCCTATCAACTCCTTTCCCGAAAAGCTTGAAATGTCTATAGACTAGGTAGGCAACAGCCTTCAAAAGCCTCTCAGATAACTGCATTCTACCAACCCCCAAGAGTGTGCCTTTATGGTTTTTATTTTTCAAAAAAGAAACATCAGCCAAACTATGACCTATTTTAGTGACTTACCCAAAAAGTATTTAAATTTTTCATTTAAAAATGTAATGATGCTTTTGATATTTAGACTGCTTTGTTTTTAATTCTCAAGCTCCTTTAGACTTACACATTCGGATCATAAGCTATGGTATTGCTTTTAGCTTCTTGTAATAGCTCTTGAGAGAAGTTATAAAAAGTTATAAAAACAATCCTACACTTCTCTCGAGAGTATGAAGAGGATTTTGGAGGAGCTCTATGAGATGGGGATTGAAGTGACGAGGAGGTGAGGACTAGGGTGCTTGATGCTAGGAGGGCATATGAGGTTGGGGAGGTGTTTGATATTGCTTTGATATACGGTATCTCCATAAGTCATTTTAGCCCTTGGGATTTCACTTTCATTTTGCTTCTTTAAGTGAAGTTCTTCAAGATAGGGGTGTTGTCATAGTTGATCAAGTTGATGTGAGGCGTAGGATCTTGATGAGGTTAGGTTATAAGAATTTGGTCGTAGAGTGCGCGGAGGAGGATTGTGTTATGTTGAGTTTGGATGCTGGATACGATTTCGTAAAGGGTGTTACGAAGAGGTTGTATATCGATCTGCTTAGGGGTAAGCGTCTTATTGCAGATGTCTGCCATTGGGGTCTTGCGGAGATTGCTGCTCTTATGTGGCTTTTCTTTAGGGATGTAGATTTCGTTAAAATAGAGGGTAAGAGGTATTTCATTCTCACTAGGGGGCCTAGGAGGAGGATTACTGTGGAGGAGTTTGAAAGGAGTGTTCCGTCTAAGTTGCGCATAAACTAGTTTCAATTAGTGGTAGTTAGTGACTTTGCTTAGAGATGAAACAACTATTTAAGTTATAGTGAATTTTTACAGAAATTTAAAGAGAATTTTAGCGTAATAGAAATCAAAATTATTTATTCTCTCTTTTGGGGGACTTAGTACTGGCTTTAGATGATGATAGTATTTAGGTTATCATAAGTTAATGAAAAATGATTTGATAGGCTTTTAAGTGCCTCATCTCCGTTTCTTAAGAGAAATTATTGAAAGTACTATTGCGATTAATGCAATACATATGGCAACGCTTGAGAGTTTAATCGCAGTATCTATACTCTTACTTATACTATTTATCACATTCTCATACTCTGTGCGTAGTCTGTTAATATCCTCTTCAAGGGAGAAGACTGTTTCCCTTAACTCTTCGATGCCGACTATTACTGGTTTGGTTGATGCAATACCTTGCTTAATTAGGAAATCTGCATCAGGTACTGGGATTCGTGCAGAGTCGCCAGGTTCAAAGGGTCCATATTCTTTACCGTCAGCTCCGATGAATCTTTCTACAGGCTGAGTAAACCATACTTGGATATATTCTATGTGGGCTGGTTTTAAGTGAAATATCACGAAGAGGAATTCGGGCCACCAAATTGCAGGCCAAGCATAGAGATTATCTGAAGTAGGCCATCCGGTCCAATACTTGGTCGACCATCCTACTTCATAAATAGTCTCTATTATTGGTACTACTGGTAGGTCCCGCATCCATAATTCTAATCCTTTCTTTAGAAGCTCTAAACCTTCTGGTGTATCTGTTGGTATTACACTTAACTTATCTATTATTTCGTCTAGCTCTGGATCTACAAGTCTTACCCACGCTCCAACTTGCATTCTAGTGCCTATTGGAAACATCTTAGCGTACTTACTATGAAATATTTCTAAGAGGAAGTATGGATCGTTTGTAAAAGGCGTATATGTACATAACTCGTAAATAGCCATATCTATTTTGCCTAATTCCATGAGCTCCCATGTAGTACCTGTCAATGGCTTTATTATAATCTCAATACCTATTTTCTTTGCTTCCTCTGCGAATTCTAGAGCTAAGTAATCACCTCCCCAGACTACAAATGACATTTTTGTTCCGTTCGGTGTTTCTCTTATTCCATCGCCATCGCGATCTATTATCCCAAGTTCATCTAATAATTTAGCTGCTTTCTCCGGATTATACTCTAACTTGTATTTGTCGAAGACCTCCGGAAAAGCATACTTTCTAAGACCTGGCCAGTCGGCCCATGGATACTTAGCTGGCATGGTTAGCGTGACGGAAGGCCAGAACTTAGCAAGTTTCTCTCTATTAAATAGATACGACAGCGCCCACCGTACCTGGGTGTAATTTAGTGGGTATCTTTGCGTATTGATCCACATCCCTCTTGGACATGGATCTAAGAATGGACAAAGAGCAGTATGAGGATATGTTAACGCCTTCTTAATTGCATCTACAGACAGTACGTCTGATGGTACAAACGCATCTATATCTCCTCTGATCCAGTTAAGATATTCTGCATCTGGTGAAGAGAGACCGCGATAAATTATATACTTAGGCTTAGGTAGATATTCTGGTCCAAAAACCTTTGCTGCCCAGTAATCATCATTCCTAATGAATATGAACATGTTATTCTCAGGTATGACTTTATATAGTTTGTATGGACCAGTGCCTATAGGTGGAAAGTTCTTAAATGTTAAAGGATCTTTATCTTTCCATATGTGTTCTGGAACTATATGAAGCCCCCACGATTTAAAGGTAGTATGAAATCTCGGATTCGGCATCTTGAGGCGTATAACGCATGTATAGTTGTCTGGAACATCTACACTATCAACCCACATATCAATCCATGGGTGTAAGTACAATTTTGGGTTCTCTTTTATCATATTTACAGTGAATGCAATATCATGAGCTGTGAAGGGCTTACCGTCGCTCCATGTTACTCCCTTCCTTACGTGGAAAATTAAAGTAGTGTAGTTATTTTCGTACTCCCAGCCTGTTATTAACCAATATATTATCTCGCCTGTAGCATAATTAATATACCATAAGTACTCGCCGATTATCGTATCATAAGCTTCTGGACAAGCCAAACCATTAGGGATAAAGGGGTTAAAGATATCAAATCGAGAAAACCCTGGTCTTGCTATTATTAAAGTTTCCTCTCGGGGCACCGGTAGCTCTTCTTCTGATGCTGTAGGCTTTATGGGCATTATGAATAACATCGCTGTAAGAAGTATTAGAAAGAGGATTATACTCATCCTAACTTTCATATTTTCCTCACCCCTCTAATTGAGTAAAAAGTTACTATAGTATTTAAACCTTCTATTTCTTACTCATTACTCAAGAAGGAACAAGTAGATTGCGGATAATGTTTTTAAGACTTACATGTAATAATAAGTAATAGTGGAGGAACGAATAATGAAACCGCTACATAAGTACATTATTAAACGACTGATTTCATATTTCGGCACATTATTTGGGGCAATCACAATAACGTTCTTTCTCTTCAGGTTGATGCCCGGAAATCCCTTAGATGCTTTTATTGGCTCGCTTATGGCAACTCAATATGTTCAAGCAGAGTTTGCAAGACAAGTAATAGAAGAATATAAAGCTACATTTGGTCTTGAGGGCAGTCTTTTAACACAATACCTATGCTTCTTAAAGCAACTAGTTCGCGGAAATTTAGGACCTTCGCTAATTGCATTTCCTAACCCTGCTCAGGTAGTTATTCTCAAACGCTTACCATGGACTATAGGGTTACTTGGCCTTTCGACCATAATATCTTGGGTGTTAGGTGTTGTCATAGGAACGCTTGCTGCATGGAGAAGAGAATCAAAATTTGACAGAGTTATAAGTAATCTTGCAATAATTCTCTCTCAAATACCATATTATATAATGGCCGTAGTGCTAGTACTGGTCTTTAGTTATATCTTAGGTTGGTTCCCCTCTAGAGGTGCATATGATCCCGGTTTAACTCCTGGATTAACGCTAGATTTTATCATCTCTGTTATAAAACATGGTTTCTTACCTGCCTTATCTTTAGTGCTTACTCAAAGCTTCGGATGGCTCCTATCTTCAAGATATTTAACCATAAGTATTTTGGCAGAGGACTTTTTAATATTCGCCGAGGCTAAAGGACTTAAACCCAGAAGAATTTTCCAACGATATGTATTCAGAAACATATTATTACCA
>QMQO01000072.1 GCA_003650545.1 Candidatus Woesearchaeota archaeon | reverse complement strand
GATATATCCTCGTCGGAACGGACAACGGACACATCTACGTATTCAGGTTCGAAGTGAGCGAGGCTGGTGGTTACGTATTCGAAGAGGTGCTCCATCTGGACAGCAATCAAACAGGAACGACAGGCAGGTTCTACAACCCGTTCTACAACAGATGGAGTCCATTAGAAGTCACAGTTGTTGCCTTCTCCACAAACACCGACCCATACGTTTCAGTTCTCGTTGACGTAAAGACGGGGAGATACTGGACTTATAGTGGGAGTGGAATAGGTAAAGCTACGGCAGTCAGCTTACAGGGTAACTATCTGTTTGCTGGAAAAACTCTGTATGTGCTCGTAAAGCAGGACATCCAGAGCGGAGAGCCGAGACTGAGGTTCGAAGGTGACTTGATTTACAACCCAACCCAGTCCTATCCGTGGGAGCTGTCCTCTGCTTTCACCCTCGAAGCTCCCAAGGACAAGCCCTACCACATCTACTTCGAATCTGGGCAGATAAAAATCACATATCTCTCCGCAGAGGAGAGACCTGTAGAACTCATTACCGACAGCGACATTGTGAACGGAAAGCTCGGAAACATGAAAGATAGAGGTCTCGTCAGATACGATGTGATTTACACAGATGGAGCAACCGTAAAAGACCACAAGCTCACAAAAGAGGATGAAAGAACTGTCGTATATGAGAGAACTCACGTCTTGCAAACGTGGACTTATGCGAGGTTTTTCGGAGTTTCAGCTTCTACAGCGGACTCTGGAGTGATTATAGAAGTTCCTTTGAATGCAAAGCTGACACCCTATTCTGAACTTACATTAGACCCCAAGTTTGCAGTATCAGTTGTGATACCACAGTTCAACCCAGCGGGAGAGCTGATGGGTGTAGGCGGACAGATAATGGGTAGCGGGGCGAGCCTGTACACAGCAAAATCCCTCGGAAGCGGATGGCTCAAACGATATCTTACAGCGAAAGGATATGACGAGCTTGCAATCCACGATGCAGTTTCAATGTGGGCGAGAGGAGCAACGAAATGGGGTTCGAGAGCATTATTCGTAGTGGGGCTGGCTCTCGCAGTTGACGCTGGAGCGGAGTTCTACACCCACTACGAGAACCTGAAAGAATACGAGAACATCAAAACGACGGTTTACACAATTCCAATCCTCGTCGATTCAAAAACGGGAGAGAGATACGCCGTAGTCGAGTACTTCCTGCCAATGGAAGCGAGTGAGCACGAGAACGACTTCAAGAACCACGTAATAAGCTATCTCGAAAGATTGGGAATTCCAAGCTCCAACATCAAAATAAGAGTGTCTTACATTACGGACACTTGGGACAACTACATGGACATCATTGAGGCTGGAAAAATTCCGAAGACTAACTTGCTCGAACTTTCAAAAATGATTACGGAAGCCCCGACTGAAAGGCTGAGAATTGATAAAATCGTTATCGTAATAGATACAATTACGTCTGGTTACGCATCGTCGTTCGACCTCCTCGGAGGAGGTTACCACGAAGCTCTTGCAACAATCGTCTACGGAAACAGCATACAGGTATCTGGAATAGTGTCGGGATTCGAGACGAAAGACCCAGAGGAAATAGCATCGCTCATACCGAAGGTCGAGATAAACGGTCAGGAGTACGATGTTTCACCGAGCACGGATGGAGCAATTGCACAATTCACATTGCCAGTAGGGACTGACAAGCTCATTGTGAGATTCCCGAACGCAGAGCACATGAGAGCCATATTCCAGCTAAAGACAACCACACTCGTAAAAACACCTATGGTCGATAGGGGTGGCTATTACGAAGCTAACTTCCACTACGACTGGAAATACGGAGAAAACAACCTCGTAATAGTCACAAAGAGGATGGAATTCGTTGACATGCCTTATCCGATGGAGTATGCAGAGAGAGAAATTAAGCTCCTCTACGGCAGGGTTGAACCCCTCGAAATCACGAATTACTTCGAGCTGAGTCAGGTAATAGACGATACATCTTCTCCAAGCGGTAAGAGGTACTACTACGTAACTCAAGACCCCAAGTTCCTCGACCCATCAAACGGAGCGAGAATGCAGACGTGTAAGAGATACATCTTCAGATACTGGTACACCGAACCAGTGAAGCCTTATGAGCCAGAGAAGAACGAAACCCTGCCGATAAACGATACACAGCCCTTGCCTGCTAACAACACATCGGCAATCGGGAATGCGTGGATAGGACTGTATCTAAACGGAACGAACAGGGCAAGTGTGATACCGAGACAGCTCGTTGTGTGGCTCGGAGCTACGGGTACGGAGGACAACACAGTGGATGTGGAGATAGTGCTGAGGGCAGGATATCTCGACAGCGAGGACAAACCCGTCTACACAATGAATGAAACGAGAACGCTTACTGTAACAATACCTGCGAACGACACCTACACACAGTTCTACGACATACAGAAGTTTGTGGCAGAAGCCATTGAGCATGCTCCGAGGGGGTTCTTTGAAGCAGTCGGAACAATAGTGAACGCCACATACAACAAGGTTCTGTCTGATGACTCGGACAGGGTGACTTACTTCCCACCACCGAACCTACCGCCAAGCGAAACTCCTGTGGTGCTGAACGTCAGGGTTGTGGATGCTGTAAACCTCACAGCACTTCAGGGTGCGGATGTCTACCTCGACGGAAGTCTGTTTGGCACAACTGATGCCAGCGGATGGGCTAATGACACCACCATTACTGGATTCCACAGCATAAGGGTTGAGAAGAGCGGATATCAGACCTATGAAGGAAGTCTGAACGTCTTCGACAACATGTCTGTGGTTATACCGTTGAATCCAGAAGGAGTGACGGGATACTACAAGCTCGAAGCACTTGTCCAGTACAGGGATGGTGCTCCTTACGAAGGTGCAACCGTAACGGTGAAGGATAATGCCACTTCAACAGTACTGTTCACTCAGGATACAGACAGCTTGGGTCTTGCGAGGTTCATGATTGAGTCAGGGAAGGTTGTAGATATCGAAGTGGTTGCGGGCAACCACACATTCAACTTTACTGGTATAACAATGGACAAAGATAAGAGGGTTGTTGCAACAGTTCCCGAAGATTCGGATTACTTCGCTCCAGAGGTTGCAATTAGCGATGTAGTTCTGAAAATCCACTGGGGTATGGGCTGGTACTATGGAGAGACTCCGCATCTCGTTGAAACATGGGTGTTCTCGAATGTGCCACAGACAGTAACGCTCCACTACAGAGCCTTCGACGTTGATACGAACGAAACGCTGAATGAAACCGAGTTGACTGTTGATGTGAAAGCGGGAGTGAACTACATCATGAACTGGGTCTACCTCGGTGTGAGAAACGAGACCAAGTATGTTGCTGTGGAAGTTACTATAACGAGCTACGAGCAGGATACCAACTCTGAAAACAACAGGATGAGGAGCAACAGCGTGACCATCAAGCCGTTCATAGACCTGTCTGTGACGGTGCTCTGGAAACCAGTTAAGCAGAAGACCCCGCTTGCAATTCTGCCAGAGGACGTTATTGAAGTAGACATCGGCTACATGATTCCGTGCAAGCTCTCAGGGATAGAAATCAGGGCGGACGTAAACAAGCACGACCTCTTTGCAAAGAAGCTGATGCCTATAGAAAGACATCAGGATGTTGTGGCAACGTTCAAGCCAAACACTACAATCTGGTATAACACAACCATTACAGTTCCGTTCACAGATAAAATCGTCGTAAACGCTTCAATCTACCATCCGTGGGAATACATGGGATGGAACAACTACGTCAACACAACGATTAAGATATTCCCAGATACTGAAGTCAGTAATGTTTCCGTAGGAGCACTCCTCGTCCAGAGTGGGCAAGACGTTGACATTACCGTAGGACTGAGGTCGAATGCAATCGGCAGGGGGACTACCGTCAGCGTCTACGATGAGGACACCGAGGATGTAATAGGAACAGCACATGTGGAAATAACAGAACCTGAAATGAAGGTCAGGCTAAAAGCTACAGCACCTGTAATAGGGCAAGCAGTTGAAGCACAGCAGTTCAACTTTAGCGGTGTTTACGAGACCCACACATGGAACGTCTCATCGGCAACCGTAGACTACTGGACTGAGAACGACTACCAGAGGATTCAGGTGACGATATGGAACATACCGTGGTGGCTCTGGCTTCTGGTAATACTGATTGCGATACTCTTCGTCCTCGCTGTAGTCCATTCTCTGCTGGGGACAGTGAAGGAGAGGACTAAGCCGAGATACAGGTTCTTCAGGAGGCTGGACGGAGAAGAAGTGCCGAGCAAATACGGACTGACAGCCGAGGAGAAGAGCACCAAGAGGTTCAGGTTCTTCAGGAGGCTCAAATAACCTTAATTTTTTAGAGGGGTGGTTCGCATGATGAGGAAAAAGTACAGATTCTTCAGGAGGTTGGATGGAGTAAGCAGTAGCAGGTACTACCAGCATCCCCCACTCACAATGAGCATATTTGAAAACATCGAATACGGAGCTATGGAACTTCTGCGAAGATTGGCTTTTACTGCAATCGGTGCAATCATGCTCTGGTGGTCGTGGCTTCTTTTAGAGCCACAGATTTCCAGCTTTCCTGATGTGGACTGGCTCATAGTGCTTGTGGCAGTGTTCACTCTTGTCCTCGGCATCAGAAACGCCATCAGCATATTCAAGGGGTTGAGCTGGGGACAGGTGTTCCTGACGTTGCTCTTTGTTGCGATAAATGCTTGGCTAATATGGTTTGCATAATTTTTTTAATTTCTTTTAACAATTCTTTTTATGCTCCTAAAAATTGGTGACGAGTCCTTTTATACAGATTCTCCTCTCGTCGATGATATAAAACCTCTCTTTAAGGCAGAGTCGGGAGAGTGGG
>QMQO01000071.1 GCA_003650545.1 Candidatus Woesearchaeota archaeon | reverse complement strand
CTTAGAGTGATAGAGAGATTAATTAAAGAAGGCATAATCAAGGTAAGGATTATAAATAATGAGAGGTACTATATGGTCTAGATATCATTTATGTGTATCCCCTATTAGAGGGTCTAGGAGGCTTGTCATATAATGTATGGACCACCTTGGAGATGGCGCTGGGGACGAAGAGGAAGAGGAAGACCACCTAAGCATAGGATAATTAGTATAGAGATGCGTTATGTTACTTTTATACCACTTGATGAAAGAGGTCTACCAATTTCTAATGAGCCTATATATATAATGCCAGACGAACTAGAAGCACTAAGGCTTGTTTACCTAGAGAACCTTACTCAAGAAGAAGCAGCTAGACGTATGGGAGTCTCAAGAGGTACTTTATGGAGAACTCTAAGTAGTGGTCGAAAGAAAATTACGCAAGCCTTAGTAGAAAAACGACCTATAATTCTCTCCAGATAAACTTAACATGCCTTTTAGTAAGAAGAATGAATAATTGAAAAATTTCAAAGAATTTAGCTTTTTAGAATTAAAAGGGCGTTTTAATTGTTAATTGTAATAATAGGATTTCTAGTTGCAGACATTATTACTACAGACTTACCTAAGATCGCTGATAACTGATTTGAGAAAACAGCTGTAGAGTTAACCAATTACTATAATAAAAATATAATAAAAAATAGGGCAATGATTATTGGCCCTTATACGCCGCCCATAGCCCACCTTGCTGTAGCTACTAAACTGTTTACTAAGACGCCCGTTGTATAACCTGCTATTATGCCTAAGGCTGCTGGTACTCCATACTCTTCATAGGCTCTTCTTCCGCCTATCTTTATTAGTACATACTTTATAATCCAAACAATGGGTGCTGTAAGGGATCCTATTGCCGGGTAGTAACCGCCTCCTTGAGTATTTAGTGCTACACAGAAGCCTATAGGTTCTAATGGCCACCAAGCATAACGAAGTCTCATAAAGTAGATTGCAACAGCTATTACAATACCTGCTAGCATATGTGGCCAGTACGGTGGGTATGCAGGCCAGTTATTATACCAGCCAGAGTCGCCAGTCCACATGAAGTCCCATTCTTTACTAGCAGGTATTACCATAAAGCCAAAGTAGTGTAACCAGTAGAATGTTAAAGCAACATGTATTACTGAGACTATGACAGTAGCAATCATCATAGCCTTAAAGGCATCCATAGGTGAAAGACCAGCCATACTAGCTACTTTAAAGGAATCTAGACCATTAGCTAGTGGAGCATATCCCATAAAGGTATCGGAACCTGAGAGAACCCAATTAACCTGAGTACCTAGGAAAAGTTGCTCTGCTGTGCAACGAGGTGCTGGTTGCATGGTTTCTCCCCAGATCCATTTGAAGAACGTTCTTCCTCTAATAATAGGTCCTGCAGCCGTATAAGCATGACCACGAGTGAATACTGTGAACTGGAACCATACTACTATCACTGCCCATAGAGCTACCCATGGTCTTACACCGCTCGCTACAAAGAGAGCTACCAATCCTAAAGCACCAACTATTGCTAATAAATAGCCCCATAGGTAAGGTATGTCACCAGGAGCTACTTTCTCCTTTATACGTTTTAATGTATCTAGGTAGTATCTCCAGTTCGCTATAAAGTGGAAGAGAAATATGCCTATAGCCATACCTACATCCATAGCATTGAGTTTTAATGGATCTTGACGCTGAACTAGGCTGTTCTTACCCCCTGTAGTAGCAGTGAAAATCCCTGAGTAGTAACCAAAGTAGTAGAGAATCTGAGGTAAGATAAGCATGAACAGTAGATATGCTACTGTTATTGAAAGTAAGGCATCTATAGGTGCTAAGAACATGACAGCATAGTATATAATGTTTGTTGAAATATTCAAAGGCCCTGCGATTATCGACCTTAATGATGGATATGCATCCTGTATTTGAAAGGCACCAGGAGCCCAACGGATATAGTACGGTGACTTAAGCCATCCATAGAAGTCAGGTAAGCCAGGATAGGCAGTATAAGCTATGAAGGGGAGATACCATATGAACGTAATTATTGCTGCTATGTATATTACTTTCTTCCTTCTCCTTGCAGTCTCACTACCATATACACCCTCAGCAGCCATCTCACCAATAAGCCAGCCCTGCGCGTGTGGGAAAGGAAACATCTCAATATCGACCCATAAGCGTCTATAGATAATAGCAAGACCATAGGAGAATATAGCAGTTATAAAGCCAAAATAAGACCACGTGAATGTTACCGGAAGCCATTCATTTAAGTTCGCAAAGAAGGCCCCTTCAGAATGAGGGAAGAAGCTAGCTCTAATCGCTTCAGCAGAAGGCATCCAGAAATTGGGTAGAGCCCATCCGTGTATTTCTTGATTCTCAAGCCTAGCGTGGCTTAACCCTGCAAAACTACAGTAGAATCCCTTATAAGTACACCACCAAACTACGATTAGCGTAGTAATGTATATTAATGCTAAGACATCCTTGCGCATAGGCTTTATTATCTTAGCGTCAACAAGTATTGAGAGGATCCACATTACCATGTAGGGCCCTGTCGCAATCATTAATACAAATCCAGAAGGGCCTAGATTAGAGCCCGAAGCCCATGGCTGTGGGATGAAGAGCGTTGAAAGGGTTACTAGTATTGTCCAGAAGAGCGTCCATATCGTTATATAAGCCCATATCTTGGGAGATACACCTTTCACCTTTTCTTCTTCACTCATAAATAAGCCCTCATTACAAATCTATAGATAATATTAATTATTTAAGACTTTTTATAAAGAATAGATACTTTCAGATAATTTTTCTGTCTTCAAACGAAGAAATAAAGAAAGGATGAAAGTATAAGACAATCCTTGGGAGATATGTAACATTGTCGACTTCTATCCAATGGAAACATGAAATCTTAAACAATGAAAAAGAGTTTTCAATTATCACCCCTCTAATAATGAAGTCCTTATAATACAGATTCTTATCAATATAAGAGTTATACCAGTATCATAAAGAAGACTTACAAGTAAATTATGATAAATGATAGGAGAAACGATAATCATAGACTTTAAACTTATATGTACACTACTTGATAGTTAATAATGATCATTTTTCAGCAGAAGGAGGATATACCTATGATTAGCAGGAGCAGAAGAGCCTATAGCATTAATAGATCACTTCTTATAACAACTTTAGCAATAATCATACTACTACCAATAGCTCTCATAACTACAAGATCACAAGGTGAGTATGTTTACTATGGTTATGTTCCTCCTAGTACTGATATTGGTAATATTGATGAGCTGATTAATGGTGAGATAAGGAATTACACACCACCCCCTGGAACAGCACTACTAGACATAATAGGAACAGAAGATAATACTAGAGTTAGTGTTATTGATATATCAACTGGAGAAGAAATAGCCTCGGTTACTGTTAATTCTATGGAGAAGAGGACAGTATTCATACCATACGGAACATACTTCAAAATAATAAGCAACAAAAGAATAGCAGCCATGCTAATGGGAGGGGACAGCCTTGAGACTTCAGGCTTCTATCCCTCTACCGAGGGAGGGTTCATAGGTACAGATTTTGTCTTCATACCCTTTACAGTTTCAGACAGCTACATACCTACTAGAATGGGCTACAACTTACTAATAATGGGTCTTGCAAAGACTAAATTCAAAGTACTAGACTCATCAGGAAAATGGTCTGCAAGCGGTGAAGTAGATCAACAAGCATGTAAAAGATATTTACTCTGGTGCAGAGTTGGACACGGGGAACCAGCACGTGGCGCTGGAAACTCCATGATCTTTAGATTAACAACCGATGACTATGTAATGGTAGCAGCAGTAACAGCAGAATCATTCATGGCAGTACCCGCAGTAACAGGCGGCTATGTAGGAAAAATATTCTTCGCCCTCACATACCTTACCTATGACGTATCTGGTGGTACTGCAGCCCTAATAATAGTACCATGCGAACCAGGTAAAGTCACAATATACGAAACCTCAATGGATAAGATTGCTGAAAAGACATTTACAGAAACCGATGTAGCACAGGATACTTACTGGTTCTACAAATTAGGCAAGGTAAAGAAAGAAGTAATAATAAAAAGTACAGGTAAAATCACAGTCCTAGCTGGTAGCACAGGTGGCTCTGAGACACCAGAGAATATGGGACCAGACGTAAGCATGATGGGAATAAGACCTAACGAACTTACAAAAATCTTCGTCCCTACAGTAGGCGTCCTCTTTGCCCCCAAAGACGTTAAAGTAACGATAGATGGAGTAACTCAAAGACTAAAGAGAGACCAATACGTACTACTTGATTCAGGAGTACACTCAATAAAAGCCAGTGACGTTGTCATAGTAGAACTAATATGCACTAGAGGTACACCATGGAAATGGGGCACCTATCTAATAACACCTCAAGATGTCCTAAAAAGCTATGAAGTACCATCAGGCTTCGGCGAAAAGAAAGGAGGCATTAGCATCTGGTTAATAGCAGGAATAATCGCAGTAGCAACAGTCGCAGTATTCGTATTCTTACGAAGAAGAGGAACCATTTAAAACAGCTATCATAATGATTTTCCCAAACTTCCTCAATTTTATTAAAGTATAAAATATTCCTAAAACATATTAAACGATCATGAAATTTCTAATGCATATGCATCAAAAATTTATCCTTAAAACTCATAACATAATTAAACATGAGCTTCACACACAAGCTTAGAGTACTTTACCCAAAAAACAAAATCCCCGTCTCACTCATAATAGACGATCCAACCCCCATCATAAACCCACTATACTACCACTGGCACCAAGTCGATAGTAGCAAACCAGAATATTACAAAGAAACCAAAGAAATACCCATAGATTTTATAGAACGAGTAGCCAACGTCCTATCT
>QMQO01000070.1 GCA_003650545.1 Candidatus Woesearchaeota archaeon | reverse complement strand
ATACACATCAATGTGGTGTGCATTATGCACTAGCCAGATGCAAGTGTGGTGCAACATACAAAACAGACTTCAAGCAGGATATTTACACAAAAAAGGCCAGGCAACTGTTGTCTTTACTTGCATTTAATGATGAAGTTGAGATAATAGCATCTGAAAAATTTGAAGGGGATATAATCCATATACAGAAGCATTTTCAACTAATGCATAGCTGGGAAGTGTCTGAAATAACAAATTCAAAAGAAGAGTATAGGAAATGCAAAAAATGCGGTGTTTGCTTAGATTGCATCACATGCAAGGGCTGTGGAAAAACTTACAAAAGAAACCCATCTAGAAAAAAGCAAAGATGCCCTACATGCCAATCATATAATTATACCACTACTTTTTTTAAAGATGTGTTTATAAGGGATGAAAATAAAAACATAAAACTTTGCCCATATTGCAATTCAGATAATATCAGAATGACAAGAGTCACAAACAAAACAAAATGCCATATCTGTGGTTCAAGAAAGCTTACAGATAAAAGAACAAACATACTTTACAAACTAACAATCAAAAGGAAAAGGGCATATATGATAGAAAATGCATAATGTTGCTTGCTTGGAAAATGTTTGAAGAAAAAGAAACTGAATTGGAAGAGGATGAAAAGAAAAAAGAAAAAAAACCAACATGGCAGAAAGTTCCTCCTACTGTGTTGGTTGCTGGTATTGTGGCAATAGTTCTTGTATGGCGTAGTATGATTATGACAGAGGAAAAGGGCCAATATGTTGTAATCATTGTTGGAATACTGATTATATTTTACATATTATCAAGAAGGGATGAAGCCACCACAGACTTAGTAACACCAAAAGAAGCTGAATTGCTGGTTGAAAGGGAAGCAATAAGAAAAAAAGCATGGGGGCAGTTCCCACTAATGGCAACACCCAAAATTGGACCATTAATTGATATACAACATAGGGATGGTGCTGGTTTGTTTTACAGGATTGGTGTCACAATAATAGACCCATATAGATTACCAAAATATTATATAGGCAAGGTTATGATGAAAGGTCCTGAAAGGGGATTTACAACCTTAATTGAACCTATATCTCCATTTACTGGAAGAGAAGGCGTAGCTGAAAAGTCATTGTTGCCATCATGGGTTAAAGCAGTAAGGAAAGATTCATTTTTGGAAAAATTTTTTAGTAGCGAAAAATGAGGATAAGGGAATTTGGCTATTTGTTGGTATATTCAATTAAATCATTAGTTTTTGATTTATTTGACATTCTATCAGAGTTTAAGAAGCCAAAGGCATGGTCTTTTCTTTTGTATGCTGTTTTCTTTGTTGCAGCGTATTACAGAAAGTATATGCTTATGAAATGGATACTGCCATTAATTCTTTTTGTTTATTTTATAAGAGTTAAACAGGAAGGAAAGTTTAAAAGTGACTTGTTTGAAAAGGATATTCTAGCTGGAAGAAAAAGTGAATTGGTTATGGACTATTATAAGAGATATGTAAGTAAATGCGAGTATAGCGGACATGAGCCAATGGATTTTGATAAATGGATTGCAAAAAGAAAAGAATTGATTTAACATTCCATAATTAAAATTTGTACATTGCTGGCTTTATTATCTCAACATTACACTCAAATTTATGCTTGCACAAAGATAACCTATGTGCAAGTTCTCTTGATGTAAACCTCTTTTTTATTGGTGGTGTATTGTTAATTTCAGATACAAGCTCATTCAAAAATTTTATTTCACCTTTATGGTTGGATATATAATTGCTTATTTTATACAAATCTGAATCCATTTCTACCTCCTTGCAGATTTATTTACTTTTGATTAACTTTTCAATTAGTGACAGTTGGTGTGTTAATGATTTATGAGTCAGCCATAATTGCTGGTCGTATAAAGAATATTCATCTTGCCTATTTTTGTATTCTGATTTAATCTTATCCATATTTTTCTCAAGCCTATTCTTTTGTTCAGTAACAAACTTAATTTGGTTAATCAAGTCATTTCTACGTTGCTCTAAGTTATAATTACCTTGTTCAATATTATATGCCTCTTTGAATCCAGGTGGTGGTTTTGGTGGCAGGTCTTTGTTCCTATCCTGTATAATCTTTGAAATAACAATGAAAGCTATGATAACAAGCAAGATTAGTGAGTAGTTTTCTTGCAATAAATCAAGATTCATCTATCCCATCTCCTACTTTTTGGTGGAACATAAGTTCTCCTAGGTACTGGTTGTCCAGTTTCTGCATCATATTTATAGTCCCAACGCTGTTGTTCTGAAACCAATGGAGACTGTGGACCAGGAATGTTATTTCCATTAAATCTTGAATTATCTTTGTTGATAAAGTTATTTGAGAAAAAATAAAACCCAGCCATAACCAAACCAACCAATATGAATACACTAAATTCCCATTCCATAACTATATATAATGTTGGGATTATTAATGCACCATACACAATCCATTTTGGTTCAATATCCATATTATCACCTTTAGGTATTACTACTTATTTATATAGTTTTCGCTTTTTTCGATAGCGATGAAAGTAGACAGTATCTTGTCCATCTGCCTCAACTTTTTTAAGATTGAATTTTTATTTGATAGGTATCTAATCTTATTATATGTCCTATTATCAACTCTATTGTTAAGTTTTCTAAATGACTTCACCAACAATGTCCTAGCATTATTGTATTCCATCACAGCTTCTTGTATTTTCATTTTTTAAAGCTTTCTACAAACAATGATATTACAAATGGTATACAAATCACAATTAGATACATCTCCAATGTTGCCTCTCCAAAATGGTTTATATCCACTAGCACAATTTTCATTGGATTGAGATAAGCTGAAAGGAATATATAAATAAAACAAATATAACCCCCAAACAAGCTTGCATATCCTATCGCTTTGATTAATCTTTTATATTTTATCTTAACCACCATAACCTCCAATAAATGAGTTCTTACATTTATGACATCTCATAAAAACGTGGCGAGGATACACAGAGTTTTAACTCTGCGAGGAATTGCCACTTACCTCCATATTCGCTTTAGGTATCTTCATAAAGCAGAACCAATAAGTTTTACTTGCGTTCTTATGGCTACTTCCAGAAGATATATTACCAAACAGCGGCTTCTTAGGAAGCAGCTGCAGGACTTTCTTAGTAGGAATGTTTCTATCGTTCCACTTAAATATCAACACTCCATAATCATCAAGGACACGCCAACATTCACTAAATCCTTTCTTTAAATCAGATTGCCATGTTTCTGCATTAAGGCAACCAAACTTCTTTCTAAATATTCCATTCTGGCCGCATCGATTAGACAAGAGATGAGGAACATCCCAAGCAACAAGTTTAAATGACTTATCTGGGAAACCCATATTTCTAAAATCCATAACGATATCTGGATTTACTTCGTGATTTGGAACAGCTGCTATATGGCCTTTCTTTTCTTTTCTGATGTCTATATAGATTGTGTTAGGATGTTTCTTATTAAACCACATCATGCGGCCGCCACAACAGGCATCAAGAATAAATTTATTATCTAACATGTGAAATCACCTATCTTTAGTTGTCCTTTAAGCTCCTTAGGACAGTTGAAGATGTCGTATTCAAAGACATCTTTACCTTGTTGTTCCATGATGTATCTTTTATTCCCATTTCTTAAAACCTCCATTCCAAACCTTAAGTTTTTGCGTAAGCAAAAATTACGCATAATATTTAACGATTAACTATTCATCGAATACTTGCCTTTCAGCTTCTGTATTACCATAACTTCTCGGTTTCAGGTTTTCTGCAAGCTCTTCTGTAAATATGCCTCTCCTTTGATTTATTTCGCAACATTCTTTTTTAAGGATTGATTGTTTTGTTTGGCTCATTCCCAATCATCCTGCCACAAGCCTATCTCCTTGCACCATTTCTTGTGAAGTTTGGCAAACTCTTTTTTCTTATTTCTTTTAGTCATCCATATACGCTTCCATCGCATTTCATTCCATGTTTTATTCAAGCATTGTAAGGGACAATCTTTGCAAGAAGTACCTAATTGGTACTTGAAACAATACCCACAATGATGTCCCAATACCCTAGCTATAAAATAAACAGATATATCCTTGTCCAAAAAAGCTATTCTAATGTTCTCCTGTTTCCAAAGAGATAACTGCCTGTATTCTTTGGGGTTCTTCTTATATAATTTCTCTGCTTTCCAAACATCATATGGATAACCGATTGATTTGTGTTTTTTCATTTTCTCCAGACTATTACCCTCTCTCCTATGTATGCTTTATCAAAGTACAGCACACCTTGCTTTTTTGATGTTACCTTCTCCCTATCAAGTATAATTCTCATTTTTCCTATTTTCTTTTTGTGGAACTCATTTCGTATGTTCTCTAAATCTTTTTTAATTTTTTTAACTGATTCAGATTCTAATACCAATTGGTTTATCTTAGGTATTATCTCTTCTATCCTATCTAAGTTGAATTGTTGTCTTAATACCCTAACTATATTCATTGATGTCTTTTGCTTCTCCCATCTACCGATTATTCCACTAGGTGATATTTTTCTCACCAGATTTCAAAGCACACACAGTATTTTGATTATTCTGTTCTTTTCCATGTATAGTTTGATGTGAGAATAATCTTTTTTGGACTATATCTACCTCTGGACCAGGTTTTTACAAATATTTTGTAAATATACCAGCAGATGCTGATTCCCTATCAGGAATTAATATCCCAAAATCAATTAACTTAGTTAATGCCCTGGTCCAATGCTCTTTTGAGCTGTAAAACATTTTTATTTCGCCCAACCTCACAAATGTCTTTTCCATAGCTATCTTTGCTATCTCTCTTTGTTTGTTTGTCAACCATTTGAATCTTCTATCAACTATCATTTTAATAGATGTTTTATGT
>QMQO01000069.1 GCA_003650545.1 Candidatus Woesearchaeota archaeon | reverse complement strand
TAATACAGCTGGGCATTATAATATTCAATCTCTTTCAGAAGAGACTGTATCTCAGAATTATAATAGTCCTGCCACTCTTTTGTTGTTTTTCCTTTTAAGATATCTTTTAGCTTTTCAGAATATTCAAAATAATCCAGCTTTTTCCGCTGATAGTCATTATTCAGTTTATAAACCCTTTCTGTAAAATCTTTCTTATATGAAGAATACTGTTCAAACTCACCGATTAGTTCTAGAATTTTTTTTACATAAGGCTTTATTGCTTTGTTCAACATCCTAAATCTCCACCAGCTAAATCCCTTCGTGGATTATCTCTTCAATGTGCTGCTTTGCATCCAATAGCAGTTTTAAAATCTCTTGCTTGGCAAAATTCATCTTTGTTTTCACGTTCTCAAGCTCAACATTGTCTTTGATGAGCTGTTTACCCAATTCATCATAGAACTCAGCTGCTACAACCACCTGGTCTAGTTTTTGCCTAAGTTCTTCTGCACTCATTTGATCCCAAACCTTTTCCTGACAGCAGCAGGATCTTTGTAATATTCATTTATCACTGCACTAAACTCCTTTAAGCCCAAGATACCTTTTTTGTGCATCTTTTCCAGAAGTTCAGCTCTTCTTTTCAATTCCTTTGTAAGTTCCTTCATAGATATCCCAGTCCTGTCTGATATGCTTTGCAAGACATGAGATTTCCCAAAAGCATCAAACTTGTCTTTTATAGCGTTCCACTCAAATAAGACATTGGACTTGACAGCACCAATCTTTTCCTTGACTTCTATTACCTCATCGATCTCCCTGACCCTTCTTATATTAAGCTTTGGTGTTTTGACGTGCGTTGTGACACAGATAATATCCAGGCCTTCCACTAGTGAGGCAGGGAGGTTTATCGGAGGAGTCTCTAATCTTCTTACAAAAGTGTCAACAGAGCCTGCATGGAATGTGGCCAATGAAGGGTGGCCTGATGCCATTCCCTGAAATAATACATAAGTCTCTTCACCTCTTGTCTCCCCCAAAATAACATAATCAGGGTTTTGTCTGAAAGTTTCCTTAAGCAGGTCAAATAAGGTTATCTCACCTATCTTTTGTCCTGCAGCAGGCATGCCAAACCCGACTCGCGTAACAGATGGCAGCCAGTTTATGTGGGCTAATGCCACCTCTCTTGTATCTTCTATGCTTACAATCCTGGATTCAGGAGGTATAAAATGTGCAATAGTATTTAGGAAAGTTGTTTTTCCTGATGCAGTCTCGCCTATGGTCATGATATTCATCTTGTTTTCTATAGCTATCCAGAGATATGCAAACGCTTCTGAAGAAGCGGTGTTGTAGGCGAGCAGGTTGATGGGCGTCCATGGTTCTTTTGTAAATTTTCTGATAGTAAATGTCGGCCCTCTTGTTGTTATGTCTTCTGTGTATGTTGCATTTACTCTGCTTCCGTCAGGTAAACTTCCATCTAATAACGGATTAGCATAACTCACATATTTGCCGCATTTCTGGGCAAGTTTTTCAACAAAATCAGTCAATCCTTCTTTTGTCTTGATCATCACGTTTGTTTTCAGGTTTCCATATTTTATATGAACAACATATATTGGAAATCCAGTACCGTTGCACTCTATAACTTCTATATAAAAATCTCTTAACAGCGACTCTATCTGGTTTAATCCAACAGAGTTTCTGTAGATATAATACATTATCTTGTTGTATGTATCTTTGCTTACTTTTGTCCCAAGTTCAAGTAATATGCTCTGCACATTCCTTTCAAGATATTCCATTACTGAGGCACTTTTAACAGCCTTGATAAAGCTGATATTTATCATCTCCTCCAGCCCCAGCTGGACCAGCCTCAACAGCTCTTTTTCAGTATCATTTAGCAGAGGTTCTTGAACAAAATAAACCAATTCTTTGTTTTTAGAATTCCAAAATAGATGGGCATAAGCATAGGGTGGAAGCAAAGGATATCTAACATTAAGCTTGGTCTTGTCTACCTTTTCAATATCAGGCAGCGCAACCAGTTTCGGCATCAGATCTATCTGAAACCCGCCTTTTTTTGTAGGTACTGGTGCCTTCTTGGCAGGCTTTGCTTTTTCATTCTTTGTAGAGATAATTTTTATTGGTTTTGGTGACATTTTATTCTAAGTTGATTTTGATAAAATCTGCTCCTCCTTCTAATGTTAATAATAAATCTTGGGTTTGGTTGATCAGATATGCAGTTACAGTTGCTGAGCCTATGTTTGTGTTGTTTCCTTCAGGGACCATCATCGTGTAATTTACTGTTAGATCTTGCCCATCCAGATCAAATGAAAAATTTCCAGCCAGCAAGGTAGAGGTATCCTTGAAATAAAGCGATTCAATCAGCTGGTTTGCAGGACATGACGAACATTTTGAAATATTCGCTCTTATCTTGCTGTTTTCCAGTATATAATGGCTGTCTGTTTCAGTCGTATCTACGTCGCTGTTTGAGCTTATCTTGATATTTCCTATATCAATTGAAGAGCGCGGCTGTAATATTTCTGCTTCTGTTTCCAGCTGCCATAATAGCTTGTCTCCTTCAATGGCAAGATTGCCCTTCCTGATCTCAACAGGAACAACTCTCTGGCTTCCTTGCCCCTCATCTTTTATCCTTTGGAAATATTGGTCAAGATTCAACAGAGTATTCTTTGCCTGTGTAAACACTGTTTTATCTTTCATCTTTTCTAATATTGGCAGGCCTGTGCTCAGGATAATTGTTATCGCTACAACTATTATCAGCACATACAATACTGCTGAAATCCATACTTGCCCTCTTTTTTTAGGTTTTTTGACCACTCATACCTCTCTCATGTTATATTGTAGGCCTTTCCATACACCTCGCAGCCAACAGGAGCAACCAAAAACGTGTTGTTGATGCTGAAATCATCAATCTCAATCCTTTTCGAAGTTCCGATGATAGTCCTGGTTATGACCTCTTTTAGGTCATTTTCACTGATCACTACAATCTCATCGATGTCATATCTGCTGAATGGCTTGTTCTGCAGGTCAAAACCCAGCAGATTGTTGCTGTATTCTATATTTCGGATATCATAGATATACCCGACACATTGCACTGTTGACGTTGATGTCTCATTTGCAAAACCAGTTCCCATCCTGTATATCACTGCTGTTCTTACTGCAATATACGCTCCAAGGAGTATGAATATAGCTAAAAAAACAACAACAGCTATTGTCTGTTTTTTAGCCATCTATTTATTCACACTCTGTAATGTCTGTTTTTCTCAATGGCGAGTTAGCGCATGGAACTGATGTTTGGGTTGTTGTTGTTTCTATCATAGGAACAAACTTGATCTCTAATATTTCACCCATCGTGTCATTGTTATAGTTTACATTAAATCTCTTAATATGTCCTATCTCAATTGTCGCATTATCTAAGTCAGTTGTGTCAATATCGCTTGCTCCAATTACTGTTACTTGCAGACCCTCTATGTCTATCGTCCCTGCATTCTCTAGCATAAAATTTATTTGTTTTTCAGTGTCATTATAACACAAACTGTTTTCTACTCCATCCACTACCTTCAGATTTATGTCCCTGCTGCACAATATCTGTATGTCAGACCCTCTTTCTGCATATTCTGCTGTTGTTTCTACATAACTTCTTCCCCAGTTCATCACAACTGCTCCAAGAGCCACTGCAAATGCAATCAACAGCACAGTTGCGATCAACGGACTAACCGCTTTTTTTCTTATTCTCATTTTCCACCTCTCTTTATTTTAGATATTAATTGATTTAACCTTCTTTCTTCCTTATGCATCACATTTACATAAGGAAAGATGCCTATAATCAAAGCTATTAAAGCTAAAACTATTAAGATATTCAGATATGCTGCAGATATAGATTTATTGATAAAGCCAATAATTCCCACAAATAAAAAGCAGAAATAAAGGAATAATGCCTTGTTCAATACCATGACACTCTTTTCTCTGTTTAGCCTTGATTTCTCCAGCTCCAGGTCAATCAATTCTTTATTTTTTTCAGATAGCCTTGCCATCTTTCTCACCTCTGATTTTTTTTAATCTGAGGCCAGCGAAATTTTATTTCGCACAGCCTCTTTTTTATTTAGCATGTTTCAATGTCTTCCAACACATGCATCTTGTTTCTGCACACAGTCACTGCATCATCGCTTACTAAAACAGGTATGCTTTCTACCATGTGGATTGTTCCTTGTTTCAGCACTTCTACGTATTTTGTCTTGCCTGCTTTAATGTCAACCTCTTTTTCTTTTGATTCTACCTCACTGTATAGGTCATATAATCTGAATATGATCTTATCTATGCTCAGATCACCATTATTTTCAACTTCAATGTTCAATTTTTCTGATTCCTGACACCCAGATATGTCCAATGCAACCCTTGTGCAGCTCTCTTCATCATATGTTGTTTCTATATCTTCTGCAGTAGATCTTGAATATCCAGTTATCCACTGGTTCATAAATGCACTTAAAGCTACCATGAATGCTATCAACAGCACCCAAGACATCCAGATTGCAATGCCTCTCTTATTATACAAAACCATGTTTATTCCCTCTTTTTTCATTGTATTATGTGCACCTGTATGTTACTGTCTTTCTGAGTTCTTAGCATGCCTTTCAATTGCAAAGGCTCATCAGACATATCAAAAACATACTCATTTCCATATGCTTCAACAGTTATCTGGTCTGTTTTATCTATTATTAAATTTTGTCCCTTATTGAGGACATTATTGTTTATTTGTGCTTCTCCATTTAAATAATTATTTATTTCTATGTCATCTTGCACCACTATGGTCAGCATCTCCAGATCAATACCCTTTGTCTTTGCATAATCAATAAAATTCGTGCTAAAATCATCTAACTGGTCTGAAACATCACCCTTGTTGTATACTGCAGAGTTTATTGCTTCTGAACTCTCTTTTACGTAATTTTCCTTCAATATCTCAAACTTGTCGCTTTCTTCTGTTTTTTGTGAAATCACAGACACCAAACTGAATAAATATGTGCATAAGATTACAGCTGTGAATATGTAAAAC
>QMQO01000068.1 GCA_003650545.1 Candidatus Woesearchaeota archaeon | reverse complement strand
TCCGCCTCCTCCGCCTCCTCCGCCATCGCCTGAAGATATCACTTCAAAATTGATATTATTATTCGGCATCGATAGACCGTCATAGGCTACAACATAACAATTCCAGAATCCAATAGTACTAGGTGTGAAATTCTGGGAAATCCAGACTGATTCTGAAATATTAGTGCCATTAAGGTTTGATATCACGTTTACACTAGCAGGGTTTTTCACCGTGAAATTGACCCACTGTATAGTGTCATTGCCATCAGCGTCTGTGACAATAGCTTTGCAATATGTCGTATTGTCCGAATTTAAAACAAATGACAAACCTCTGTTAGTATTTATGGAACTTATATTGGGTGCGTTTGACCCGACAACTGAAAATTGTGTACTATTAGTGATTATATCAGTCCCGTCGTACACACTTATATTGCAAGACCAGATACCTATCGCGTCAGGCGTGAAGTTGATAGAAGACCAGTTTCCATCAGCATATAGGGTTCCATTCACATTATTCACGACTGCATAACCGCTTGAATTATATATTGTGAAATTTACCCAGAGGGGTGAACCCAATATGCTAGCTGTACAATTGGTCGCGTTTATTGCTGACTTTGTCACCGTTGTGCCGTCAGACGTGTTCACCCAACTAACCAATTGCCGAATTGCAAAAACAACGTTTGCAGTGGATGTCGTCTGGTTTGAGCATGTTGTCGAAAGATTATAACCTAACAAATCCAGAGTCCAGTCGACAGAATAATTTGTACCATTCACGACGGTAAAATTAGTTGAGTTGGTGACACCATTCAGGGTATAATTGCATGTATATGAAGCATAAGTATCGCCTGTCACATTAACTCTGAATTCCCGTGATGTTGAATTATATGTTGTATTTTTGGGCAAAATTAGATTCGTTATACCACTTTCCTCCGTTGTACCTGTGACCGTCGAAGCGGATTGGTTATACGTGAACGCATAGACCAAGGGTGTAAGACCCGACCACACGAATGCAAAATCATCGATTTTTGCCCGCAAGACTACTGGTCCGCCCTCATCATATCTCGTTTCAAATCCAATAGATGTATCCATTGCCCAACCAGCCCATTTAATGGATAAGTTTCCAGTGTGTGGCGCAGTTTCATTATAATTCCAGAGGGTATTATTGATTCCGTCAGAATAGAACCTATATCGAGACGTTTCGTAATCCAGATATGATGATGTTGCAATCCATGACTGAGAATTGTTTGAAATAATTGTTGTAGCAGGTGCCTGAGGCGTGTATGCGGGTATGACACAACGTGATGATGCAATTATTCCAACGTTTTCACGGTATCCCATACAACCGATATTCACATAGACGTCGTCTGTTGTATTCATATAGAGATATCTGAAAGACATTGTACCATTTGCTATTGTCATGTTTATTGCTGCACCCGCACCCCAGCCATCTTGAATTATATCGAGGGTTGTTGTTGTAGTGTTTATTGAAGTTGGTGTACTTTGATAGTTCCAATGATTTCTATTATCTGTGAAATTATCTGAAAAAACCAAAAATGGCGGCAAAGCTATTGGGTCACCGCCACAATATACTTCTCCCCAATTGTGTATACCTGCACCAGCAGTAGAGTTCACAATGACTCGCAAATAGACACTATCTACTGTCGGCGGCGTCCAATCGCTTGGACTCCAGTTTGCATTTCCGCTAATGTTATAAAACGGATAAAATCCAAGCGTACCGCTGTAATTATAGACGACAGCTGGTGCCACATCATTGCAGACACCAGATAGGTTATAGAGGAGCGGTTCGTGAATGTGGTCGACAGAATCTACATTATTCACAAAAAGGGGCGTTCTGTTAGTTTTCGAGGTATTCCAATAAGGGTCAATATATCCTAGATATTGACCTTCATTTTCCATATCTAGATTGAAACCCTTTGACACACTAACAATGAATTTACCGTTGTCCACCGTGGGAATGATTTCAATCGGCACCAAAATAGTCTCATTAGACAAGTTTATTTGAAAATTGTAATGATAATACAATTTTCCTCCAATTTCGATATTGGAAGCACTTTTGACAGAAAGTGGCATCCAATCGTAGTACGATTTCAATATCCATTTTGCCTTATACGTAGTTCCAATAGCACTGAATTCCCATGCCCCATTCCCTTTTGACTTCGGAATATTATCAACGCAGGCTGCCAATACTTCTGTTTCCATTTGACCTGATGTTCCATTCCAAATTGTTTCACGTGTCACGTTGTAGTACATATTATTCTTGGAATAGTCATATCCAATATCACAGACTGATGGCTTGGAAATTTCGACTATTGAAGTTATGTTATAGACAATCTTTTTAAGAGTCTGATTTTTCGCTTCAACATAGAGATAAGGATGCGTATAATTCTCCCAGATATATGAATTTACAGAATTCATCATTTCTTCGGAAAGCACACTAATATTTACAGCACCTTGTGTATTGTGGGGTCTTATGGTTATATTGTATTTAAAAGGCGATACTTTCGATATGTATGTTTCCGGACACGTTTCCGTTTCAAAAATCTCGGAAGAATTATAATACAAGATTTCGTATATATCAAGCGTGGGGTCTATGTCTCCATATATTGTATAATTGTGAATACATCCATACAATTCGTCTACACCTATTAGAGCCCGAATGTACATTGTATTAAGACTATGATTAGACCCAAAATTACATACTTTGGGCTTATCAAGTATTCTGATCCAATCCAAAACATCCGTGAAATTTTGAAGGAATATTTCATCCTCGTATCGAGTATCTTTTACGCACCCGTTTGAGCGGAATATTTCAGCCGAAATAGCTCCAACTAAGAATATGAGTCCTATGACAATCAGTGCTAGTTGTTTTAGATTCATTCAATCAACTCCGTATATTCATCTTTTGACGAAGGTTTGGGCAACATTTTCTTAATGTCACCCCTAAATTTATATGCCAACATCAATACTAGAGCCATACTACCTGTTAATATAAACCAAATTGGGAGTTTTGCTCGTCCACCAAATACAGAAAACTCAATATTCCTCGTTAATACACCTTTTAAGTCTCCAAGAGTTCTTATTGGAAATATTGGACCTTCTTCAATTTCACCAGTGTCTATTTCAAATATGGTTTTTGTCTCATTTGAAGTGGTAATTACAACTGTTCCTCCGCCACCCGTATCCCCTTCTGTACCAGCAATACCTGTGACTATATCATACGCCATTAAATAATAGATAGGCGTATTCAAAATATCAGTTGCATATATCACATTATCGTCATATGTGTAATCTTTTCTAGTCCAATGTGAACTCAAAGTTTTTTCACAAACTGAACCAGTACATATATATACGTTTGGAGTTTCATCTGTTCCAGTGGGTCGTGGAATATTCATTGATGCTGTATAGTTTGAATAGAAGGGTTGAGTTAATTCGCAAATAGATGCATTCGTTTTGCCTGTCCAACTTATATGAGACACAGGATAGCAATTGAGTGTTCCAGTATTCTCAATTATAGTCCAATTCTGGCTTATATTATTGTATGTATTCCAAGCAATCCAAGTACTTCCATTGGATTCAATAGCTATATATGACCCCGAACCATTTATTATATATAATGATCCAGACCTGTTCATCAATAGTGAAACATTTACAAGACCCGAACCATCAGTGTATACAATAAATGACCAATTTGACTTGGTACTCGAAGTAATGTTTGTGTCTTGTGTCCACGAATAATTCGTCTGTGTGAATGACGAAGGAGTAATATTAATTGTGAAGTTTTCACTCAAGCCAGCTGCACATAATGAATTGTTATCGCACGCATTGACTTCTATTATATACGTTCCGTTGGCTTCCCCTGATATGTCCCACGAAAAGTTCAGGTTCGGACTCCAGTTATTAACTATCGTTTTGTTGAACGTTTCATCAAGATTCAGCAGACTGACATTATATATAGTTATTGGATAGCCATTCGGAGAGATAGAGACTGTCCAATTGATCTCGATTACCGTAGAATATACCGCTTCTATCGGCAAATAGACATCAGGAGCCATTGGTGGAAGACCCCCAAGCTGCAAAAGGTCATAGCGGACGGGTGTACAGTTTCCAGTGTCTTCATTAGGCGCAGAGAGATTTCCGCATGAATAGTACCAGAATGTTTCATTCCCATTGAACTGGTGTACGTGAGCATCATAAGTACCCGAAAGATTCACCCATGAATTGCCTGCATCCGTTGAATTTTGGTTTGCGCCAATACGTGAAATATTGTTTATAAAGCTGATATTCCACTGACCAACAACAGGACCACGTACAAGGAAGCTCATATTGTCTGTCACAACTAGATTCCTGATGGACTGCGTTGTTGTGTTAATTGCTATTGGACAGACGTGATGGTTTGAATATGGCGAATGAGTATGATTAAATGGAGTTTTAGATTTGATTGTGCAGAATTGCGTACAATATGAGCTAGTCTGCGATTTTCCCGGAACGTACGACACATTGCATACGTACAAACGCAGAGACGAAGCTGGGAAAGACACATTGAAAACATTAATTTCAAAGAAGGAATAGTTCTTCTGCGTCGAAATATTCATAAGTTTGATGAGGGCGTAATGAGTAGGTCTTGAAAGAGTGGTATGGTTCTTCGGAGTGTTTTCTAACGAGTCTTCAGGATAGTTATAGGTTGCGGGCAGAAATTCATTATTAAGCAGGCTAAACCAATAGTTTGCGCCTGCACTGCCAGATATATTCATATTTTGCCAACCTGAAGATCCTGTCCCATTCTCAAATATCATAAATTCGTTAAGGATAGTTGAATTAATTTTGAAGTAGATTAGCATGGAACTCTGATTGAACGCACTTGAATTAGAAACGTTATACGTGACATTTAATGTGCCGAAAGAAAGGGAATCCAAATCCGAAGGAGTCTGGTTCATGAAGTCAATATACAACGTTTCAGTTCTATCAAGCAACACTACGATTATTTCACTACTAACAACGTTAGTTGTATTTGTTCCAGTCCAATTGAAGCCAGAAGTAGACGTATTTGCAAAAAAAGTATATGGATTAAATGTGGTATAGTTTGACTGGCTTGAGTCATTATATATATATGTTCCCGTAGCATAGAATTCCGTTAGATTAACCATTCTAATGTAGCCATTCGAGTCCGTAAGCAT
>QMQO01000067.1 GCA_003650545.1 Candidatus Woesearchaeota archaeon | reverse complement strand
TCTCCGTGTAGATAACGTTGGTAATGTAATGACATCTGTACAGAATCTCGATGAGGTAATGGGTACCGATTTAAGAACACTTACAGATATATACAATAGACTCGCTGAGAAACTACCAAGAACATTGTATGATAGTGAAGGAAACGAGTTATCTAACTATATCAAGAATCTAAACGTTGGCTTATCTACAAGGGCATCAGAATCAACACTGCAAATAGTTGCTAATAGGCTATACAATTCAAATATTGATAAATCAGTAGCTGAATTATTTACGGTTATAAAATTAAAGACAGATAAATTAACGTATGATGAAAACAATTTGTTGAAAATTAATTTGGCTAAAAGTGATGTAACATTATCGGTCAGTCTCAAAGATACATCTATAGTATTACCAATAGATATACAGAAAACAACAATAGATGTGCCAATAAAAATTAAGGATTCAACAATAAATGTGCCTATAAGCATAAAGGAATCTGCTATAACACTACCTGTCAAGATAAGCGATATTCTAAAAGCGTATGACTCTGGTTTAGACGAGCTAAAAGTCAATGTTTCTCCGAGGAGAACGTCTCCTACAAAAGAACTATCTTCTTATTCGCTAGGTGCTAACTCTGTTAAAGAGATAATCAAGAGCAACTTAAATGGGTACTCAGCTATTGTAGTTACTGTTAGAGCTACGTATAATTCAAGTGCTACTAAGGGTGTGAGGATTAGATGGTTGTACAGCCCCGATGGCTCAAACTATGATAGTCCTGAAGATGCTGAGGAGCAAGGAAACTATGAGGATTTAACGTTTGAATCGGGTAAAACTAAGCAGAGAACTGTTCTGATACCTATATTCACCCCCTATGTAAAGATACAGATTGTTAATCTTGATAGTTCATACTCTGTAACACTCGATGTATGGACAACTCTGTTGAGGTGATAAAATGGCTCCGTTCGACGCAATATCATTCTCATTCATAAAGAAGCTGTTTAAGAAATTAACTGAGCACAGGGAGAAGATACCTATTGACCACCCAGACAACTCTATAACAGATGAGAAAATAGCTAATGTCAGTAGAAACAAGATAACTGATTTATGGGCATCTCCGTTCTGGAGCAAGATACCGGATAAGCCATTCTCTACACTTGGTAGCGAGTTCAAGGTTACTAATGGTAGGCTGGAGATAGCATCTATCTCAAGGAGCAAAATCAGTGATTTCTTCTCAACACCATTCTGGAACAATATACCTGATAAACCATCTCAATATCCACCAGAGCCGCATACCCATACTCGTAGCGAAATTACTGATTTTTGGAACAGTCCATTCTGGGAAAACATCCCTGATAAACCGAGCCAGTATCCACCAGAACCCCATACACATACACGCTCAGAAATAACAGATTTCTTCAGTACTCCATTCTGGAGCGAGATACCAGATAAACCATTTGAAGGACTAGGTTCAGAGTTTAGTGTTGATGCTAATAAGAACTTGATAGTAAACCAAATTGATTTTAGCAAGATAACAAATAGAAAGATTAGTTTAATTGATGTTGATACACATTTTGTGCCAAATGCTGATAACGCCTATGATATAGGAAACTCGACATATGGATGGAGAAATGCATGGTTTAAAGGAACTGTTTTTGCTAAGAGCTATAACCCTATTGAAAACTATAAAGACTATCGTAGTTGGACAGGAAATAGTGCATTAGCAATGTCTCCAGTATGGGGTAATCCATTAGCTTTCAAAACTCCATATAAAGTTGAATATTTCGATGAAGCAAATAATGCATGGATAGATATAACAGGAGATTATGACTTTTCAAGTTTGACAGATATGAAATATTCATATTTTGACTTTGCTACTATAATGGATAATCTCGGTGTAGATAAATTAACACTAAGATTTTGGTATAACTTAGTAAATGCTTGGACATATGCTGAACGCTTAATAATACTTGTACAACATTGCTATTATATTGACTATGTTAAAGTTGAAACAAGCAGCTATTCCGACTTTGTCTCAGAAGCAAATGTCAAAGCAGAAATGAATACTAGTGTGCGGCTATGGGATGGTGCTCTATTTATCTACTTTAACAGCCCTATCGCTGGCGATAATTATATACGGATAACTATAACCATTAGGAGAACTAATAGTGCTCAACATCCCAAGATTATCGAGTTTATCTTGGCTAGTATTGTACCACCATCTCCATTGTTAGAGAGTATATTACCTTTTGGATGGACAAGTCATAAAGAAATCATTTTCTACAACAAGATACGACCTTCATCTAATAATGCTTATGATTTAGGAGATGAGAACTATAAATGGAGAAATGCATATATAGCTGGTGCCATTGATATAGGAAGTCTTAAGGTGGGTGGTACCGAGGTTATTGATTCTAGTAGAAATATCAAGAATGTGAATACTATAAACGCTAATGAGGTTTATGCATCTAGTTTGGTTAGGGTTGGTGACCTTGAGTTTAGGAATGGTTGGAGAATTGTTGAAGACTCGAAATATGGTCTTGTCCTTGTGTCTCCATCTGGTAAGAAGTATAGGTTCAAGTTGGAGGAGGTGGTAGAATGAGTAGGCTATTCAAAAAGTTTAAGAAGCGTATAGCTTGGTGGCTAATCAAGGACTTGATAGAGGAGGGATTACCGTATCTGAGGATAGGTAAGAACACTGTTGATTTGTTACCGGATAGCATCAAGTTTCCGGCTCTCACATCTGACCCAACATTAGAAGCGGTTAAGCTGTGGTACAGAAGCGATTTAGATGAGTGGAGATACTCTCCAGATGGAACAACAGTTAAGAAGCTAGGAGCTGAAGTAAGTGTTGATAACACTAGCATATGCCTCGATGACCAAGGTAGACTAACTATTTGTACAGGTGGTGTAACAACGGATAAAATAGCTGATGGCGCTGTAACAACTCCTAAAATAGCTGATAATGCGGTTACAGCAGAGAAGATAGACCCTGCAGCTGTTATAGTTGATAGATATGGTGGGATAGGTCCATCGGATATGCAGGTTATTAACGGTAGCTATAGCTCAAAATCTATAAATGTATATAATGTTGAATATAGTATTGATACTCCAACCTCTAGAAGGTTGAGTGGAAAGGTTGCTGTATACAAACTCTATGACTTTGGTGGAGAGGTATCTGGAGGCGTTATAGGAGTCGGATACACTTTCAATATACCTGATATTAACAAGGTTATCGGAGCACGATTGGTGGTTTTCGATATTGTATCATCATATAGATGTTATGGTGATGAACCAGGTATATATGTAAACAATACTGCATTGGTAAGGACATCTGGTTCAGTTCTTAGGGTAGGTATGGCGATATACGATATAAAGCCTTATCTGAAGAATGGTACAAACTTCGTATTGGTTGGAATCAGAGACTATTGTTCGCGTAGTGTGTGGTATGCCTATATAGGATTATTTACATTTGACATAGTTCATTTAGCATGGTAAAAATATGTAATGAGGTGAAAGTTATGAGTTTTGAAAGATTGGGAAATGGGTTCTATATAATCAAGAATTTTTCGTGGAATGGAAAATTCGTATGTTTATCAAGAGAGGTAATAGAATCGTTATTAGATGATGCGTTGAGACTAAGCATCAACTTCAATACAAATGATGATTTTGGAAAGTGGGTACGTAGCCAACTAAAGAGATTCTTCATCTATAGCGATATAGTGTATTGCTCACCGTATCCAACACCACCACTATATCAAATACTTGAGGAGTGGGATAGATTCATAAGAGAGAACAACATTATGTACATCGGAGAGATATTTGACTGTGATGATTATGCTAGGTTATTCGCAGAGTTTCTAGCGTATAGATACAAGATGAATACATGCGGTAGGCTATGGGGATTGTTAATGAGTGGCTACACCATACTTGGTGGACACGCATATAACTGGTTGATATATCCAATGTTTCTAGACCCCGAGAATATGGTTCTTGGAGTAGCTGTTATTGTGGTGGAGCCACAGGTTGCATACGCAATGCTTCCAGAAAATGGAAAAGCTGAAATGAAACTTACCGATGAAACACTTACCTATATAAGTTATTGTGCATTTGGATGAGAAAATGAGAATCAATAAACATTTTTAAAATATGAAAGAAGGTGATATGAAAAATGCCCGTGTGGTACATAAGTGATATAATCCCGTATGAAGGTATTAAAATACTTAACGTGTATGATGTAGAAGTAGTTATAATTGAATTAAGCGATATAAATGCGTATTATATGGTAACTGGTTATCTAGACCTATCAAATATGCAAAGTGATAACGAAATATTAGTGAAGGAATATATTGATTTGGCACAAGGAACATACAAGAAGTATCTGTCATATAGGTTTAGAGGTGTTCAAACAGACCCGATAGTTATGGTAACACCGAAATACTTAACACCGAATGATAGATACAAACTAGTGTTGGTATTAACAGGTGGTTCACCAATAGATATTCCGTATAAACTACTACTGTTCAAATACAGTAGCAGAGAAATTTGAGGTGTTGATAATGAGTATGGCAGTACTGATACAGCCAAACCAAACTGTTTCTCTAAGCGGTTCTCTACTAGCTATACTAGCAAAGAGATTATTGCATTACCATGCTGTTCACCAAATAAACGTTTCTTTAACAGGAGATTTCAAGACAGATAGAGAACTAATATTTGGTAGAAGAGCATTTATCAAAGATGCACCATTGGTAAAAGCAGTTATGATGATATGTGGATATATAAAGGCAAAGGCATATATAACACCACAAGAAGAATTCGCAGATAAAATAGTTTCGATATATGGGGATAAATACGGAAAATATTTCTTCATAGAAGTGTTATCAGCACTACTAGCAAGAGTAACAAACTATTTCCAAGCAATACAAGGAGTAAGAGATGAAGACCCAGAGTATATAAAGCAAGATATAAACATGATAATAAACGAATTGATTTATCGTTTAGCAAATCCAAACTATGAAGTTAAATTTGTGGTGAAGCTATATGAATATCCACAACAATATGAAGTACTTGTTGAAATCTTTGAAAAGTAAAATAGTTGATAGATACAAACCATTTAGAAACTGGTATAGAAGATTATTATTTTGGTTAATATTGTTATTATTTGGAGTATTGATAGATGAGTACTTAAAAGAAGGATATTTA
>QMQO01000066.1 GCA_003650545.1 Candidatus Woesearchaeota archaeon | reverse complement strand
GCTGAAGGCCCTGGATCCAATGTGGGTAAGCCTGGTAAGGTACTAGCTGATCTTGTTGAGAAACTTAGTGGCAATGTTGACCTAATTGTTACAATAGATGCCGCTCTTAAATTAGAAGGTGAAGAACTTGGTGAAATAGCTGAGGGTGTAGGAGCAGCAATAGGTGATCCTGGGCCAGAGAAAATAGCTATAGAGAGAGCAACATCTAGGCACAATATACAGTTATCAGCTATAGTTATAAAGATGGGTCTTCCAGAAGCTTTACATGCCATGAAGAAGGAGTTATATGAAGCTGTGGAGAGAACTGTCGATTACCTATTAAATCTTATCAAGAATGCAACTAAGGAAGGATCAACAATAATAATAGCAGGCATAGGTAATAGTATAGGTGTTGCACAATGACGTTCTTTAATGATCCAACACTATTGCTTATAGTAATAATACTAGGTGTTACAGTAATTCTTCTCCAACTCTACATAGAGTCAAGAAGAAAACCAAGAGAACTTCCAAGAATTACAAGGACTCTACTAAAATGTACAAAGTGTGGTAATGTATTAGAAATAGACTATGAAGAAGGAGACTTCATATCATTAGTAAAGGGAAAATGCAGCAAATGTGGAGCACCAATGAAGATACAGGCAATCTATACAATAGAAGTCAAGCAACCAAAGTAGAGAAAAACTTAAAACACCACTAATAATGATAAGGTATACGGCGGCTCGACCCGGTCATAGCGGCCGGGTAACACCCGGTCCCATATCGAACCCGGAAGTTAAGCCGGCCGCGTTGGGGGTAGCTGTGGAGTCCGAGAGGCTCCGCAGCTCCCCCAAGCTGGGATCGGGCCGCCACTTCTCCCAAACTATTCTCTATGCCTATTAATTCCATAAGTTTTCTGCATAAGTCGAGGCTAGGCTTCTTTAAACCAGATTTTATCTTCGCCTTATAGTTAGGCAATATACCCAGCTGCCTGAGAGTGATGTTATATTTTTCCATTAGTTCTATGAATAGTTTCGGATCCCTGCAGAGTTCTTCAGGTGTAAGACCTTCACGCATATTCTTTAGCTCTTATTTACTATATAAGTACCTACGTAAATAATCGGGATGATATAAAATTACTCCTTTTTGACATATGCATATATGGAAAGCATTGAGACGATAAATATCAGTACTGTTAATGTTATTGTGTTTAAGTTGATATTAGTTAAACCGTTATGTACGTTCCTGAGTAGGGATGTATAGTTCTTGGTTATGGTATAGGGATCGTATACTAGTTCTTTAGGTTTCGTAGAGTCATAGTGAGGTTCTATCATGCTGCGCTCATGGTACTCGTTCCAGCTGTAGATGGCTATGAGCCGTATTCTATCCTTGTTTCTTAGTATCCATTCCCATTGTTTAACGTAGGCTTGAATGGTGTAGTCTGGGTCTATTAGTCTTTGACCACAGTTTGTTCTTATGCCTAGTTCACAAAATATCGTGTCATCGAATCTTGGCGTTATTGCTACATATCCATCATATCTTACTCTAAGTACAATGTCCTTAGATGTAGTCCAAGGAGCTAAGTAGTCTGGCCATAAATCCCAGTCCTGGTAATGAGCATTATCGATATCATTTCCTACTATGCGTATTGTGAAGATTGTTGACATAGGTCTATAGTTCATTCCTATGGGGTTAAATGCTAATACTAATGGCTTGCCTTCCCAATAAAAGTAAACTTCTGGGTACTTCTCCACGTAATTTCTCCATATATAGTCTAGTACTTGACTCCACCATTTACTATCATATAGGTTAGGATCATTACCTAGCCAAGGCTCTACGAGAATAGCAGCCTTGAGACCATAACGTTTAAGATTTTCAAATACTAGCCTAGTTGCTTTATCTTCATAGCTACCTGGTCCCCACCAGCTAATGAACAACACATCTATGTCAGCGTCGTTGAGTAAGCGCAATTGCCACTCTATGGTGTCTGGATCAAGGCTACTATAGTATCCTATTAATGGTTCATCAATGACTGGAGTATAGGGGCTATCATTCCAATGCCTAGAACCTAGACCATTACCATACCAAACATAGAAGTAGACCGCAACTATAGGTGTGGTATCAGCTAGTGATACAATGGGTAAGATAAGAGATAAGACTACAAGAAATAGGCAAGAAATGTATTTATTTAAATACAAGATCCTTAACCTATCTTACGCATCACTTTTCAAAGATTTTAAACATTATTTCTTAGCATCGTCATCATCAATGTCAGACTATACAAGCTTATCATTAGTTAAACAATTGCATCAATAATGGTACTTATCTGACATGATGCTAGCATGCCTTGGTTATGCTATTGCCTAAATATAACCATTGTATTAGACACCTATGAAATGTACTTAGGAAGCTCTCAATGTATTTTATTTTGTTGTGTTATTTCTGAATACGAAAATATAGAGAAAGACTATAGCCATAAGCGTTAACACCGTTAATAATGTAATAATTGTGACCAGAGACAAGTTGCTTAAGGCTTGTTTTTCTAATGCTGTTTTTCCTATTAGTTCTGGGTAATCAGAGTATACAGCCAATACCACAATACTTGTTGTCTCAACGTTTGCATCACCAGTAGGTATGATATCACCATTCTTAACCATATAATCCGTTATTATACCGCCATCACTTCTTTGGAGCTCTGATATGATTTCATAACATTTACTTATGATGTCCTCGTATTGATACATGTTTGAACCAGCTGCTTTTAGGGCGCGATAGAGGTAGATAGCTAATGCAAGCTTGTATGTAGAGTATTTACCATCATATGCACCATCTCTAAAGCCATATCCATCCCACATAGACATGAGTTTCTTGAACAATTCTTCAGCATAAGGTCTTGAACCCTCGAGTAAGCTATCTAGAGCTCGATAAACTATTAGGTCTGCATAATCCTGCCAATTACTAAACAATGTGCCATTGTGGTACTCATACTTAACAGTTAATGTAGCGTTAAACTTACTGGAATAAATGGTGCCCAGGATTACTATGACTGGTTCATAGAATTGGTTTGGTATGTTTATTCCTAACAATACTTCGTGTTGCCCGTTTCTCCCTCCATTATACTTGTTTTGTAATTCTGTTTCAATTATAGGCGCATATGGAGAGCCTAGTACAGCAAGAGCCCTAGCAGCAAGGAGATTATCGCTAGCAATCCAGATAGTAGTATTTTCTGGATAAGCAGTAGTAGCAGCTCTTAGCAACCTTGCCTCAGGAACATATTGTGATTCAAGGAATTCTCTTAAACCACCTTTATCTATCGTATTAAGACCTACGCTAACAACAGAGCCGAATACAATAACTACCAATAGCATTACTGCTAGGATCTTAATAGCCATACTTCTTCCCGAATAATTATTGAGAAGTTATGAAAAGAGATTTATTCTTATATCTATATATTTTCTTCATTACTCTGACTACCATGTATAGTATTACGAGTACTAGTACTAGGGATAGCATGATTCTGTTAATGGAATCATTGTCTCAAGCTCTTCATATAAGAAGCCAGCATTCCATTAGAAGTTGTTAATATTCGTTGATTGCATAAATGTCCTTATATGATGGTATCTTTAGAAGTATCCTAAGGGATTGTTTATGAGTGTAGATTCATCTGTTACTTTAGGCGAGGTTAAGTTAAAGAACTCTGTCATTATTTCAGGAGATGATATTAATGATACCTTGTTATTGAAGGCTATAGAGTATAGTATAAGAGGAGTTACTATAGGTTCTATCGCCTTAAAATCCGAGAGCGCTCATCCTCCATCCTTTATAGTTAAAAGTTCCCTATGTTTTTGTGAATGCTTATGGTATTAGATATTGGCTAAGCGATTGAGAGGATATACTTGCTAAAGTTATAGACAAAGCCAGGTCAACCAACTAATACTAAAGTTATTTGCAACTGCATTGAGGAGAATTCAGATGATGTAGTTTATCTTGTCAAGGAGTTGGAATCTAAAGGTTATTCAATTATAGAATTGAATCTCTCTGCTCTAATAATTAAGAAGGTGTTTTTGATGTAGCAATAACTGATGGAATAGTAAAGTATATATCAGAAAATATTCCAGAAAAGGAGGGCGCGAAATAAATACCAATGGAAATCTTGTTACCCTGGTATTTGTTAACTTGCACCTACACTCATGTAAAGTCTATACCTCTAAGATAATTGGTGGCGATGTTCTACGGTATTATCAGGAAGAAGAATTGGCTCTTCTATTCGTGCTATTGAACTGGCTAGTAAGGTTAAGGAAAAGTATGATGGAAGATGTATTATCATCAATGTCCGTCATACACTGGAGGAGGCGGTGCACTCTGTATGCGCCGATTTGCTGATGTAGATAGTAAGACTAGACTTGAAGGTGTAAAAGCATTACTAAGAGCGGAGTACATGGTACTCCAAGTAGTAGTATTTCCCAAAGATGATATCATACATGAAACTGATACAGAAGAACTATACGCAAGGCCATGAAGCTTGGAGCTGATGTTATTGGAGGTATACCCTGGATCGAAGATAACAGTGAAGACGAATGAAAACGTATTGAAACTACTTTCGAAATAGCCAAACAATACAATAAAGATATATCAATGCTTGTAGATGATGCTGGTGACCCTACGCTACGTACAACAGAGAAGTTGGCAAAGACAAAAACCTCGATACGGCTGGAATTGGAAGGGTAACTGCACATCATGCTAGAGCTATGACACTTTATCCTGAAACCTATATACTCGGAAACTAGCCAGAGTTCTAGGGAGGCTGAAATTGGTGTAGTAGTTGACCCACATACAGGACCTCTCTATGCACGACTAAACCTATTACTAGAGGAAAATGTTAATGTAGCATTGGACCAAGACAATATAGTTGACGCTTACTATCCATAGAAATAATTATGTTAGAAGTAGCATTCCTAGCTTCACACATAATGTGGTGAATAACACCAGGTAAAATGAAGATACTGTATGACATGATAACGTGGAGAGCGGCAAGAGCTAGGGGATAAGAGATTACTGCAAAGAAATAACAAAGGGATGCAGAGCCGACTTACTAATACACAATTATCAAATACTAAGAGAACTACTACTTTACCACAAATCACCAAGATACGTAATCGGGAATGGAGAAATAATAATAGAAAATAGCTTTAAAACAAAAATAAAATGATGTTATTTACCCACTAGTTGGTATTTTTATTTATTATCAATTGTAAAGT
>QMQO01000065.1 GCA_003650545.1 Candidatus Woesearchaeota archaeon | reverse complement strand
GCGTTATACTTGCCATCAATAATGCCACACACCCATTCATGAAAGACGGCGCAGCACAAGGCAACTCCCCTAGCGGGATACATGTTTATTTTATAGATCGTCCTGACCCCGATACTTTAACACCAGAAGAAATGTACAAACTAGAAAATTTGGCAAACATGTTCCCGAACGATGTGTATGGCGGGAGCGGGCTAAAACTTTCTACACCGTCTTTAGACAGCGAACACACATTTGTTGGCGGTAATGGCGCTATACCATTGACTTCTGGATGGAATTTTTTTGATGTTACGCAAGCGTCTTTAAAAGCGGCATCATCTTCTCAGTTTTCTGCATTAGGGTTAAAACTTACGTCAGAATATGCTTATGACGATATGGTTTCTTTGTCGGATAATACACCACCATATCCTTCTAGAGATAAAAGAAAGTGGTACGAAATTGGTATGTGGGAAGATGGCAATGCGTATTCCGGCGAAACGCTTGGCATTCTATACATGCTAGTGCCTTATGAAGGCCAAAGAGGAGATGGCGCATCTGGCGACAAAATTCCAGATACCTATCCTGGAGTTAGTCCCGGTATTGTTAGTATTAGTGCCGGTATTGCTAGTATTAGTCCTAGTATTAGCCCTGGCCCTAGTCCTGGTCCTAGTACTAGTCCTAGTACTGGTCCTAGTACTAGCCCTGGTCCTAGTTCTAGTGTTAGCCCTAGCACCGGTCCTAGCGCTAGTCCTGGTCCTGGTACTAGTCCTAGCACCGGTCCTAGCCCTAGCACTGGTCCTAGCCCTGGGGCTAGTCCTAGCCCTGGAGTCGGGCCAGGTCCAGATACTGACGATACAAACTTTGAAGAACCTGTATGGAAACCTAGATTAATTTATAATGTAAATGATGACTTTGCAGAAAGAATACCGAATATAGAAATTAATAGATTAAGACCACTTGTACCATATTCTGATCCAAGAGAAACTGTAAGATTTGAAATAACAGGAACTCTATTATATAACCCAGAAGATGTTATGTGTTCTGGAGAAACTACAGTTTTGTGGCATAAAGATAGATATTTAAATAATACATGTTATCGTGGATCTGGTGACTTTGGGATGTTCATGGATCAATACGGGACAGATATACGACACTTTGGTAGAAATAGAGCTGTTGATAAAATAACAGGACTAGCCCCAAGTTCCCCATTGATTGGGGTTGATACTTATCACGAATATGGACCAGACGGTACCCCGTTTTGCTTTGATGGCTCTGGATGCGAAAAAGTTTATCCTTTTGGTTTTGAGGGATACAAAGAAGTAACAATATTTCAGAATATATATTGGCCTTCTGGCGAATCTTTAACACGAGTTCATGACCAAAAAACAGGCACATTAGGCTGGACATATCAAAGGAGACCAAAAATAAAAAGTGTGTTTCCTAGCGGAGGACCCTTAACCGGTGGGAATCTTGTTTTTATAGAAGGTGACAATATAGTTTTTGGTTCTAATGTTTATATGAAATACCCTTTGCCAGAAAATCCCGATAATGTAATAGAATTAGAATATATGGAAGGTTCAAACAACATTCTTAGTTATCATGGTTGTAATAAAAGAGGTGTAGCTGTTAGAATTCCTGAAAACTTAAATAACCCAGGAACGTATGAAATTATGGTAACGGCTCCGTATTCTTGGCTATTAAATCACAAAGACGATGATCCTCACACATATACTTTATTGCCGCCACCAACAGGGATTAATTTACCAACGATAACAAATATTGAGCCAAATTTTGGGGATCATAATGCTACAACAAACATAATTGTTGATGGAAAAAATATAGCAAGCGGGACAATGCAACTTAAAATGGGATGGTATGAACCTACAACAGAAATCGAATGTAATATACCAGCTCATTTAGTAAACACATTTGACTTTCAAGAGTTTACTTGGCACGAGTTAGAAGTACCAATAAATGATTATTTGCCAAGTGGAAACGGTTATTCTTTATCTGCTACTTTGCCAGAAAGACCATCAACCTATGCGGATTCACCATGGTTTATAATAACAAATTCCGGGCTACAAGAATACAGTGAATACGGAGAAGAATTTGCTTCTACTAGATATCCATGTCAGTTTTTCCATTATGTAGGAACAGCTATGTCCGTATACGACTTTAGCCCTAGATATGGGACTACACATGGCGGGTTAGAACTTGAAATATATGGGAGAAACTTTTACCAAAATGATAACTTAGAACTACCAAAAGTATTTTTAATTTGCGATGCATGGTTTAACCCATCTCTAGTACCCTGTGAAGGATGTAAATGGCTAGATGATAGAACAAAACTGGCTTGGTGTACAAATGTCCAATTACACGAATCCGGAATTAATCCTAATGGATATGTTGTTGGAAGAAAGCTTACATGTACTATTCCAGAAGCAATGAGATATAACAATGAACCAGATGGTAAATATCTAGAATGCAGATATATTCTTGTTGTTATAAATCCTACTGGTCCAGCCTCCTTTGCGACACAAGATCAATCATTAATAGACAACTGGACATTAGCATATGACTATCCGAAAAAAAACAAACAATATGAAGACCCAAGGTTTAGAGGTTGGTGGGCTAAAGCCCCACAAAACTTTTATTATATAAATCCACCGTCTGGAGAATATGTGTCCCCCAACAAGGGTCCACTTGTTGGAGGAAATGTGGTAACACTTTATTCTGAAGACAATATAGGATCTATTTGGATAGACGGAAAACCATGCGAATTTGCCAAAGGAAATTATTTAGGTAACTATTGTACTGATGAATTTGGAAACACATCTGAAATGTTTGGTTATATGTTTGTTGTACCAGAAGGAGATTCTTTAGGCACCAAAGACGTTATTGTGTATTATGATGCGCTAGAAAAGATTACAGACAATGGACTATCTGGTGTTTTGCCAAACGCTTATACTTATGTAGATATTCCAGAGTTGCCAACAATTTCAAATGTTTACCTAGAAACAGGAGATACTACTAATCCTCATGGATTTATTGGAACTTTGCAAAGAACCGCATGGCCAGACGGAAATACAAGAATGATTGTTGAAGGAACAGGATTTGACGCCAAAGAAAACATCCAGATACTTATAGGTGGCAAACTAAGATTATGCACCGAGGACAATACATCAGCTGCATGTGAAGGGCGAACCGGACAATCCGTTTGGGTTACGGATGGACTTAGAGGACAGGTTTTAGAATACGGATATTCTTTGCCAGAAGGGCAAATAGAAGATGTTTCTGCTGACGGGACAACTATATGGGCTAGAACACCAAGAATGGCTCTTGATGATACCGAAATAAAAAATCTATATGTTATTAATGACAAAAATAGTGCATCCGGGTTAGAAACAAGATATGCTGTTGCCCCGTGTGCAATTTCATTTAAAAAACCACAAATGCAACCCCTATATAATAATCTTACCCCACAAGAAGGCGCCTGTGAAGGCGGATTAACAGTTAGGTTAAAATGTAGAAATATGTTATGGGCGCCAAGCGGAGCTTATCCGTCTGGCGGACTTTTGCCAAGGGTGTTTATGTGGAGACTTAGACCCGACGAATATTCCTGGGACATGGAACAGTTTAAGGCAGATGGCGGTAAAGATAACGGAGACATGCGGTGGGCATACTTTTATCCTGATGCCCTTGGAGGGAAAGATAATCCTCTTATGGCTTCTGAAGCTGTTCTTAAAACATGGGAAGAATATCCCGGTTGTAGTGGAGTAAGATTAATTAACCCTATAAATATTAATAATATCATGTGTGTTTCTGATACTATAGAATTTGTAACCCCCCCTGTGCCATCCGGGAGTCATGGGATGTGGAATATATATATTCAAAATCCCCCTGGTGTATATGATGAAAATTATTTACATGGATCATCTCTTTCTAACCAATTTGCCAAATATCAATGGGGTGGTGGATGGGACACAACTGCAAACAAAGGACAAGGTGGATACAGATGTCCAAGATGCAAAGCATTTACATATAGGTTGCCACCAAAACCAATTGCGTGTTATCCTGCAAAAGGTCATCCTGATGGTGGGATAGATGTTTGGTTGCACGGTGACAATTTAGATTGGGATGCAAAAATATACTTTAGTAACGCGGGTTCTGGAATTTATACTGAGGTGAATAGGGCTAGATATATAGATATAAATTATTTTACACATCCGGCCGGTCCTGGCTTGTTGCTCAATATACCATCTTGGACAATTGTTGATTCTGGATATATTGATATAAAAGTCGTAAATCGTGATGGACAAATTGGAATTCTACCAAGTGGTTTTCAATACAAAGATATACGTCCACCTATAATTACTTCGATATCTCCAAAAAAGGGACGTTCTGATCAAAAAACAGATTTTAATATAACCGGACAATATTTCAATCATCTTGGTTCTGGATGTGTTATAAAGTTAGGATTTCTCGATGATACTTCAACAGATGATGTTACCTATGAATGTGACATTTCCGGGGTTATAAATATAGATGACACAACAATATCTGGTTCTACGCCAATGCAAGGTATGGGATCAGCGTTCAGAGCTCTTACTGTCATCAATTTAGATGGGTCCGACATAAACGATGGTTCGCCTATAGACGAAAGATATTGTACGCTTTATGGAGCATGGTGGTTCTATGGGTTAGGAACAAGTATAAACAGAGTGTATCCTAGTGGGCATCCAGAACGTGGTGGAAATTTTACTTCTCCTGATGAAGATAACTGGATGGTAATAGAAGGATGGGGATTTGCCGAATACGAAGGCTCTAAACCTGCAGTATATTTGAAAGATCCCTTAAAGAAGCACGAAGAGTCATACAATAACATATGTACTCATATATCTGTTTTAAACAAGGGTGTCTGTGGTAGTGGAGCAGGAGATACTATTATATGTTTGTTGCCTAAGCAACTCAAACCACAAGATGACTATACAATAAATGAAAAATTTAACTTTTTAAGTAATGGCGGATGGGTTACATTTTATAACTTTGGCGACCTTAATAATGACGAAATAGATGATTTTGGCCCATGGGCAAGCACATTTGATACAGGGAAGTCAGAAACAGAACAAATAGGATTAAATCCGCCAATGACATCAAAAAGAACTTATTGGACATATAATGTTCTTGTTGAAAATCCAGATTCACCACTTCCACAAACTATTGCATTGTACAAAAATAAATCAGCATATATTTATCAGGGG
>QMQO01000064.1 GCA_003650545.1 Candidatus Woesearchaeota archaeon | reverse complement strand
CAATTATGAGGTTCCTAAGGTAAAAATAAACTCGACATTTTTATCTAAAATAAATAGAGAATTTACTCGATTCTTAGCAAAAAGTAAAAGTTAGCAGAAAAAAAAGTAGTAAATTCGCTAAAAAAGTAGTATATACTCATTGTCATGCTTCTAAGGTAGAATAAAAATAGCAATAAATGATTTAAATAAGATCGATATTTCTGCCGTCTTTTCAATATACCAATTCATAAGATCCAAGGATCCAAAAAAAGAACCAATTATAAATCTGAATTTACACCAAATTCAGATCGATACTAAACCCTTCTAACATAATTGTCAAAGAGGATCAAAGTATATTTATGAAATATAATGACCTTTTTATTCCATTTTACTACGTATCCCTTACTATGTTACTTTTGTGATAAAAGTAAATCTTGATACGAATTCAAAAATAAAATATTCAATTATTTTTATACATTTTAAATGTCCATCTTTGAAAGGACTCTTGATATATTGTCCGATAGCCCTGAAGTCATTCAATGGATTAAAACTTTGCAACCTTCTCAGATAGCAGCTATATTTCACAAAGAATATCATAGTACACAACATAACATTCCGATGGCTTCCGATATTGCGAATATACTTGTAACCCAATCACAAAAACATAATAAGATCTTTCAGGAAACTTTCATGCATGATTTTCAATCTCGAATAGATATGATCATGGAAACAATACCTCATTATGTGAAGAAATCTATGTCATATGATCAATTACAAGAATTGATAAACTCACAAGATGAAAATATAACCCAAATTAAAACACATATAATTAACCTGGTTGAAACCATGATTCAGCAATCATCTTCCGACACTGTATTGACTACTATTCGTAATGAAAATAAATATATTGAATCATCAATCTGTAATTTCATTCGTGACTTACTTATACCTAAACAAGATACTTCATATATACGAGGAAGACAAGGTGAGATTAAAATTAAAGAGATCTTACTCAAGAATGGCATATCATATACCGATACGCATAACAATGGACATTCAATGGATCTAAAAGTTGAAGATGATATCTATATAGAAGTCAAGAATTATTCTCGTACAGTACCCTCTACAGAAGTAAATAAATTCGAAAGAGATATCCTCGAGATACTTCCTAATATAGCAATATTCATTTCTTTAAATGGAATGCGTATAGCATCACATGATAAATTATTTGAAATTAATACCATGACTATCAATAAACATACCATATATAAATGCTATATGGTAATGGATAAAGGTGATGATTTGTTACTTATAGAATCGATCCATTTGCTTAAAGAATTAAGAGACAAAGAAATTAAATTGAAAACACATCCTCATATAAATCATAGCTTAAAACTCATGTCTGAAGAATGTGAGCACATAATGGGGTTAACAAATCAATGTAAACGAATTGAAAATATAGCTAGAGAAATGTCTTCAAAAATAACGATACACCATAGTAACATCGTATCTTTAATAGAAACAATTCGCGCTTCAATTCCGCCGAAAGAAATATTACAAAATCAAGTTAATTTACTAAATATAATGCGTATAACGGATAGACCAGCAGTCGAGAAACTACTCACTGTCAAAGATATATTTCAAACTCCGCTTGTTAGTACAAAGGATAAGAAAACTATATACAGAGGGAAGCATGATATATTACTGGTTTCGACTGAACAATCAACTACACTCAGACTTCCGATATCGAGAGAATCAACCTTGTATGATATTTTCACACTCACTCAAGAAACAGTCGAGAAATGCATTAAATACATGATTGAATATTTAGAGAGCATCGAAGCGGAAGAAATGTAATTCAAAAAATATTTTCTTTTTAATTGACCAACCTTCAACAATTGTCACATCGAAGCACCGATCCTTGGCAACTTTGCATACACGGAATGAACAGTTTATTTTTTGTTTTCTCACAGTTTGCTAGCGGAAGAGACATTGCGGCAGTCAACATTAGCTCTGATTATTTGATTAGTTTATACATTCGCAATTCATCTATGATTTACCTGTGATACATTCGTAATTCATCAATAAGCACATTTATCCACAAATCCGTGTATCATCAAACGACGAATTCATCGGGTGCTAATGATCACATCAGCGGGAGATGTTGAGATGTCAATGTTTGTTTCACTAGCGGAAGATGAGAAGCTTTGCGCATTTGACGAGGATTGTATGCAAAGTTGGTTGAGTATGTAAAGTATGCAAACTTGATGAAAGAATTCGTGTGAACATTCGCGAATGCATACGTGCTCAAATCTGAAATCTCAAAAAGTTTTTTGCTCAGAGGTTTTCGAGAAATTGCAAAAATAAATTTTTATATGTCATGCTATGTACTCATTCCGCTAGTTTTCAGTCGATGACAAATTCAAGTCGCATTGAGTTCGCATGCAGTCCACACTAAGTTCACACGTAGTCCAGACTGTCTGTTCGTTGAGTTGGCGTTCATTGAATAGCGGATGAACTAACGACGAATAGCGGATGAGTCGACGAAATAGCGGAAGAACTGATGACAAACTAACGATGAACTGATGATGAATCGACAAAATAACGAAGAAATAGAAGTTCTCATCCGATGACTCCCAATCGATAAAAAAATTATTTTTTTAATTGTGTTGTGTCGGAAGAATCTCATGATCGAAAATTTAAAAATCAAAAAATGTTGTGAGCTGGTTTGATCTAGACTGTGTCTACATTAAACGCAAAGTCAATGAACAGTCGATGAATTGATCTATCGAAGTGTTATTATAGAAGTCCGGAAGGTGTTCCGATCATAAGCATCGATGAAGTACGCGAACTTTGCATACAAAGTATCCAAACTTGATGAGATGATCTATATGAACATTCGCGAATGCATACGTGCTCAAATCTGAAATCTCAAAAAGTTTTTTGCTCAGAGGTTTTCGAGAAATTGCAAAAATAAATTTTTATATGTCATGCTATGTACTCATTCCGCTGGTTTTCAGTCGATGACAAATTCAGTATGCATTGTCTATGAACTAGTTGCGTATGGAGTTTGCATTGAATGGGCACTTTGTATTCATTGTATCGGAATCGATGAGTTGTCGATTGATTTAGTATGTAAAGTGTCTTTAGGTTGAATGCTCATCCGATGGATAGACAGTCTGTACGCAGTGCATAGGGTCTATATGTTGACTCTAGCTTCGACAAATAGATCGATGATTTTTAGATTGTTTAAGTAATAGCGGAAAAAGAAGTTTCTCATCCGATGACTTCCGATTCGTTGAAAAAAAAATATTTTTTATAAAGTTAAGTCGTTGAAGTTGTTCGTATCGACATCAATAAATTTGAAGTGTTGTCGATCGGAGTAGTATGCAAAGTGTCTTTAGGTTGAATGCTCATCCGATGGATAGGTAGTTTGCATGTAGTCTGCACATAGTCCAGAGGGTGTATACGTTGCATATTCATTCGATGAGTTGACCTATGGTTTCAAATCGTTTGAAAAGAAATAGCAAATGGAGTTGACAAAGTTCAATTCGATGGAAAAAAAATATTTTTTATAAAGTTGAGTTGTCGGAGGACTTTGTATCGGAAGATGTATTTTTGAAGTGTTGTTGATTGATTTAGTATGCAAAGTGTCTTTAGGTTGAATGCTCATTCGATGAGCTGGTAGTCTGTACGCAGTGCATAGGGTGTATTCATTGTATGCTCATTCGATGAGTTGACATCTGGTTTCAAATCGTTTGAAATAAAAGGAATTCTCATCCGATGACTTCCGATTCGTTGAAAAAAATATTTTTTATAAAGTTGAGTCGTTGAAGTCGTTCGTGTTAAAAGGTTTATTTTTGAAGTGTTGTCGATCGGAGTAGTATGCAAAGTGTCTTTAGGTTGAAGAATGGTTGAATGCATAGGCAGTCTGCACGCAGTGCATAGGTAGTCTGCACGCAGTGCATAGGTAGTCTGCACGCAGTGCATAGGTAGTCTGCACGCAGTGCATAGGCAGTCTGCACGCAGTGCATAGGGTGTATACGTTGCATGCTCATTCGATGAGTTGACCTATCACATCAAAACATAAAAAACTAGTCAGTGTTCCGTTCGAACTTTCGATCCGTTATAAGTGTTGTGTATAAATTTCTAAGATTCTTATGTATGCTAGCGGAAGAGACATTGCATCCACCGATAATGAATTCCGATTTATCAATTAGATTGAAAAATGCAAATTGAAATTGTAAATTGAAAATTGAAAATCGAAAATTGTAAATTGAAATTGATTATATGCTTAGTCGATGAAGAGCTAATGGGTTCATCGGTATGGGATGTTAATGTGTTAATGTTTGTTTTACTAGCGGAAGATGAGAATGCATGCTTTGGTTGTTTGGTATTCGGGGGTATGCAAAGTTCATCCATGGGGTATATGAAGTTCATCCGTGGGGTATGTGAAGTTCATCAGTTGAGTTTGTAGTGCAAAGTTCATCAGTTGAGTGTTTGTGTGTGCGTATGCAAAGTATGCATGCATAGAGTTTGCATTTCTTGTTTAGTGTTCATTGAATCGAAGACGAGTCGAAGACGAGTCAAAGACGAGTCGAAGACGAGTCAAAGACGAGTCAAAGAAATGGAAATTTGAGATGATGATTTTCAATCCGATAAAAAAATTATAAAGTGTTGTGTCAGAGATTGTTCGTATCGACATTGATGAATTTGAAGTGTTGTCGATTGATTTAGTATGTAAAGTGTGTTTAAGTTGAAGGACCATTCGGTGAATATGTAGTCTGCACGCAGTGCAGAGGTAGTGCATGGACAGTCTATACACAGTGCATGGGTAGTACACAGGGTGTATACGTTGCATGCTCATTCGATGAATTGACCTATCGAAGTGTTACTATAGAAGTCCGGAAGGTATTTCGATCATAAGCATCAGTGAAGTACATGAACTTTGCATATATGAATCTTAAGATTATTCGGAGATTCTTGTGCATACTAGCGGAAGAGAAAGTGTATCAATCGAAGTTGAGTTCTGATCGATTGATTAGGTTGTGTGTATAGTTTTGTATAAACATACATAGAGTATTTATATATTTGTTCATTGCATATGACTAAGTTGATGAAGAGCTAATGAATTCGTCAGCATGGAGTGTCGATGTGTCAACGTTTGTTTTACTAGCGGAAGAAGAGAATGCATACTTTAGTTGTTTATTGTATGTGTGTGCAAAGAGTATGCAACTCAAAAGTTTGAGAAATTGCGTTTCGAAAAATTCATATAAATCGTATGACGCTTTAATAACTAAATACT
>QMQO01000063.1 GCA_003650545.1 Candidatus Woesearchaeota archaeon | reverse complement strand
TATGAACCCATCTATCAATCTGTGCAGACTCATTATACCCTCAACGTCTCTTATCGTTAGGTTGTTTCTCCATAGAGCCTTGCTTCTAATGCTTAGCAGTACTCCGGGTTCTTGACGCTGTACCGTAGTAGCTCCATACCTAACGGTACCCGGTGGCACTACCAGTATCTGCAATACCCACCTATCAGTCTCTAGAATTTCAATTGATGCTGGTCTACCAGTCTGCTTTACCTCATCTACTAACTTTTGCACAGCTTTTCTAACTTTCTCGCTAAGGCTCACAATTTTTTGGGCATTCGGAGCTTTGTTTTCGGGTTTAGGTGTTTCACCCGCCAAGGCTTTTCCCCATAAAAACAGGTATCTATTTGTAAAATTATGGTTTTTAAAATCCTATTTTACCCCTGTATTTTAGCTCATTAGCTAAATCTTCGAGTATATCAGCTAGTGCAATTGTGGATTTTTCAACTTCCATTTCGACACAGCGATAATGTGTTTTCAGATTATTTTCAATTCTTTCAAATTCCTCAGATGCATATTTTGTTGACGTATACAATCGAATGATAAATTCATTATCATTGCTTTCGATAAATGCAACGTATCTTTTCTTCATGACTATCTTTCTGATATTACCATTGTTTATATACACCAAATTGTTTGTTTTGAGAACAATTTCATGGTTTTTAACACATATGAAGGTTTTCTCCATGTTTATCCCCCACCAATAAAGATGTCTATTGATAAAAATGTTGTTTTATTTAGTCATAATCATAAAACAACGTATATATGCATTCAGCAATGAAGATAAGAAACGATAAATAGAGAAATAGAAGCATTACGAATAAAACAAAATAAAAAATGTTTATCATTTCAAATATCACCAATCAATATTTTAAGCATTAAAAGATGTTCATAGTTATATTCAGCAAGTTCATGCATCATTATAAGCAAATATCCATCAGGCATTTTATATTTGTGTTTCTTAATAGACAATTTGAACATTATATCATTTGTTACTTCGGTAATGGATAAAATAAGACGTAACGATAAATACTTTAGTTTTTTCAGAATTGTTTTTTCTTCGTTGAATAAAGAAAAATCTTTGCTTTGTTTTTCATTATTAGTTGATTTGGTATTGTTAAACGATTTGTTATTCATCGTTGTTCACCGATGAATATCTCTTCTAAACATGATTTTAATTCTTTGATATCTTCCTTTGTTATTGGTAGCGATATTCTTAGTATTAATTCGTTTGTTTCTTCGTCATATTCAGCATCAACTTTTTCGTGACAGTAAAACAGTTCTTCGTTATATTCCTCAATGTTAAGTATTTGGTCAATCATTAACTTTGCTACTTCTTTCACTTTGTTAATAACATCAATTAACGGTTTATCTCTGCTATAAACATATTCTACATGATATTTCTTTCTGAATTTATAGATTATTGACAGTCTGCATGTTCCTCTACCCATCAGAAATCCAATTAGAATATCGTACCCATCAATGTTTAGCAATGTTTTTACTTTTACGAATTCATCAGATATCTTCTTTTCAATTACTGAAAATCCTTGTTTTGATAATAAATCAATGAATTGAAAGACATATTCATCAATGTTTTCATCTGCACATAAGGCTTTAACGGGTAAAGATTTAAGATTTTCAAACGTTTGAGACGTGAACATGTCTATCCCCATAAAAATAGGTATCTATTCGGGAAAAAGACAAAAAATAAAATGTGTTTATGGATTAATTGTGTTAATGCAAAATGCTAAATCCTTAACAAACTTCTTGTTTTTTAGCAATGTTATTGGTATTGACAATGTTTTTTCATCGCTCTGTAACTGATAGCCCATGTTTTCAATACACTCTATTATTTTCTTAATCTTGAATTCATCAACCAGTGCTTTTTTCTGTTTTCTTAATAATTCGATGAATCTGTTTGTTATCTCATCAATATCAATTTCTATTTTATTGTAACCAGTTATCAAATCGGTTTCTTTGTATGCTTTTAACCATACATAGATGTTTTTCTCTTTGTTCATTACCTCTATCTTTACGCTACAATCAAATCCATATACCTCTTTTGTTGCTACTACTACCGTTTCTAACGCGTCCATCATAGCTTCTCTAACCTCAAATCCATTATTTGTCAATCCCCTTATTACATTTACTAATATTTCATGTGGTTTATGAACATCTAGATTTATTACGAGAACCGGAGATTTGGAATGTGTTTTCTCCGACATGGGACTCCCCATAAAAAGAGGTATCTATTGGTCTGTATGCCACGGGGGTATACGCAGATAAGCCCTGTAAAAACGAATCGAGAATCGAGAATCAACAAAAAAAGAATTAAGCATCATTTCGATGAAGAAGAATTGAGTAATGAGCGAAAATAACGATATAATTCACGACCACGATATGAACCGTAGTGATAGTGTAATTGATATGCGATTTTCAATGATTTGTATGGTATTTGTTCATCAGTAATTGATTCAACCTTAGGCATTTTTTCAATGATTTTTAAACGTTTCAATTTGCGTATCAATGATTTTACAACGTCTCTCATAAACCATGGAACATTAATGACATCTTCGACAGCAATATACGTCCCTTTAGAATTGAGAAGATATATCATTGAATTGTTGTAACGTATTGCTAACCATTCACTTGTCAATTCTATAACGGTTACTTTCATTCTCCTATCACCTTTCTATTGTTTTACTTTATAATTCCAAGTCTCTTCAATTCTTCAATCAACACTTTTCTTGTAACTTCATCTTTTAGTAACTCCTCAATTCTAGCTCTTACTCTCTTTCTAGCCTCCTCCTCATACTTCTTTAGCATACTAATGACAGTCTCTATTTTCTCTATCTCAATTCCTATACGTGAACGACCAAACCATCCTTTATTAGTACGTACTGCTTTAATCAACACTACCTTATCCTTTGATGATAATTCACAAAGGACGTACCACATCTTTCCATCACCTACAGGTGCTGAATTCACGTAGGAAGAATTGAATACGGTACATAACTCCTCGAAGTTTTGCGGATACTTCGGTGTTGAAGTAGATGTTTGATTAGATTTAATCGTTTCAATTTGAATTTGGTTTTGAATTTGGGTTTCACCAGACATTTTTCTTCCCCATCAGTAAAGAAATCTATATTGGTGAATTTATAAACATTTCGCACAATAAAGAATTGAAATTTGATGAAAAACAATTGAATAGGAAAGGTAAAAGGAAAAAATATCAATATGAATATAACATTGAATATAACGATTTCAATACATTTACAACTTTTTCAATTTTTTCTGGTAATACCTTTAGTAATACACTATCAATTTCATTAATGAATGTTTCAATCATTATCATTATTTCAATTTGATTCGAATCAATTTTGATTATCATATCATGTGTTGATAAACGTAACCATATTGTTTCATCATATTTACGAGATAGTTTAAATATTGTATAAATTTGTATTCGTTTTCCTAATAATGTGTCAAATTTAATGATTGCATCATCAATATTAACATCAATAGATGATAGCATTTCATATATTTCATCAGACATTTTCATAAAGTCGAATATTATATTCGTTAATTCATTGTCAATACGTGATTTAATTGATTCATCATAGCCACATATTTCAATTTCAAACATTCCGATTGGATTCGGATAAATGCATTTGTTTGTTGTTTCAATTTCCATCATTTCAACCCCCGTTTTTAAAATAATCTATTGTTCAATTTGTTAATTTTTTCATGTATATTTCTAAATTGATAAATTTGCTATAACACTGTTATTGTTGAAAGAATTGAATAGGAAGTAACAATTAGAAAGAATTGATTAAGCAATGAAAGAATTGAATGGTGAACAAGAAATAAAAAAATAATTGAATGGGCTATAATGACATAATGTCAATCATTAAAATGATTTTCACAATTGTTTTGATTTGATTGACAACATCGTTAATAATTTTTGCAATATCATCATTAACTTCATATGCTAAAGCAATTGTTATTTTCAATTCATTATCGTTGAGAACAATTTCACCAACACTATTCTCGATTTTCAAATACATTGATTTGAATTTGACTTTCAATGCATTAATATAAACACTAACATAGCACATTCCATATGATGTTATATCAACATCAATGGAAACATATATGCTTATGAAACCATTATCTTTCAAAAACTTAACAATTTCGTTGTGAATTTGTTCTTTCATTTCATGTATTTTCATGTTTTTCACCATAAAAAATTGTTGTTTCGAAATATTTAAATTTTTAATTGACGAAACATAATGAAAGAATTGAATGGTTAATAACAATGTTAATGGTGATAGAATTGAAAATGAACATCAGGAAATGTTAATAGAATTGAAACGGAATATACAAATATAAAATATGAAATATGTAAAACATGAAAAAGAATTGAATAGGAAAAATCAAAAAATAATTGAATGTAAAAACGTTATTTAAATGGATAAATATCCATATACAACAACCAAGCAATATATATCCATATTATCGTTAGAATCATTGATATTATTGCTTCAATTATATGCTCTATTAATCGCTTTTTTCGTTTTATGATAATTATTTTTTCAATGTCTCCCAAGTTCTTTCACCCCTTCTGATGTTATTACATAGACATCAACTTTTTCAATTATCGGTAACTTGTCATAGATATAACTCTCTATTACGTTGAATATTTTCACAATATTGTTACCACATAACGGTTCTTTTTCTATGTAATAGTCGTCGTTTAAAATCCACACATGTGCACATATTGTATCATCAATAGGCTTTACCATTATTATTATTTGTGTATTTGTACCATTTACATATTGTACGTTGATTATAATCATTATGAATATGAATGTGGTTAGTATTTGTGACACGTTTCCACCTCCACCACTACAGTTATCTAATCACAACTTTTCCATTTTTCAAGACATCCACGATATACCATTTTCCACGATACCACATAGTAATGCCAAATGATATCTTTCCATTTTTATTTATTTCAAAACGTATCCATATCCAACCATTTTTACGTGAATATTGAACACGTTTTTTATATTTAACACGATTTTTATAAATGAATATATCAGTTGTTTTGTTTATTTGAATATGTTTCAAATCCAATCCCCATTCAATTATATTATCTATTCATGATTATCATCATCATTCAATTATTTTCATTTATCTACATTCTCTTCATTGGAAACTTTTTAGCTTTGAAATGATTTTTTTCCATTCTTTATCTTTCTTTTTCCTTCACTTTTCTATTATTT
>QMQO01000062.1 GCA_003650545.1 Candidatus Woesearchaeota archaeon | reverse complement strand
TAAGACCATGCTTTCCACACCTCAATCTCGCGCAAACTGTCTTCCGTTGCCAGCCGCCGACTGAAAAGGCTGTCATGGGGTGCAAACGGTAGTAGCTGCGGTTCAGGCGGCGGTGTGAAGGTGAATTCTGTTAAGCGTTCAATATCAGTCAATTCATCGGAACGAAGAATTACTTTCTCACTATCGGCTTTCAGATGATGAAAGAAAATATCATTATTATACCCGGTGCTGATCAGCCAATTTCCCTTCCCACAGGGCAGTCGGCAGACGCCGTCCGAATCGGTCTCAAGCGCCAGCGACGGCATAATCGAACCGAAATTGAACAGATTGAAAACAATCCTTTCACCGGCTGCCGGTTGCCCGCTATTATTCAGCAAGGTCAATTCAAGCTCCCGCGTCGGAGCGTAATTTGGGGTCGTGTTGAGCAGCGTCGATCGTCCGTATCGCTTCAGAACAGGTTCATCTCCATGATAGTCGCCGTAGGCGGTTGCGACTGTCAGCATCGTCCTCGCCGCATCTTTCGTGAACCAGGCGCGATCAAGTTCAGGCTCCGGTTCGCAGGCGCCGAGATAGCGCCAGCGACAGTCCACCCATACCTCGACCCATGCATGGTTATTGTCACGATGAGGCCAGAAAAGAGTGGCTGCGGAACGCGCCGGGATGCCGACGGAACGAAGCGCTGCGACACCCAGGATCGTCTCCTCACCGCAGCGCCCGTATCCGGCACGGATGGTTGTTAGCGGGTCCTGGTGACGTCGAGTGGTCGATTTGAAAGTCGCCTTTTCATGACACCAGTGGTTGACCTCCAACGCTGCCTCTTCCATTGATAATCCCTCAACCCGTGGCGTCAACTCCTCAAAGAATCTTTCCCGCCAACCGCGAACGAACGGCTCCTGCGTTACCCGATGAGGCAGGACAAAATGACGATAGACCTCTTCCGGAATGATTTCACCCCATGAAAACCTGTTCATCGCTTCCCGTGCCAACTTGACATTTTCAAGAAGTGCCTCACCATCGACAGACGCCAGATCGGAAAGAGGAAGGTAAGCGATCAGAAAACGTAAGTCGGATAGTTCTTCGGGGTTTGGTTCTTTATCGCTGCAATTGTCAATGACCCGAAACAGTCGCTCAGCATAAATGCCCGCTCGTTCCCGCTGAACCTGAAGCAGCGAATCCAGACCGTCGTTGGCAGGGCTGGATGATACCGCAAATGTTGAAACGATCACAAATAGAACAAGATTCATAGTTGATCCGAAGCTGTTGAATGGTCACTCTTACCTAACTGCTGTATCACATCTTCGGCAGTTGTCACATAGGCGAAACCGAAGGCGAGATTGAGCAGACTCGCCAGATGCATCTCCTCGTTGATCGCTCCGGTGCCGTCAGCCAAGAAGAACACCCGATAGTCGCGGAAATAAGCGTCGCGTGCCGTAGACTCGCAGCATAGATTAGTCATTATGCCGGAAACGACTATATCTTCAACCTTCAGACAACGCAGCACGGTCTCCAGATCGGTGTTGTAGAAAGCCGAATAGCGATGCTTGAGGATGACTTTCTCGCTCTGAAGCGGGGCAATGTCTTTGTGCACCTCGCTTTCCGGGCTGCCTTCAAGACACATGCCCTCCCACCACCAACCCATTATTCCGGCATCGGAAAGATTGGGATTGTGAACGTGCCGGGTGAAGATCACCGGACGTTTTGCCTTCCTAAAAGTGTCAATGAGTCTTTTCAATGTTGGGATTATTGCCAGACCGCCGCAGGTGAAGGTCGGCGAAGACGGGTCCAGGAAGAAGTCCTGCATGTCGATTACGAGCAGAGCAGCTTTGTCCGGGTTTAGCTGCATCCGATGCTGATTGAAAGGCGCGATCCTTTCGAGCCACTGCTGCGCCTTTCTGTCGATGTTTTCTGAGGTTACGTATGGTTCCAAATCGATTGTCCTTATGTTATTGATTCATTTGACTGAATATCATTCGATAAGGTGTGAAGCCCCACCTGAAGATGCATCTTCTGTGAGCCGCCGACTCAGCCGTTTCAATGCAACTATCAAATCCACTGCGTCAGCGGATCGCTCTTCTGTAAGAGAGATAAATTCCGGAGGCAGCGAGCGTCTTGAGGACGTCGCCGGGCAGGAAGGGTAAAACCCCGAGTTGGAAAGCCCCGATCGCTCCGCCGATGTGGAAAGCCAACAGCCACAACCAGCCGCACAGAAGGATCGTCAGACTGCCCAAAGATACCCACGCAACGACCGTCACTGGCTGTGTGTTGCTGTGGACAAGCCGCCCCACCAGCCATGCCGACGTCACAAAGCCTATCAGGTATCCACCGGTCGGACCCAGCAGCACCGCCATCCCGGCGGCACTGCCGGCAAACAGGGGCGCGCCGCTGATCCCCCACAGAAGATAGAGGAGTTGGCTTAGCGCGCCCCTATAAGACCCCAGCATCAATCCCGCCAGCAGGACGAAAAACGTCTGAAGGGTGATCGGAACGGGTGTGAACGGCAGCGGTATCCTCACTGCCGCGCCGAAAGAAGTCAGGAGCGTAAATCCGATTATCGGAAGGATTGCCGTTGCCGATCTATTAAGAAGGGATATCCCCGGTGAGTGGGAGATTGCCAAATTGTCCTTGCTTTTCAACCTGTCACCTGATAAGTATCATCGTCTTCTGCGCCTTGAAATCCCCGCATTCCACTTGGTAAAGATACGATCCAGTATTCAACATCGCAGCATTTAACGGCAAAATGTGCTGCCCCGATGAAATCACCCCCAACGGCATTGCGAACAGCTCGCGACCGGTCATGTCAAAGATAGTGACCTTAGTCTTTCCCCCTTTTATTATATCGAAAGCTATGTTGGTGCGGGAGTTGAACGGGTTGGGATAATTCTGGTAAAGCCGATATCCGACCGGGACTTTACCCGCCAGGTCGTCACCGACCGCTACGTTCTCGTCGCGGTAGAGTCGAGTTTCTATCCGCGCCAGCATGTAGTTAGCCAAGTGGTTCTCGTTGCTGAATACCGCATACCATGCTCCGTCGGTCGGAAGCGTGAACTGTATCTCGCCGTCACCCGTCAGCGCACCGCTGCTGAAAGCTGAGAAATCCTCACCCTCGGTATATAGCCGGTAGTTGTCCTCGTCGCAGATGAAGAAATCGAGCCTGCCGGAAGCAATTTCTGCGAAAAACTCCGAGTCCCGGAATATCTGACCGTTCACCGTCTCGCTGAGCAGTTCGTAATTGACGTTCAGATGGAAATGATTCGTCGGATTACCCGGCTCTTCAGCGTCATCCGGAGATACCAGCGCAATTCGGCGATTGAAATTGTGATCCCAATCGTAAACCGCATCCGCACGAACATTTGCGATAATGCGCGTTACGGTGTTAGCTTGGGGCGGGAAGCTGCCGACTTCGCTTTCCACACGAATGTAAATAGTGCGATCATCGCCGACCTTGAAAGAAACTCGACCCTCAGCGTTGGTGTAACCCCAAGTGGCTGGCGAGAAACCGCCGCCGTTGTTTTCGCTGGCAAGCATGATCTTCGCACCGTCCACAGGATGACCGCGGGAAGTGATAAGAACGTTCAGATCGGCAACCCCCTCGCTGTAGCGTTCGGTCACCGTCCAGACGAAGCCGTCGCTGCGCCAGTCCCAAACGGCCGGAAATACCCAGTCCCACCCGTTCTCATAGTGCAGCGAATCGCCGACGAACGTGTTGACCGGTTCCCACGAAATCCAATGCCCGTCCCAAAACTCATTCCATGTGTGGTCGTTGCAGAACGTCATATTGCAGATGCAGGGAATCAGCGCCGAACGAGCGGCAGCTGCCACCAGGTCGGAATGTTCGCCGCACCGACCCATATGCAGACGATAAATCCGCACCGGTTGATTGGGTCGTTCCTCCCGGCAATCGAAATCCAAAACCGTCTGAATCCAATTCGTGATTATCCCTACCGCACCGTTGTCAGGTGAACCGTCATTGAACAGATTGCTCCACATCACTCCGCAATCCTCGAGAACTTCACGCAACGAAGGATAACCCTCGTCGGGATGATTCAAAAGAAAGTCCCGCCAGAAGACACCCCGCGGTGGTTGTGCCGAGCGACCAGTGGCCGGATTGATGAACTGCGGCACCTCTTCCGTGACCCGCGGATGAACCACATACCAGTAGTAAATCTCGGGATCGATCTCCACCTGGATCGTGTCATCATCCGCCGTTTTGATATTGTATTCGAGGGTCGTCCAGTAGTCGTCGTCACCGACTTCGCCGTGATCGACAATCCGGACATAATCCAGATATTCGTCGGCTGCGTAAATAGTCTCCACGTTCTCCACGATGAGTTCCGGTGGGACAGCCAGATCCCCCAGCAGGTTCGGCGAAATGTGCGCGATGGCGAACGCAATTTCGTCCACATAGGGGTCTTCAGCCTCCAGGATCGAGGCGGCGTTCCATTCGCGGAACTCATCGCCGAATTCGCCGGTGATGCGGTTCAGATTGTTGATCAGATCCGCCCGCACCCAGCGGGGTGCACGGGCTACGGCTTCCATACAGTAATCGGTCAGATCGTTCTCCGGCAAAACCTCTTCCACACAGCGACCGGGAAGATTCAAACGGATGACGTAGCGGTCGCCGGGAGGGATATTCGCCCAGGCAAAGCAGGAATCGAGCGGCAGCCACTCGTCAATACCCAACGTTGACCAATCCCTTATGGAAGGGCGCGAGGGAATAGTCAACGGTTGGATTCCTGCTTCCATTCGCAATATTGCGAGGTTTTCACCGACGCATTCATAATGCTGCAACTGCGCAGTCACACCCAGTGCGGGTCGATCCTCGGCTCTAAGGAGCGTCGAAAAGGCTGAAATAACCGCGAACAACCCGATGATGGCTCGTCTGATCGACATGTCGCCTCCAGTAGTTAAGTTTCTGAAATTTACGTCTTAGAAACCCCGTTGATTTTTCATATCCGTTATGCAAACAGGGAGCGGCTGCAGCCTCTGTTTGACCCATAGTTTACTGAGAGGTTGGTATGTTACAGGTTCACGCGTCCGCCGCAACCGCTCCAAGTTCGTTCTTAGGATATTCTCGTTACGATTGTTACATGTGAATGTCCGTTTAAAACTCCCCGACCCGATCGGAATCCGGACACGAGCCGGGGAGTTCGAAGGTTGGAATCCGATGAATGATCGGTCGACTTACTTCACCAGAGCGACCTTGCGAACCGCGCTGAAACCAGCGGACTCCATCCGAACCAGATAGACGCCCGCCGATGCATCTTCAGCGTCCCACAACGCAGCGTGATGACCCGCCGCCAAATCACCCTCCACCAGCGTC
>QMQO01000061.1 GCA_003650545.1 Candidatus Woesearchaeota archaeon | reverse complement strand
GTCTTTTGCAGGCAATATATGCACTATCTTAAGCGAAAATATAGCAGATGTTGCATTTATTGCTGTTCCAAGAGAGGAAAAAACAAAGATTAAAATTTCAGCGCGGACATGGCTGGGTTCTGGCGTAGATTTAACGGAAATAATAAAAGTGCTTGCAGAAAAATTCGGTGGTGAAGGAGGAGGCCATCCTTATGCATCAGGCATCAATTTTGACACAGACGACCCAGCGCCGATACTAAAAGAGTGCATGCACCAGGCTAAAAAACAAATAAAAGAAAGTTTTAAGAAAAAATAATAGTATATTTATAAAACTTTTATCCTATATGTGTTTAACATTCCAAAAATTATGGGGGACTGTTATGTTTTGGGCTGATCAATTAGCAGACAAAGTAATAGAACGCGCTGAAAAGGAAGGGCGCGTGCCTAATATTAAATGCCAGGAAACGCCTAGCGGAGGAAAACACATAGGCAATCTAAATGATGTTATGCGTGCATACTTTGTTTATAAGTCGATTATACTGCGCGAAAAGGAATGTGAATTTGTGCATATGACAGATGACAGAGATCCATTAAAAGGCATTCCATTGCGCCTGGTTGATCTAAATGGTGTGTGGCATAATACATCTGAATTTCCTGATTTAAAAAAATGGTTGGGAAAACCGCTTTTCCTGGTTCCGGATCCTTTTGGGTGCTGTTCCTCATGGGCTGAGCATTTTACAAACGTATGGAAAAAAGGACTTGATGGTATAGGGGTTTATCCTATGTTTTTCTCAGTTAATAAATTATACAAAGAAGGCAAGTTTGAGCCGTATATAAAAATGGTTTTTGAAAAAAGAAAATTAGTAGGAGAGATCATAAGTAAATGGCAGAGGACAAAATCAAAGGAGTATATTCCATTTGACGCTATCTGCCCTAAATGCAAAACACTATCTAATGTTGATGATTTTGATTTAGATAAAAAAATGGTTCATATAACATGCCGTGGAAAACCAATAAAAGGCAGAAAAACAGCAGGATGCGGTTTTGAAGGCTGGGTTCCATGGTCTGAAGGAAAACTGCAGTGGAGGTTTGAGTGGCCTGCGTTATGGGGGATATTTAATACTACGTATGAGCCTTTTGGCAAAGACCATGCAGAAGGATCGTGGCCGTCAGGCAAAGAGATTATGAAAAGAATATATGAAAAAGAGCCGCCAATTCCTTTTGTTTATGAGTTCTTCTTAGTTGACGGCAGAAAAATGAGCGCTTCTGTTGGGAATGTTTTTATCCCTCAGGACATGGTTAAGATTATGGAGCCAGAAGCATTCAATTATTTTTACACAAAAAGGCCTGAAAAACAAAGGGATTTTGAATTAGCCCATATATTCAGATTAGTAGATGAATTTGACGAGGCAGAAAGGATTTATTTCGGCAAAAGCAAAGCAGAGATCTCAAGCCCATTGCGTGAGGAAAACACTAAAAGAATGTATGAGATGACTATGAATAAGATACCAAAAGAATATCCTAACAGAATAAGCTATGCATTTGCAGCAACCTTAATGCAGCTAATGGATGAAGATAAAGCAATCAAAAGATTAAAGGGGTTGGGACATGTTGATGATAAAAATGAGGCGCTAGCAAGAGATCGATTAAAAAGAGCCCATTATTGGGTTACCCATTATGCGGCGCCTGAATTCAAGATAGAGATTATTTCAAAAGAAGAAGCAGTCAGAGAGTTCAAAGAGTTGACACCAAATGAGAAAAATGTGTTAACAGAATTTGCTTCTGTGCTGGATATGCCAGAAGAGGAGCAGATAAAAAAGATTCAGGAGATAACAAAAACCAGCGGTGTTAAATTAAAACGATTTTTCCAGATTTGTTATGCACTTCTACTAGGGAGAGATAAAGGCCCAAGACTTGTGCCATTCATAGGATCTTTAGATAAAAACTTTGTAAAGGCGCGCCTACGAGGAGAAACATAAGAAAAAAGTTTGTGCAATAATTTTACTCAAAATATGTTGCAATTTATAAGTATCAGAAAACTTGCTTGACACTTATTTTGATATTTAAACACCTTAATTAACTAAAACATCCCAAAACGTTATTTAATTGTGTTTTACATTTTGTTCTTTAAGGAAAACATTTTGTTTACATTTTGTCTTTTAAGAAAAACAAATGAAAAAACCAAAAATAAAAAAGCAAATAAAATATCTAAATACTTCAGAAATTGCCGAAAGATTTAAAAAGGATTGTGAACATAAAAAATATGCAAAAGATTTATAAATCTAATGCTAATTCTGGCAATGGCTATGCATTAAGAAGAAGCTGAGGTGTTGAGGTGAAAATATGAAGAAAAAATGTCCAAATTGTGGTTCAACAGAATTTATTAGGGATTATGAAAAAGGAGAGCTTATTTGTAAGAAGTGTGGGTGCGTTGTTAGTGAAGAAATAGCTGATGTAGGTCCTGAATGGAGGGCTTTTGATGCTGAACAAAGAAGCAAAAGAGCAAGAGGAGGAGCGCCTATCAAATATATGAGACCTAATAAAGGTTTAGTAACTGAGATTGATCAATATAATAGAGACATTAGAGGAGCTAAGATATCACCTAAAAAACAAGCCCAGTTGCATAGGATTAGAAAATGGCATAAAAGGGCTTCTATAGCCTCTTCTATGGAAAGAAATTTGGCAATTGCATTAGGAGAACTGGACAGAATTGCTTCATATTTAGGATTATCTGACAGCACCAGAGAAAGTGCTGCTTTATTATATAGGAAATGCGTTAAAGCAGAGCTTATACGCGGGCGTTTAATTGAAAGTGTTGTTGCAGCTGTTATTTATGCTACATGCAGACTGCAAAATATTCCTAGAACTTTAGACGAGATCGCAAGAGTTGCTGGTTTAGAGAAAAAAGAGATCGGCAGAGCATACAGATTTATAAGAAGAGAATTGGATTTAGAAGTTCCATTAACAAACCCAGGAAGCTATGTACCTAAATTCTGCGCTTCTTTAAGACTTAGCGGAAAAGTACAGGAAAAAGCAATACAAATTCTTAAAAAAGCAGTTAAAAAAGGACTAATCTCAGGAAGAGGCCCAACAGGCGTTGCAGCAGCAGCTGTGTATATATCCAGCGCAATATACGGCGAGCGCAGAACACAAAAAGAAGTCGCAGATGTAGCAGGCGTCACAGAAGTAACAATTAGAAACAGATACAGAGAGCTCAAAAAAGAGCTGAAAATTAAAGTAGAACTTTAAAATTTAAGTTCTAAACTTTTTTCTTTTTATCTTTTTAATCAGTCAAAACATCTGTTTTCATACTTATAGTACCAATCACAGGCCCGAAGATAACCTGCATAATAATAAAGAGCGTCTCTTGCATCTGTTGGGAACATATCTTTTTTATAACTCAAGTACTGAAGAAAATATGTTTGGCCCTCAGGATTCGTCTTAAATCCCCTAAGCAGTTCTTCAGCATATTCGCCGTATTCTCCACCAGATTCTTTTATTTTATAATAATCATAATATGCTAATGCGATTAAACACTGTTCTCTATCTTTAACATTGTCTGCACCAAAAGAAAGGTCTTCATATTCCTTGATTAATTCCTGGCATTCCCTATAAGACATGTAAAATTCGTGGCTTTTATTATTTAAATCCCCATCACCTTCTACATTAACAATCGCATATATTAAATAAATATCCAAATCGTATCTGTCTGCATATCCAGCCACAGTCAGATTTAAAGCACACTCATCATTAGTAATACTAGCATACCCACCACTAATTCCTAAAAGACTAGCACCAAATTTTTTATGAACACCGCAAACAAAAGCAGGCACGCATGTATTATGGCCTTCATAAATATTGTTTAAATCTAATGCTTCATCTCCTATCTGTTTTAATTCCTCAAAATCATCGTCATAAAATGTGTATTCAATATCTGAATATGATCTTTCTTCATATGGTTCATCTTCTGTTGGAGGATTTAAGAAATAATCAGGGTTAAACCATTGTAGATTGATTAGTTTTAAGCAGGCTGTTCCTACCCCATTTTCAGAAAACATTAATGGGCATTGAGATGAAGTAGTTACATATCCCCAGGAATTAACAGTCCAAACCTTAAAAGGCCTGATTTCTTCATCAGGATCTCCGGGTGCATAAAACTTTCTTAGCACAGAATAATTGCTGTTATTGCATAAAGGATTGATATTAGCAGTATCGTTTGTTAATCTGCACTGCTGCATGCCTAATATGCCTGCATGCACAAAACCAGGAATATCTCTCATAAATGTTTCATAAGTATTTGCAATATCAGTATCAAACCACTGGCATGTGTTGTTTGTATTATTTCCAGGATATCCGCCAAAAGAATAGATAATTGTTGGTTTTCTATAGTCTCTTAAATTTCCCAAGCCGGCATAAAGCACCTGCGCAGCAACATAATGGCCGTTGCAGTTTTTATAATCATTAAATATAATATCTTCTGCTATCATATCAACACAAAAAGAAAAATTTATCTCTCCTGTTGCAGTATTTTTACAAGGAACAGCAGAGGCGCCTTCTCCTTTTATCACAATATCCAAAAACTCAGTTCTATTTTCTTTTGGTGGGTCAACAGCAATCAAAACTTCTGGATAAGATTCTTTTATAACTGACGCTTCATCTAAAATACATTCTGCATCAGATAATTCAGCCCCTTGTTCTAAAATGATAATCACTGGTCCTATTGTATTTCCGTCTTTATCCTTAAAAGAATCATTTATTAATCTCCTAACTTCATCAACTCTACCAACTTGACTTGATCCAATATATGCAGGAGGGTCATTTGTAAAAGACAGATCAGCCTCGCCTTTTGGAATGACAATTATGGGCATTTGATTTCTTTCTAAAATCCTTTCTAATCTTTCTCTATCAGGATGTGGATGAATTCTATTATCAGATGTTGAAAACAGCCATTTTGCCTTCATTCCTGCAGTACAGTTAGTATAATAATCGTTTATTATCCCGTCTAAAAATGAAGAGCCGGCGCCTATTCTAAAAGGCGCATACTCACTATCTAAATCATCTTTTAGATCATCAATAGTTTCTCCACCTGTTGCATTACCTTTTATAATCCAGCATTGTCCGCCTTTTAATGTTGTTTCCTGCCACCATAGATGCCACCATGGCCCTATTGATTTATTTTGGCAGACCATTGCCATGCAAACGCCTGTATCATTACAAAAATCTTTTATAAAATTCGATAGGTCGGTTTGATTAATAGTCAAATTCGGTGTTCTGCCTCCTGTCATCTGATATAATGCTGTTCTATTGCCTGTTGCATTATACAAAATCCCATCCTCATCTATACATCCTGATG
>QMQO01000060.1 GCA_003650545.1 Candidatus Woesearchaeota archaeon | reverse complement strand
CTTTAAAACTGTTGCAAAACTCCTGGATAAAGTAAGGCATAAAAAAGGCGGGGTCAGACTTTTGGGAATAAAACTCTCCAATCTTACCTCGGGAAATGAAAGAAAGCAATTGAAATTCTTAAGCAAAGAAGAGGATGAAAAAGGTGATAAATTGGAACAACTTACTCGGTCTTTAGATAAAATCAGAGAAAAATTCGGCACTAAAGCCGTAACCCGAGCCAGCCTTCTGAAGTAAATTTAAAATTAGAATTCAAATCCTTTTTCTCTAACCAATTTAATGCAAATATCTACTACTTCCGGGTCATAGAGGATACCTTTATTTTTAGAGATTTCTTCCAAAGCTGCACCTACTCCAAGAGCCGGGCGATAAGGCCGGTGAGAAGACATTGCCTCCACCACATCAGCTACTCCTATAATCCTGGCTTCTATAATTATATCCTCACCTTTGAGTCCCCGGGGATATCCTGAACCCTCTAATCTTTCGTGATGTTGGAGGACAATTTTTTCAATTGGCCAGGGAAATTTTATCAATTTTAATATATCATAGCCTGCTTGGGAATGGTCTTTAATTAAATTAAATTCTATTTCGGTTAATTTGGTGGGCTTATTTAAGATTTCTGCCGGTACACTGATTTTTCCTACATCATGAACTAAAGAGGATATTCTTATTCTTTCAATCTTTTCTTGAGGAAGTTTCATCTTTCGGGCAATAGTCTCCGCAAGTTTGGAGACTCTTTGTTGATGTCCGGAAGTATAAGGGTCTTTAGTTTCTACTATTTTGGCTATTGTATTGATGGCGCCTTCCATAGTTTTTTGTAGTTTCTGGTAACTCAATTGAAGTTTTTGTTTTAATATTTTATCCTTCTCTTCCATTTCTATATTGTGGAGACCGAAGGCAATATCATTAGCTACCTCTATTAAAAGGTATTTCTCTTCATCTTTAACGGATATACTCGGGGCAAGCGATAGGATAAGCAACCCCAAAAGCTTACCATTATAGGCAATACGCATGATTACAGATTCTTTTCCAGGATAGGTGCTCTTTAAGATACAACCCTCACAGTCTCGGGGTCTTTCCATAACCGTAAAGGGAACCTTCTGAATAAAAGTTCTTTCGATACAAGGCGGATTATCTCCCTTTAGCATCTGCTTACAGAAACGAGAGACATCTCCCTTGGGAGGAGAACCTACTACAACACCAAAGGTGTTTTCGTCTTTTAAAAGCCCTAACCAGGCAGCATTATAACCCCGTGCTCCTATCAAGATATCACAGGCCTTTTGTAAAAGAATACCTTTATCCCTCTCTTTTACAATTAACTGATTGACCCCTCGGACGGCATTAAGTACACTGTATAAATACTTGATACGCTTTTCTGATTTTTCTAAATCAAGCATTTTATCCTCGAGTTTCCGTATTAGACGCTCATTGTACGTTTTCATGTAGACTTTCTCTTCCAAGGGCTTTTCGGTCGGTTTAATTTCTCCTTTGCTATATTTATCCCATATTTTATTTAAGATTTTAATAAACACACCGGGCTCCTGAGGTTTTACAATATACCCTACTGCCCCAATACCTAAAGCAAGTTTTTCTGATTCTTTATCAGTATAGGTGGCGCTATAGAACAAGACAGGTATACCTTTTAGTTTTTCATCCTTTTTTAGTTCCCGGCATAGTTGGAAGCCATCCATCTTGGGCATCAGAGTATCAGTAATAATCATATCAGGTGGTTTCTTACGTGCTATCTCCAGTGCTTCGACTCCATTACTGGCTGTCTCCACAGTATAATTGTATCCTTCTAAAATTTTCTGTGATAAATATCTATTCTCTTTTGCATCATCAACTACTATTACTCTTCTCATCTTTCACCTCCAGGAATTTTTTAATTTCACTTATAAATGTTTCCGGGGCTATCGGTTTTGACATATGCCCAGTACAACCAGCTTTTAGAGCTTTTTCTTTGTCTTCCGTTATTACATAGGAAGTTAAGGCGATAATGGGAATGGATTTATACTTTTTTAATCTTCTAATCCTTCTGGTTGTTTCGTGGCCATCCATTTTGGGCATCTTTATATCCATAATAATTAAATCTACCTGTTGCTTCTCGGCAGCTTCTATTCCTTCCAAGCCATTGGTGGCCATAATTATCTCAAAACCTTCTTTTTCAAGGAGGAAGGAGACGAGGTATCTGCTCTTTTTATCATCATCTACTACTAATATTTTTTTCTTTCCATTTTTTTCCATTTTTTTATCCCTTATATTGGATAGGTAATATAAAGGTAAATGTACTTCCCTTTCCATATTTACTTTCCATCTGAATTCTACCTTTTAAGAGTTGGACTAAATTTTTAGTGAGATATAGTCCAAGACCGGTTCCGGCCTTCTCCGTAATAGTGTATTCTAACTGCACAAAAGGTTGAAATAATTTGTGAAAGTCTTCTTTCTTTATCCCGATACCGGTATCCTCTACTATGACTTCTATATTTTCATCCTTTTTATGCGCTTTTACTTCTACCTTGCCCTTTGCTGTAAATTTAAGGGCATTACTCACCAAGTTTAACAGAATCTGTTCGACCCGCCGTTTATCACTAAATATATTTATATCCGGGATGTTGAAGATAAGTTCAAGTTCTTTCTCTTCTGCCATAATCATAAAAGAATCTCTTATCTCTATCCCTAGCTCAGCAATATTAAATTCTTCAATGTCAGGCTTTAATTCTCCTGATTCTATCTTGCTGATATCCAGGAGGTCATTGATAAGAGAAAGCAGATGTTTTGCGCTTTCGTAAGACATTTCCAGTTGTTTCTTTTGCTCATCATTTAATTCTCCGGCAAATCCTTGTAAAACAATACCGGTAAAACCGATTATAGAATTGAGTGGAGTACGTAATTCATGGCTCATACTTGCCAGAAAGATAGATTTCATCTGATTTGCTCGCTCAGCTTCTTCTTTTGCTTTTTGAAATTGTTGTGTTCTTATTCTTACTTTTCTATCTACCTCTGCTTTTGCCATATTTAAACTGGCATGTGCATTTTGTAGCTCCTCCCACATCTTTTTACGCTCATCAAGGATTTTTAAAAGTTGTTCATTCTTCTTCTTGACTTCATTGAATAATTCTTCCCGGGAGAGACGGATAAGTCTTTCTTTCTCCATATCGATAAATTCTTTGGTAGGTTTGAATTCAGGATCCGGGATATATTTAAAGGCCTTAATTTTTTGCAGCCCATCTTTGGTAGACACTATTTGTAAATTATCAAAAAAGAGTTCAGTATGCTTAATGTTTAAATCTGTCCTCTTGCCTTGAAAGATAAGGACTAATCCGAATATACCTTTCCTCTCTTCAAAGCTTACCGTTAGACTAGATTCTATGCTTTCTTGATAAATATTACGGCTTAAATCCGAAGTGATAGTAGCCAGTCTGGTGGCACTCATAGAACTAAATCGCAAGTCTTTCGCCAAGAGATGAATTTTATTTCTTGCCTCTACTATAGAGGAGTTATCCTTTATAGGGATTTTACCGAGTTCAATCATTTTTTCACTCCGTTTGTTATAGACTCTTAAATTAGATCCACTTTCTTGCCGTAATTTTGGTTCCCACTCCTGCTTTAGCATCTATTACAAGCTCATCCATTATTCTCTTAACTCCCGGAAGCCCTAAACCTAAACCATTTGAGGTGCTAAAATTATCTTTCATAGCTTGTCCTATATCCTTTATTCCGGAACCCTTATCCTGAGCAATAATCTCAAGTCCTTTTTTATTATTCTTCTCAATAATTTTTATAATAATTTCTCCCCTTAAGGCATAGATAAATATATTTCGAGCAAGCTCAGAGATTACAGTAGCAATCATATATTGTCCAGTCTCTTTAAACCCAACTGTCCATGCTAAAAGTTTTCCCTCAAAAGCAGCCTTAGCAATATCGATCTCTTCAGATATCTTAATCCGTTTTTCTTCGTTCTTCATTTTCGTAACTATCCTCTTCTTCTATCTCTTCATCCTCATCAATTTGAGCTTCTTGTGTCTCATCAGTCTCTCTTTTTAGTTGTTCAATTTTTTCATTTTTTTCAATCTCTTCTGGTTCTTCTTTTGGTCTTATTAAGGGCTCTAATATCTGGAATCCTGCCTCAAGGTTCATAGCAGTCTTGATATCTTTAAACTCAATATCCAGATCAACAATCGAAGCTGCAACCTCCGGCTTAAGACCGGTAAGGACTGTTGCAGCCCCCAATATAGAAGCCATTCTCACTGTATCGCATATTGCCTGAGCTAAAAAGGAGTCTATTATTTCTACCCCTGAGATATCGAGAATTACCCCTTTTACACCTGTCTCTTTTACCCTTTCCAAAATATCTTTCTGAATCCGGAGTATGATTTCATCATAGAGCTCAATCTGGATAGGGACAATAAGACACCCCCGGGAAATATGCATTGCTACCCTGGATAAACTAATTTTATCTTCCATAAATATCTCTCCTTATCATGCATATTGATACAGCTTTTCACAGATTGGAACAGATTGCTCCGCAGATGTACATAAACATCTGCACTCGTCCATGTCTTACCACTTCTTCGTTATTTCTTCTTTGCTTTTATCTCATAACCTAATTTATTAAATGACAAAACAAGGGCATCCTTTAAACTAGTTGTGGTAATAATATCTCCCACATCAATTCCCAAACGAACTAAGGTCTGGGCTATCGCTGGAGACATACCAGAGATAACACAATCACATCCCATGAGTTTGGCTGCCCGGCTAATCTTTAAAAGATGGTTGGCTACTGCAGTATCCACAAATGGTACCCCCGAGATATCCAATATAATTACCTTTGACTGTGTTACTAATATTTTGTTTAGTATTACCTCCGTTATTTGTTGAGCCCTTTTTGAATCTACTGTCCCTACAATAGGAATCGCTAGAATATCTTGCCAAAGTATAATAACAGGTGTTGCTATCTCACTTATAAGTTGCTCTTTTGTTTTTTTTCTGTTTTCATTTACCATTTCTTTACCTCCTATTTATTTTATTTTTTAAATTTTTAATATTTTTCTAAAATTAAAAGTACCCCCACTAAAATTTTTACATTAACTTACCTATATATATAAGATACTACATACTTTTCAAAAACTCTCTTTTTTCCAAAAAAAACAAAAATGGGTCAGCCCTTGGTGGATCTATGGTCATTCCCGCAATCCTTTTTCTGTTATTCGAGCCATCCCCTTTCTGTTATTCCCACGAAAGTGGAAATCTATATTGTCAGAAGAACCACTTGGCACGTTACTTCTTATTCTTTTTTTTCTTTTCTTTATACATCCTCTCATCGGCTATCCGGATTAACTCATCCAT
>QMQO01000059.1 GCA_003650545.1 Candidatus Woesearchaeota archaeon | reverse complement strand
TTCACCATGGAGTTGGTCATTTGATTTTCCTGATGGGGAGGGTTACTACCAATTCTATACAATGGCAGAAGACAATGCAGGCAATAAAGAATCAGCACCAGCAACAGCAGATGAAATAGCAGGTTATGATATCACATCACCAACCTCATCCATATCTTCAATATATCCAGATGCTTATTGGCAAAATCAAACAACAAACATAACTTCCACTCCATCCGATAATCTGGAATTAAAGCAAGTATCCTTATACTACCGCTTCAGCCTTGATAACTCAACATGGTCAGACTGGACACTATTTGAGACGATTTCATCATCTCCTTGGAACTGGACTTTTACCTTCCCAGATGGAATGGGCTATTATCAATTCTACACAATAGCGACAGACTCTGCCGGAAATACAGAGACCAAAACAATGGCAGAGTTAGAACTTGGAAAACCCATACCCTGTTACTTTACATACTCATATCCTGTAAACAAACAACCAATTTTATTCACAGATATTTCATCCATATCTACTCATACTAAGTGGATTATTGATGGTATAACCGTTGCAGAACAGACTTTTCCAAATGGAACACATTCACCATTTAACTTGACCTACGCATTCAATATAAGTAACATATACAATGTAACTCTTTGGGTATATAACGAAACTTTTGATATATCCAACACCTATACAGTCAATCTCCCTGTTAAGAGAAATTTCACATTAGACCTCTCACCAAACCACATAGGCATAAACTACGTTGCATACCATCTCAACACAACCACAAACGCATCAGCTCTAATGGATTTGTTGAATCTAAACAAAGGAGAATGGATACACAAATTCAACGAGACATCCAACAAGTGGATGAGCCTTTGGAAATACAATGATACTGTAAAACTTGGAGATAACTTTGAAATCAACCCGTGGGATGTGGTGGTTGTGGTAATATCAAATAGCAGAACTTTAACTATAGACGTAACAGAGAAGGTAAATACGACCCAGACAAAAGTCTTGCAGAAAGGTTATCACTATCTTTCATGGAGCGATGATACAAAGATTTTATCATGTGATATAGATGAAATAGGTTTACAGAGCGGAGACTGGGTCTTCAAATACGATTTACAAAATGAAACATGGCTATCCTATAACTTCGGTCTCTCTGGAGACATTTTTGAAATTGAACCATATGATTGTATAGTTGTAAATCTTGCAGACACGAGAAATATTGTTATAGGAGGATAATATGAAGAAGATTGTATGTATTGTTATTTTAGCAACACTCATGATACCATCAGCTAAAGCATTACTTATGCCAATTGGCATTGCTGGTAGAATACTTATAGATGGCAACCCAACAAACAACATAGTTGTAAATATCAAAAATTTGAATACTGGAGAGACAACAACAGCATATACAAGAAAAGCACAAAATGGAGAAGATGGATGGTTTGTGTGTGCAATAGGCGGGGAAGACGGTCATAAAATTAGAGCTACGGTAAACTATGGTGGAGAAACTTATGTAAAAGATATCATCGTAAATCTCAACAGAACAACACATTACATCAATTTTTCAATATCAACCACTTCTTCCTCTCCACCACCACCAGTTCCACCATCATCAAGCCCGCCATCCGCCAACTTTGTATGGAGTCCTGAAAACCCAAGAGTAAACGAAACCATCACCTTTATAGATGTATCTTCAGACCCAGATGGGGATATTGTATCCACAAACTGGAGAATAGATGAACAAAACTTTACAGGTCATTCTATTCAATATACATTTACAGAAGCCGGCAATTTCACAATTTCTTTAATTGTTATGGACTCAAAAGGCTATATAGACATCTGCCAGAAAACCATCTACATAGCACCTTTAGAGACAAGCCAAGAGCCACCTTCGGATACAAACGAAACCACTACATCCAACCAGACAGAAAAAACCAACATAACGCTTTTTATAGAGGTCAAAGATAAAAATGGAAACCCATTGTCAGACACAAAAGTAGAGATTTACCAGAACGATACACTTGTGCAGGTGGTATACACAAACAATAGCGGAGTTGCTGAAGTAGAAGTGTCATCAGGTTCTTATGAAATAAAAGCTTTCTATGGCTCACAGATAGAAACAAAAAGGATGGATTTTGTTAATGATGGTAGGGTGACCTTTCTCCTCAATCCTGAAGAAAAACAACAACCAGAGGGAGAAAGTTATAACTGGTGGTGGTTAATTTCAATACCAATAGTTGTTATAGTGGCTATTGTATTATGGAAAAGGCGAAAGCCATGGTGGACATAAAAAAACCAATAACAATCCTCCTCTTGCTCCTCCTCTTGTTTATCCCACACTCTTTCGCCCTCCGCCAGCCTGTTGGCGTTGCTGGATTTGTGTATCTTAATGGCCAACCTTTACCCAATGCAATAATAATAGTAACAAATCTCAACACAAATGAAACAGACATTGCAACATCAACATCAGAGGGTATATATGTTGCATCGTTGTATGCAGACAATGGAGATGTACTGAGAGCAGTTGCATTAACATTATCTGGAGAAAATACAACCACAGTAAATTTATCAAGACCAACTCAATGGCTCAATCTTTCACTAACAACAGCTACAACAGAATTATTCAGACAACCAGTCGGCGTAGCCGGTATTGTTACATACAATTTTACAAGGATTTCAGGTGCAACAGTATATGTCACAAATGTGAATACTGGAGAAACAAGCACAACAACAACAAACTCAAAGGGAATGTATGCCACCTCTATATCTGGCAGTACCGGGGATACGATAAAAGTTGTAGCGGTTTCTGGAGATTTCACAGGCTCAGCAATTGGAGAAGTTAATTTATCCAAAACCACTCAGTGGCTAAACATCTCGGTTGGTAGTGTTTTAGCTGACTTCAAGGTAGAACCTCCATTTCCAAAGGTAGATGAACCCATATTGTTCAAAGACAAAAGCTTAGGTAACCCCGTGGCATGGTTCTGGAGCTTTGGAGATGGTACATCATCAACAAAACAACATCCAATACATGTATATGAAAAACCAGGAATATACACGGTTACGCTGTCAGTAACAAATCCAATGGGGGAAAAATCAACAACAGCAGGCGTTGTTAGAGTTATGGGGGTGGAAGGCGAGAACCCATACATCCCTATACCTGAAAGACCAGAGTATCCGAGAGGTTACACGATAAAGCAGATGTGCGATTTACTTAGAATAAGCGATATAACTCCATCATCAGACAAAGTTACGGTGGTTTATATAGATACGGGATGCAATGACAGAACATTTAATGTTGAGGGTTACCTCTTAGATATGAGTAAGATTCAGAGATATCGTACACCTGGTTTATACTCATCAGAGGATAGATATGGTCACGGAACTGCTGTAGGTTCGATACTTCTGTATATTCTCGATACAAAAGTTACAAATTACAGAGTAATTTCAATAAAAGCCTTCGATGATAAAGGAGAGACAACCACAGAGATGTTTCTCAAGGCAATGGATATGGCAAAGGCATTCAAGCCGGATATTGTATCAATATCCGCTGGTGCATATCCTGTTGAAAACGACCCGCTTGTCAAAAAAGCTGAGGAACTTGTAAAGAATGGAATCATAGTGGTTGCATCGGCTGGTAACATCGGTCAGGAAGGTTCGATACTTTCTCCAGCGATAGCACCAGATGTTATTGCAGTTGGTGCTGAAGACCCAAGGCAGACCATAAGAAATCTTCAGGATGATGTGTTGTGTAGGTGGTCAAGCAGAGGGTATCTTGGGCAAGACAAACCAAATGTGGTTGCTCCTGGCGAATCCATCCGCCTGCCGTGGGGCAAAACAGAAGAACACGTTCTCTCAGGAACATCATTTTCGACGCCCTTTGTCGCAGGTGGAATTGCCATAATGATTTCTAAGAATAGAGGAATATATGATTTGACAAAGACTCTATATTTCTGGGACAAAGAGATAGTTGTAAATGCAGTTAAAGAAGCATTGGAAGAATCCTGTTATATCAAAGGCAAACGAAACGAATGGGGTGCGGGAATCCCAATATTTACCATAGCTGTGGATAGGCTATACTGGAAGCTGTTTTTATTAGCACTGTTACCTGTTATAGTTGTAATTGTAGTTGCATCTTCCATCTTAGCCTTTATCATCATCAGAAAACAAAAGTGGTGGGCAAGTTTGGGATAATACCATTTTCCCGTTTAATCCAATTCCCTCGATAATTTTATATATGAATGCATCAATTCCAGAACCATGAACAAGTTGATACTTGGTATAGCGGTGATATTGTTTGTTGCTGGTATTTTAATGACAACGACATCTATAGCCACGCTATCAGAAGAAGAGATTATCGAAATAAAACATTTTTCCACAAAGAAATTAGATAAATGTGATACATTTTATTACAGGTACAATGCCAAAATCATAACAGCACCATACCTTAAACGATGGAGAAGCGTGGCATCTCTTTATCATCTGAACCAGACAGAAATAGACAGGATTGTAAACACCTTTAAACAGTTAGCCAGAAACGAGACACAATCCCTTGTAGGTATTGAAGGTGGAAACATATATTCTTCTTCATCCATCTATTTCAAAATCTTCGATTTAGAAACAGAGGAACACATCGATGCAGAGATATATGTTGATGGTAATAAATACACTACACATAAAGTCGTAGTATCACCAGGTGAACACACAATCCAGATTAAGAAGGATGGCTACTATGATACTGGAGTAAGAACAATAAAGATTGGCAGTCATCTAACTTATGTTGCTGTCACTATGATTCCGTTACCTCCAGAACCTCCACAGCCACAACCACCAGAATTCGAGATACCTGAACCGATAGCCAAAAATCCGATAGGAGTGCTGTTGATGTTATCAGCCATTCCAGTAGGCATATATGGTTGGAAGCATGACTGAAGATAAAGACTTCGAAACAAAGTGTAAAAGCCTTGGAGGGAAGGTAGAGAGTGGTAAAGTCGGCGATTTTAAAATATTCGTTTGCAAACTGGAAGATTTAGATAAATACAAAAGGATGGGGTTATGGATGAAGGGCAGGTGGTACAAACCAAAACCTGAAGCAAAAGGGATAGTGAAAAAGCCTGGAAGCAACAAGATAATATGGATTGCAAACCTTGACAACAAGAAGATAATCATGACAACAGAGGAAGCAGAAAAATTCATGAAAGAACATCCTGGTGTAACTATATATGCAAAGCTAAAAAGATACGAGCTGGAAAGTGATTAGGGATATGGCTTGTGTGCAGAAGTGTAGATTAGGGAAAACGGGAAATAAGGGAATTTTGTAACAAACTATAAATATTGAAAAACAAATCTCAATTTGGTGTTGCCATGCCGGTGGATACAAAGAAGATGGAGATAGTAATAATACTGGCGCTGGTGGCTCTGCAGGTTCT
>QMQO01000058.1 GCA_003650545.1 Candidatus Woesearchaeota archaeon | reverse complement strand
AAGTTGAGTGCGCCGAAATTTTCGCTGCGCACTCTTTCATTTAATTTACAAATATATAGAACTAACGGAGGAAAGGATGTTCCGTTGGGCTAAAGCCCAAGGTATCCTTTAAATGTAATGAATTTAAAATGCAATGCACTTCCAGTGATATAAGTTTTTAGTTTACTAATAGTTTACTAATATTAAGCTATAAATTATAAATAAGTATAATTAGCTATAAATTGTAAGTAAGTTTTAAAATATTTAGCAATATAGTATTAGCAGAGCATTAGCACAAGACCGACACTTTTTTTTCTTGGTTGACAAAGTCAAGCGTAAGAGCAGTTTCTAATAGCTAAGAATACAGCATTGTCGCAGTTGCTATAACTTGAAGATTCTCACCGCTCATTCAGAATAAGAAAAACATATAAATAAAATAAAATATAACACTAAAAGATAAAAAAGATAAAGAAAGAAGGTGAACAAATGGCAAGAGTAAAAAAAGAAGAAGTTAGCAAAGACGAACAAATAGGTTTCCACAAAGGTGCCCTTTCAACGCTGGCCAAAGAAAGAGAAGAGATGTTAAAGATTCTACAGATTGTAGAACAACTAATGCAGATGCATATAAAGGCCCTAAAAGAGCTCGGAATTGACCTTGCAAAAGAAGCAAAAGAAATTACAGAAAAAGGTAAGGGAAAGTCTGAAAAAAAGATAGAAGATCTGATTTGAATTCTATGAAGTTCGAGTTTAGGGCCAGCGGACATAGAAATATAACTTGCACAAACAAAACAAATATCGCATTTACAACAGATAACTATCTAACAAAAGGCGGTGATAGCTATGCTGGCGTTTCTGCTTCTCATTCATTACAGGACCTAGGAGATTTCAAATCAGTATTAAAAACGTCAAAGATAGCAATAACCATTGAAGCCAATGGTAAAGAAGAAATTATAGTAGCTTACGGAAATAAGAATCTAAAATTGAGTGATCCAACAGAAATCATCATCAGGAAATCAAACTATATAGATGCAAAAACATTATGTGTCAAAGCGAACAAAGCCGCTTCAGACTTAAATAGAGAACTTATTCAAAACCTTCAGGTGCCAGACACAAAAATCACGGTCGTACTAGAAAAAATCCCTATATCTGCAATAATATTTGATTTCGATAACACAATTGAAGATTGGGAAAGCGTAAGAAAACATCTAGACACAAAATTAGAGAAGTTCTTAAATAAAAAATTTAAGGACGATGCTAAAAAAATTGTTGAAGAGATCAACAGAATTGACGCAAAATATTCAGGCCATAGTTTAAACCCAAAAGACCTTTCTAGAGATAAATGGTTCAGGGAAGCCTTTTCGAATCTAAACATCAAGGTTGATGCTGACTATATCAAGAAACTAGTAAATTTATACTGGAAGACTATTTCGTCTAAAGTTAGGCTCGTGTCAAAAGCAAAAGAGACTCTAAAAAGTTTAAAGAAGATGAAAATAAAGTTGGCTCTCATATCAGATTCTGATGGTAAGAAAGAGATAAAAATGAAGCGCATCAAGAAGCTCGGTTTAAACAAGCTGTTCGATGTCATACTTACATCAGACGATGTTGGGTTAAACAAGCCTGGATTAAAAATATTTGAAAAGACTTTGAATGAGCTAGATGTCAATCCTGTTGAATGTATCATGGTCGGCAATCGCCCTCCTGTTGATTTGGTATCTGCTAAAAAATTAGCATTAACAACAATATGGCTTAAACATGGCAAATGGGCAGAAGAGCATAAAGGCGATTTTAGTTGTGTTGATTTTTCTACAACTCAGATTAGAGATGTTTTGAATATATTGAAAAGCTTGAATGGCTAAGCTTCCTTACTTATCCTTCTGGTTTTGGGTAAATAATTTTTTAATTCATTATTTTTCACCCTACCACAACCTGCATAGTCATTGCCATGTTTGACTATAACAAAACCATCGTAATCAACATCGACATTAATATTCATGCCTTTCAACCAAGCGTTAAACTCATCACTATTCAGTTCAACAACATTCTTCTTAGCTTTAGGTCCTATCAACTGAGAACCTTCAACACTAAGCCTAACATCCTGGCCTATTATCTCACAGAAATAAACGCCTAAATTGTTAATCCTCAAACTTTCTATATCAAAGTCAAATAACTCTCTGTTAGCCAAGTAGATCTTTGCTGCGCTCTGCAAAAAAGTATAACCTAACTTATCATCAAAACCAAACCGTTGCTCTAAAAGCTCTAGAACCTTTTTCTTTTCTTTGGTATTTAATACTCTATACTTCATCAAGTCTCCCCACAATGTTAAATCCTTTTTTAATAGAGTTAATTTTATATGAATCCTTATAGGAACCAGAGAACTCTATGATTCCTCCAATAGAGTCCTCAAATAATCCATCCTATTCTTTACCTATTCTTTACCTATTCTTCTTTCAGCTCTTTTTTATTTTTTCTGGATTTTTTCTTCTTTCAAACTTAGCCTCTTCAACCTTCTCTTCTTAAATAACGCTACAGGCAACACGATAAACACTACCACTATTAACAGTAAGAATATTATACCAGTTACAATCCAGGCAGACATCCCTTTCTCAAGCTCCCATCTCACCAATCTAGCTGTTAAACCGGGATTCTTACCAACAGCAACACTTGTTAATTGAGTTTCATCTACAGGTTCAGTAGTTTTAACTGTATAACTAAAGTCTTTTGTCTCGTCTTTAGGCAGATTATTGAAACTCCATTTCACAATAGGGTCACTTTCAAGAATAAGTGGCCTCTCTGAAAATACAAGCAAGCCAGCGCTCTCCGCAACAGACTTAGGGATGATTTCGACTAGCTCAAGAGAGTTCATACCATTATCAGAAGTCACACTAACAACAATCTTATTAATATAGCTCTTCTCTTGGCCCTTGACTTTGTATATAGAAACTGACTTTTTCACTATTGGTCTAGATTTCTTTTTTGCCATTGCCTGAATAGCTTCTTTAGCGCGTGTTGACATTGCCTTGTTCACCGCAGTTTCAATAGTATCCTGTTTGATAATCTTTTCTTCTACTGTCATCTCCTTAATCTTCTGAAGCTGATTTAGCGTTACACCCATACCCTTAATATCCTTCTCTTCAACTTCCTTGTTTAAACGTTTTATTTTCTTTGGCTCTAGTACATTCAAAATTTCCAGAGCAACATCACCGGGTAGATGCTTTGAAGCAAAGCCCATTAATCTTGAGCTTATACTCTTTGGAACAACAATAAATCTGTTCTTTTGTTTCACAAAAAAGCTTTTGCCATTTTTAACATAATTAATGTTAACGTTAACGAAAAACTTGCCAGCAGGTAAGGTACTTGGCAGTGCAACATCCTTTTTTAACACTTGCTCTTGATCCGAGACAGCAAACTCATCAAGGATATTTAGTTTTTCTTTTAATAACGCTTCAACCATCTTATTATCTGAAGAAATATCCAACCGGGATATATCGATACCCGGCGCAACCTTAAGCTTAACCCTGAAAACACCACCGTGCTGAAGCTGCACTAATTGATTGGTTGATTGATCATTAATCTCTAGACTGATATCTGTTGCTAAACTGGTATCTACTGCAATCATCATGAATAAAACCAACAAAACAGACGACAATAGATACATCAATATTTTTTTCATTATATTTTCACCTCTTTCTTACTTTTTTATAACTTTTTCTATAATAACTTTTTCTATATATAGACATTTTATATATAAACACTCCCGCTATTCCAACAACAACAATTGCAAGAAGAATCACAACAACTATTGAAGCACGACTCCTTTTCCCAACAACCCCTCCTATGATATCGATATCCCCACTGGTTTCGTCTTCCCCCTCATTTTTGTCTGGTGTACCAATATCAATCACTTCCTCTGAAGCAGATTCTGCCATTTGTGCTATTTTGGCTTTACTCACACCAACAGCAAAATAGCTGAATTTTTTTGTGGTTGCCTCATAGGTATAACTATAATCCGTTTTACCTGTTTTTGACGTAGGCAATTCCTCCCAATTCTTTCCATCATGATGGAAAAGCACAATGGTATCAGGATTAATATCGTTATTTTTAAACCAGGCATCGGCAACCTCAAATGAAACTGTTGCAGATTTTATATCTTCATCATCAATATTCGAATCGATCTGAAGATATTTGTAAACCTTCTTAGCTGGTGTATCTAAAATCGTAGGTTTCTTTGTAAGCTTGCTTATCTTAATGTATATATCACTCAGCTCTCTTTTAACTATAAACTCTAGTTCTGTTATAACAACTGCTTTAGTCAATGTCATAAACGTTGGCTCATTTGCCCTAATAACATCCCACTTATTGATTTCTTGTAACTCGATCATTCCTGTATATATTAATGAGCTTGTACTTTGAGACGTATCACTTGTATCACTACCCGTGCTAGTGCTTCCACTACCAGCTGCACTAAAGCTCCACTTCACTATTGGATCTGCTTCCACTACACTAAATGTAGAGTTTTCAGGCTCGGTAAAATCAATCTTACTTTTGTTCAAGCCTTGCAGATCACAGGTGCTTGCACCACCATTACAGATACCAGTTAGAGCAATAGTTGTTACATTCTTATCCAAACCAAGTACAACAAAGATAGAACTCCCGTTTGTAGCCAACGTAGCTCTCACTCCATCTGTTCGCGCTTTTGTTGTATTAAGCTTATCGGAAAAATACCCAACGTCATATTCTGTGCCATTATAGATTGCTTTAGTAGAAACAACAGTGGTATTTTCCTCTTTGCCAGAAAGATATTTTTTCTTGACACTTTGGATTCTGGTGTTTACAGAAGTATCAACTTTGTTTAAGTTTCCTGCTATTGAAAGAACAGCATCAAGCTCATCAGTATTTTGAAATGTTGTGTTTAAACCAGAATCCTCTTCTAAGATATCTACATCTGCTGGTGTATTATCTAAAAGATCTTCAATCTTTGCTCTTATTGCATTCAATAATGCAATCTTGGTTACATTATCTAAAGTGCTTTCTTTAATAGAGGTTATGTTATTCTTAAGAATAGTCAAATTAGTTAAAGATTCATTCAATTCTTTCATAAAGTTGAGTTTTTCATATGCATCTTGTTTAGATTCGTCCGTAACAACAGCTACCGCTCTACTTACATTATTCATCTTAGTCTCAACATCTTCAGCATTCTGCTCAGAAGCATCCAAATAGCCGAATATATCGTTTTGTAGATCAACATAAATGGTTCGATTTACTTCGAACTGTCCGTCATTTGCATGAATTATAATTTGTTTTAAACCATCACTAGTATCCCAATTTGCAGGAATTGTGAAAAATGGAAAAACTCCTTCAGCATCATGTTGCCCATCAGGATCATCAACATAAACATGGGTTGACATATTATAATCACTGATCTCGAATCTAATCGTGTCTTGAGAAGTTATTTTTGTGTTATTTACAGATGGAAAGATGATGTGTATTTTTGGTGCTGTTGTGTCTTT
>QMQO01000057.1 GCA_003650545.1 Candidatus Woesearchaeota archaeon | reverse complement strand
TACACCATAACAAGCACTATAGCCATTCTTAGAATATACCCTATAATACCCAGAAAGCGTCTCAAATAAGAAGAAAAACCTGGCTCTTTAGATAAAGGAATATACTCTTTTTTTAAAAACAATATCTTTCTTAATAAATTAAACTTATCCTTCATCCCCTTTGCAAGAAAAAGAAACAACATCCACCCACATACATAATTTCTTTTGTTAGCAACAATGAGGCTTAAGCTTTTCTCTTCTATAAAATTCAAAGCAACGTATTTCCTATTTATATAATGTGGCAAGGAAACTAAATTATTCTTTGTAAGATATTCTATCACAAAATAAAAGGGTTTTTTAAGATTAAAATTCTCTGCCCTCTCTTCTAAAACTTTCCATTCAAAATCACTTCCCTTTGATTCTATAAGCTTGGCCACATCTATAAACCATATAAGCTTAGAAAAGGAATGCTCCTGAAGATGTTGGCAGCACCCTAGAATAAAGTCATAAACGTCAAACACCCGTATATTGGACAAACTGTTTTCTAAAGGAAGGCTTCTTCTTTGAATCTCTATATCTTTAATTGTAAAACCGCAAGGCCAATTATCCACCCTCCAGAATCCCGGCTTATTCAGATGCAAATCAATATAGCAACCATTCTTATAAAAGAAGAAAGGATACCTATCAAAATAACCATACCCCATGTTTAAGACAACATTCTTAAATCTCTCCAAATCCTCGTCAAAAATCACCATATCAACATCTGCCATAGCCCTTATTCCTAAATCGCAATAAAGATACTTTGAAAAGTACGCCCCTCGGTTAATAAAACAAATAATTCCTTCTTCGTTCAGAGACTTAAAAATACTCTCTAACTCTTTATATATAATAGTATTTCTTCCTAAATTAGTAAGATAAAATTCTTCCAACCTTATCAAGACATTCTCTGGGAAATAGTTCTTTACACTGTCATTTCTTAATCTAGAGAATATAAAACCAGCTACCCCTTCCCGAAATGCTCCTTCTAAAAAAATATCCCACTCTATTGACGATGTTCCTATGTCTTTTAATTTAGAATATTGGAAATCTCGACGGAGAATGTCTAAAATTAGAGAATAACCATTCATCTTCTTCTCCTCAATGATGGGACTTTTAATTCTTTTCTGTATTTACTTATTGTCCGCCTGGATATATAAATACCGTAATCCTTTTGTAACTTCTCCTTTATTCTCTGATCGTTATCAAACTTCTCTTTATCAACAATTTCTTTAAGAATCGATATTCTTACCTCTTTAAGGTTTGGAAAGAAGAATTTTAAAGGAAGCTCTTCTCCCCAAGGAGCAAGAACACTTTTATACCTTATGGTTCTGCTTACAAGGCTTAAAGAAATACCCAATTCTTTTGCTGACTCTTTCTGAGTTAAAGGAATAAGCTTAGAGGGTTCACCTGTACTAAGAAATGCTCTCTGTTTTCTAATAATATAAGAGAGAATTCTAAAAACCGTCGTTTTTCTAAAATTTATTAAAGTGAGTTTTTCTATTAACAAACTCAATCTTTTTAACTCTCTTTTAGAAAAGAAATCAGCATTCTTTAACTGTTTGAGTCTTTCGTAGTCTATTCTATATAATCCTCTGGCTAAATTTAAATCCAAAAACTCAACAACAATCCTTCCCTTAACCTTACGCAGAGAAGCTATTAACCAATATGATACCTTCTGAACAGCAGGAGTAGATTCTCTCTTTAATCTTGACCTGATAAAAAATTCATCCATCATTTCAATTACTCTAAAGACTTTCTCTTCAGTTGTCTGGCATATCCTTGCTAACTCACTTATCGGTAAATCAAAATCATTATATAAGAAATATTTCTTAAAATTATTCTCACCAATATTTTTGATTATTTCTACTGTATCTTTATAAATTAGAAGAAGATCATCGATATCAGGAGAACTTTCATCCTTTATCACATTCTCAATAATTTTATAAATACTGGATTTGATTTCTGTATAGGGATAACGATGATAACTTATAAGGCGAAAAGAAAAACTTTCTAAAGGATAAGTTAACTTTCTAAATAAATCATCCTTTTCTACTTCCTTTACTAAGTGAGCGAACTCTTCTTCTGTAAGCTCCATGAATTTAGAAAGCTTAATCTGAAGAAATGGTTTAGTCTCTTGGTTAAGATTCAAAATTATATTTTCTCTATCTATGTACATTGTTCCCTATCTTTCTTAATCTTCGTAGAATATAATAAAAAGGAGAAATAAAGAAAGTAAACCATAAAATAAAAAAACCCATAAAATAGTGCAATCTTCTATCTATCCTTATAATTTTTCCTCTCCTTTTTATAGCAATTACTTTTCCTAAAAGATTTCTTTCTTCTAATAGAGGATCCAATCCAAAAAAAGTATCTGCTTTTGTTTGGAAAAACTCTCCTTTCTTTTTAAAAAGACGGTGACAAAAAAACACCCCACCTTCTTCTGCAAGAACTATCTGTCCCAAAAAGATATTATTAATTTCCGTTGGCTCCACTATCACTATATCACCATCTTTTATAAAAGGCCACATAGAATTGCCTCTTAATTTAAATACTCTAACCTCTTTGTAATTTAAATTATCATTTTCCTTCATTTAAAATATCCTTGACTATACTTATATTATCCCTGAGAGCTTTATTTGAAGGATTCAATCTCAACGCCTTATTATAATACAACAGTGCTCTTTTATACTCTTTCTTGGTAAAATAAATATTCCCTATATTCTGAAGAACACCAGCATTTTTCTTATCTAAATCTAATATTCTATTAAGATATGTAAGGGCTCTATCAAAATCTCCTCTTTTTATGTAAATTAGAGCTAACTGGCTAAGACATCCTATATTATTAGGGTCAATATTTATTCCCTTAATATAATAACTTATAGCATCCTTTTCATCTCCCTTTTTCCCTAACACTAAACCTAAATTACAATAAGCATCAGCATTATCATTAGATAAAAGAAGAGCCTTTCTAAAAAGTTCTAACGCCTCATTTAATTTACCTTCTCTTAATTTTATCACCCCTAAGTTATTATAAACATCTCCATAGAAAGGATAAATATTTAAAATATCCTGATATTCTCTCTCAGCAGATATAAACCTTCCCTCTTCAGCTAAAAGAGTAGCTAAGTTATAACGAGATTTTAAATAGTGAGAATTCATTTCTTTGGCCTTACGATAGACCTCTTCTGCCTTCTTAAAATCTCTTTCCTCCTGATAAACTTTCCCCAAATTATTATATAGACGGGAAGTTCTCTCAAATCTTAAATTGTATAATAAAAAATCTTTTTCATTCTTCCATTGAGTTTGATTATAATGGATGGTTAAAATGCTAAAAACTAATATTATTATAGAAATAAATACCTTAAAAGAAATATAACTTATTCTGTCTCTTAAACATAAAAATATAAACATAAGTAAACCTATCTGAGGAAAATACAAAAAATGCTCACTCGCTAAGTATTTATCATCTACAATTAAAGGGAAAACTTGAGAGGTTGGTAAAAGCCCCAGAAAAAACCAAAATATCCCTAAAGAATAGAGGGGTTTCGTCTTCTTAGAACGCAAACTGATATACAATAAAACTACAGTAAAAATAACACCTACCATACTTTTTAAAATGAAAAAATTATCATTAGAAGATATTAACCTTTCAAAATGAAGCCCAAAGGGTAAAAATATAACTCTTATGAAATCAAAAATCATAACAAAAAATGCAAGCACTCTCTCTCCTAACTTACAAAATATGCAACTGCCCTCTATCCTCCATATTCCGAATACCTTATTCCTAATTACAAAATAAATAAATATTAAAAAGAAATAGGGCAGTAGTTTAATAAAATTATTTCTAATACTCTTTCTTTCTAAGTAATCATAAGCTACAAATACCAAAGGAAGAATAACACTAGATTCTTTTGAAAGCAATGCCATAAGGAAAAATAAATAAGAAAGAGGACATTTGTCCTTTATGTAAAAAACAAAAGACAAAAGACAAAACAAAACTAATAACAGATTTGGCCTGTTGGAGATATAAGAAACAGTGCTTGAGTTTACAGGATGGACGGCAAAAATAATACTTATCCAAAATGCACACCAAAAGTCTTTTAATAACATTCTCATAAGGAAAAATACCAGCAACACATTCAAAAGGTGAAGAATTAAGTTGGCCACATGAAAACCAAAAGGAGTGTCTTTATAAAAGAAATAATCTAAAGCAAATGAAACACTAACAAGGGGACGATAATAATCTGACTGGCTTATTCTTGGACTCTTGCTTCCTAAACTAAAAAAAGGAGAAGAGAAAAACTCTGGTATGTATTTGAGGCTGTGTGTATATTTGTTATCTAATATCGATATTTTGTCATCCCATATAAATTCACCATTTAGTGCATTAAAATATATAGATATACACAAAAAAACTACTATGCCTAATACGCCTATTTTACCGAACATTACTTATCTTATTATCTTCAAGGAGAATTATACTTTAGCGGGAATAAAAAGTAAAGACTAAAGGAAAATAAGCATTTGTTATAATAAAAGGTGCGTTGTGTTTTTATTCGTTATTTATGTAAACTTTTATATCAGCTTTTTCTTTTAAATCTTTAAGCCACTGTTTAAACCCTTCGTATTTCTTAATATTTTTAACTCTGCCAAAATAGTATTGTTTCCTTTTTACAAAATCCTCTTTTTTTGCTTTTCTCACTTTAAGAATCTTAAATACGGCATATCCTTTGTATATAGGAGAAGGGGGATAGAAGCTTCCGGCCGTATAATCTAACATCTTATAGGCATCAGCTCTCTTAAACTTCCAGATATTAATCAAAAAATCAAGCGAGACAAAACCTGGCCTTTTAAATAAATGGGGTTGTCTTCTCTTTTTGTTATCCCAAGGGTTTTCTTCTCTTTTAATTCTTTTATAAAACTCTTTTGCCCTATTAAAGCTGGAGAATCTCAATATATTATCTTTTACCTTAAACTTATTAAAAAACCGACTGTAGGCTCTATTTAAATTTTTGTTCTTTTTAAGAAATTTATTGTAAGCTTCCCAATCTACAGGTGACTCCTCTTTTGCATATATTTTTTTCCTGAGCTTATCTACGATAACTAGTTTAGAAAAGACTTTGTTAAAAGTCTCTACGTCCATGTCAAAATTATCTTTTAGGTAGGAGTTTAACTTCTCCTTGTCTCTACGCCAGTTAAACCTTATATCATTCAAGAAAAAAAATTCACTTAAAACCCTGTTTAATTCTCTATCGTCAATAGTTATATGTCGTCTGTTTGCTTCGTAGGACAATACCAGGTCCTCCCATACAAGATGACTTACTCTATCCTTGGACAGAGGCTCCTTAAGCTTCTCATAAAACTTTTCTGCTTCTTTTAAGTCATCAAACTGAACAAGTTCAACAGACAAAGTATTATACTCATCAAGAAACTTTTGATAGGCTTCTTCTTCGCTTACCTCTGGATTTATACTTTCTATAACCTCGTTTCTTAATTTATTAAGCTTAACAAGATGAGCTATCTGGTTTCTAAAAACCTCTGGGGATTCTTG
>QMQO01000056.1 GCA_003650545.1 Candidatus Woesearchaeota archaeon | reverse complement strand
GGTGATATGATGTATGTAAAAACTATTTGTCCATATTGTGGTGTTGGATGCTCATTCTTCTTACAAGTAGATGACGGAAAAGTAACAAAAGTTGTAGAAAATAAAAATGATCCTATAAGCGAAGGTCATCCTTGTATAAAAGGCCTAAGTTCTTGGGAAACAATTTATGCTGAGGATAGATATAAGACTCCAATGATAAGAAAAAAGGGCAAGCTTGTTGAAACTACTTGGGATGAAGCCTATAACTATATTTATGAGAACATGAAAGATCTTAAGCCAGACGAAGTAATGTTCTATGGCTCTAGCCCAAGCACAAATGAAGATAATTACTTACTTCAAAAAATGGCACGAGAGATATTCAAAACAGATAATGTTGATAGTTGCGCAAGGCTTTGTCATGCAGCTACGTGTTACGCATTTGATAAAATCTTTGGAATATCAGCAATGCCTGCAAAGATTGAAGATTGGAAAGCTGCAGACTGTATCTTGATAATAGGTTCTAACCCAGAGTCTAACTACCCTGTTGCTTTCACCCAGAAAATTCTTGCTGCAAAAAAAAATGGTGCAAAGATTATTGTTGTAAGTGTGTGGAAAGAACAGACAGCAGAACAAGCAGATCTTTACATAGAGATAGAAGGTGGAACAGAAACTGTTTTCTTTAGTGCGATTCTCAAGCATCTGGTTGACAATCAAGATGCAAAAGTGCCAAAAGATATAGAAGAAACTATATCGAAAATAAAGATGCCAGATGTAGTAAACCAGTGCAAAATAACCAAACAAGAGTTTGATAAAGCAGTAGCTATGATAGCAGCTTCTAAAAGATTCGTACTTGGATTTGGTATGGGTATAACACAACATGTTTGTGGTGTTGATAACATATTTGCAGCCTGCAACCTTGTTCTAGCAAAAAAAGGCAAAATAATTTCGATGAGAGGAAAAGCTAATATCCAGGGTGTGGGTGATATGGGTTGCCAACCAGAAAAAGGCGGTAAAACCATGACAACAGCCATGTTTTTAGAGCCTGTGAAAGCATTTTACATAATGGAGTCTAATCCTGCACAGTCTATGCCGAATCTGAATAAGGTCCATGACGAGTTAAAAAAGAAATTTGTTGTTATCCATACAACATACCCAAATTTAACAGCTGAGAAGTTTGCAGATGTTGTGTTGCCCTGTTGTACATGGGCAGAACGCTCGGGTACTTTCACAAATGCGGAGTCGAGGATAAGGTTTGTGAACAAAGCAATCGAACCAATGTATAACACAAAGCCAAACTACGTTATATTAACAGAGCTAGCATTGAAATTTGGTAAGAAATTCCCAAATAAAATAGACGATATATTGAAAGAGATTGCTCAGAAAAGACCTGGTTATGAGATTCTTGACCTAGATAAACTCAAGTCAGAAAAAGGACAGTTTGTTAACAGAGAACCTAAGTTTCAGAAGTATCATTTGTTGCTATGTAAAGGAGAGGATGTTAAGCCAACAAAAAAATATCCTTTCTTACTCACAACAGCTAGGATACCTTTTCAGTTTTGTACAGGCGAGATGAGTTCAAGATCAGCTACATTGAACAAGATGGCTCCTGAGGCTCTATGCTTAATCGATCCTGTTGACGCAAAGAAGTACGGTATCAAAGATATGCAGATGATAAGAATTATATCCGAGGTTGGAGAGATTGAAATCAAGGCGAGTCTAACAGATAAGACAGCTCCCGGTTTGTTGATAGCACCTTACCACTATGAAAAAACCTTAATTAATAAATTAGTTCCATTAAATTTTAATTCACAAGTTGAAGAGCCAAACCTCAAGAAAATTCCTGTTAGGATCGAAGCTATCTAAGTTTTACGGCTAATATTTTTTTTGTAGTTTACTAGTTTACTTAAAATCCATCACAATACTCTTTATCCTTGAATGAGCTTCTAATGCATAACCAATGCCCTGTGTTCCAATTCCAGAATCTTTGATTCCTTGGAACGGAAAGTTATCAGGGCCTCTGCTAGACTTATCATTAATAACAACTGTGCCAGTTTGTAGTCTCTTAGCGACATATATAGCATTCTCAACACTTTCTGTAAATACACTGCCTTGTAGACCATACTCAGAAGCATTTGCAATTTTAATTGCATCATCTTTATTCCTAGCCCTAATAACTGGCAACACAGGACCAAATGGTTCTTCCCATGCAATCCTCATTTTCTTTGTTACTTTGTCAATCAAATGTGGTCTAATAATCCTACCTTCACGTTTTCCAGAACAAACAAACTTTGCGCCTTGTTTTTTTGCATCCTTTATTAGCTCATCAACATAGTCTGCAGCCTTGTCGCTTATTAATGGACCAATATCAACATTTTCTTTAATAGGATCGCCAACCTTAAGGCCATTTACAAGCTTCTTTAACCTAGAGACAAGCTCATCAGCAACGCTATTAACAACAATAACCCTCTTAACAGCAGTACAGCGCTCACCAAAGTAAGAATATGCTCCTTTAACAATAGCTTTTGCAGCTTTATCAAGATCAGCATCATTAAGAACAATAGCTGCGTCCTTGCCCCCAAGTTCCATCAGCAGCCTTTTCATTCCAGCCTTTTTAGCAATGGATTTCCCAACAGCACTGCTTCCGGTAAAGTTAATCATGTCTATGTCTTCATGGCTAACAAGATAATCGCCAATTTCAGAGCCACGGCCTGTCACTAGATTCACCAGACCTTTTGGAAGTCCAGAAGCTTCTAGAATCTTAACAAACATTATAGCACTTATAACGCCTTGTGTTGATGGCTTAAATATAACACCATTGCCCATCGCCAATGCAGGTGCGATCTTGCTACCAGATAGATTTATAGGGTAGTTAAACGGTGAGATACAGAGGACAACGCCGATAGGTTCTCTGTAAGCAAGAGAGACTTTTTCTTTGGTGCTTCTAACCATGCTTCTACCAAACAAAAGCTCCCCTCGCAAGCTTCTTGCATGTTGTGCAGTAGCCCTAAATATATCAGCAGTCCTTAACACTTCATCTTCAGCAATCTTCTTTGGCTTGCCGATTTCCTTGACAAGTGTTATTGTTAATTCATCTGCATACATATCTATAAGATCTGCGATCTTCTCAAGATATTTACAGCGCTCATCCATACTAAGTTCCGCCCATTCTACCTGTGCTTTCTTCGCATTATGTATTGCAATATTAACCTCATTTGGTAGCAGTGCTTGAACCCTTCCCATTATCTTACCTGTTACTGGTGATCTTACCTCAATCTTCTTTTTATTTGCAGAACGTTTCCAAACGCCTCGAACGTAATAGAAATATTCTGGAACAGTTGTGTTACTTCTAATCTTAGAAAATATGTTTTTATTCTTTTTCTCTGGCAGATTATCACCTCTCTTTACGTATAGGATAATTAAAGATGTATTTAAATATTTACATGAATTTGACTGACAATTTCATATCATCTTGTGAGCTTGGATGTGAGTTGAAGGTAGATTTTAGAAGATCAGACCGTTTTCCATTTCCTAACTTTTAAGTAAAAAATTTTTAAAAAATTTCCCTCTGCTTTATGATTGTATATCTTCATGTTTGTATAAAAACTAAAACTCAAATATCCAGGCTCATCTTAAAAAGCAAATTGAAAATAAACCCTAAAGAACATAAAAAACAATGTTGAAAAAAACATATATAGGCGGTTATTTATATAATTAATGTGATTTGGTATATTATTTATATAACCAATCTTAAAATCAAAAGATATATAAACGATAGATAACTGATGGTTATTATGGCTAGAGTGTGGACACAGGATAGACTAAAGAAGGCACTATTATTTACAAAGCTACAGAAAATTAAGTTTCCTAGATTGAAGAACATCAGAAAAGTAAGAGATTTTTCTGCAATAACGATCTCTCAGCTAAAAAAATTAAAGCTCATTAAAGAAGCGCTTCCATTGAACCAACTCAAGAAACTTAAAGATATGAAACAAATTATGCTTGTTTTTAAGAAAGATTATAAACTAGACAAAGAACCATTGGTATCTATCATTATACCTGCTTATAATGAGGAAGGTTATATAGAAAAACTCCTTAAGTCAATAAAACATCAGACTTACAAAAACTACGAGATCATTGTCGTTGATAATGACAGCACAGACAAAACTGCAGAAATAGCGAGGAAATACACCGATAAGGTATACTATTGTCCTCGCGATGGCTTCTCTGCCAGTGCAGCACGCAACCTTGGTGCTAAATTTGCAAAAGGCGAGATACTATTAATAATTGATGCAGACCACTATCTTGACGATAAAAATATTATCTTTAAGGTTGTACATAATCTTGAAAAAAAGCCAAAGTATGGTGCAGGTAGCTTTAGGATTGCGCCATTAGAAGGAACAATGAAAGGACGTGTAATGTTTGCTTTCATTAATGTTGTCAAGACATTTCAACCATTTCCTGCTGGCTTTTTCTTCTGTAGAAAAGAGTATTTCGATGCTATCGGGGGTTATAATGAAAACATTGGTTCTACAGAGGAATGCGATTTAATTTATCGCATGAAGAAGCATACAAAGATAAAATTTTTTAAAAATGCAAAATATCGCACATCAGAACGCAGAATAATAGAACAGGGTTTATGGTATCCATTAAAAGAGTGGACCCTATCATATTATAGAAAAAAGGACACAAAAGATTACAAGACTATAAGATGATTCATTTAGTCAACTCAGGATCTTCTCCTTCTTTATAATTCAGCTGTAGATCTCCTTTATATTCCGTCACATAACCGTTCTTAACCTTTACTTTCATACCTTTTTTTACTTTTCTACATAAATCACCCCAAAAGGTCATTGCTATTTCGCCAGTTTCGTCACGAAGATATGTACGCACATTTGGGCTTTCACCATATTCGCCTTTTCTAATCTGTCCAACAAAATCAACAGTAAGCTCAATTTCAACTTTGTCCATCCCAGGTTTTAAATCTTTCACTTGCATATAAAAAAAGAAAAAATAATATTATATAAAAGTATGTGAGTACTGATTAAACACTAAAAGAAAAGTTTAGTAAAAGCATAGGAAATGAATAAAGTGAACTTTGATAGTGTGCTGTCAACTTAATTGAAAAAAATAGAAGTCCTTCAAACCATTTGTCGCACAAAGAATATTACAGTCATTCTTTGTTTTTCAGTTCATTGCAATTTTTTTTTCTATCGTACACATCTGTATTCATCACAGACAAATCCTGGTTTGCAATCACGATCTTTTGTACATTCTACACATTTATTCCTTATACCTGGAATTGCAGTGCTACCGCCCCAACATGTAAAATTTCCATCTTTGCAATTCTCACATTTTTGAGTACAATAGGTGCGATAAACCGGTGGTTGATTTATTACAACACAATCTTCTTTGTTTTTTAGAATTTCGTTACTGACACATTTTTTGTTGAAACAATGAAATCCTGTTTCACAGTCTTTTGATAAAAAGCATTCTTTTGATTTTCCTGCACTCTGTGTCACTGGCTGTGGCGTCGGAGTAGAAATCGTCACAGCACATCCATTTATCAGAATTAACGCAATAACCAATAAAAGTAAAACAAATAATTCAATGTTATTTCT
>QMQO01000055.1 GCA_003650545.1 Candidatus Woesearchaeota archaeon | reverse complement strand
TTAAGAAACGTCATATATGATGGTATTTTCTCTTATGCTATGTCAACCCTAACTGGTGGCCCTCTTTTCATCGCTTTCATCCTTTCAATAGGCGCCAGTAACACTCTTGTAGGCATCATCACGGGATTTTCATTTCTCAGCCAACTTTCCCAAATACCAGCTATATTCTTAGTTGAAAAGACCGGGAAAAGAAAACTCATATCTTTTTCTGCCTCCGCTACTAGCAGACTTCTATGGATAGTAATTGCATTAACCCCATTCATTTTCTTAGGAAACCTAACCTTTCTCGCAATAACCTTCCTAGTAGCATCTTCGATAGCAAATGTATCCACGTGTAGCTGGAATTCTTGGATGAGAGACCTAATACCCATGAATACACGAGGTAGATTTTTTGCAAAAAGACTCAAAATAAGCTTCATCTCAGGAATGATCCTAGGCATCTTCGGAGGATTTTTCATAGACTATTGGAGAAAAAACTACCCACAACATGAACTTTACGGGTATTCCTCCCTTTTCATGTTTGGAGCACTTATAGGCCTAATAAGTTTATACTTTATTTCACGTATTCCCGAACCTCCAATGGAAAAGAAAAACGAATATCTTAAGATTTTAATACAACCTTTTAGAGACAGAAACTTTAGAAAACTTGTAATAGCAATAGGATTATGGAGCTTTGCAGTAAACATGGCTTCTCCATTCTTCACCGTATACATGCTAAAAATCCTTAATATCTCAGTTTCCCAAATAATGATTCTAACAGTAATAAGCCAGCTATCCAACATATATTTCCTAGGAACTCTTGGAAATCTATCCGATAAATATGGAAACAAACCTGTACTTACAGTAAGCAGCAGCATATTCATAATTTGCATCTTAGCGTGGACCTTTACAACCTTACCACAAAAACATCTACTAAGCCTACCCCTACTCGTAATAATACACGTATTAATGGGTTTATCGATGGCAGGCACAAATCTAACAATAGGAAACATAGCTGCAAAACTATCAAACCCAAAGAACGCTACAACATATCTTGCAAGCATCTCCGTAATAAACTCCATATTCTCAGGAATCGCAGCCATAATTGGAGGGCAAACATCAGACTTCTTCATCAAAAGAGAACTTGCCTTTACATTACAATGGAAAGAACCAAACAAAGAACTATCAGTACCAATCCTTGACTTCCATGGATTCGACTTCCACTTCCTACTAGCATCTACTATAGGTTTCATCTCTATACATCAATTAAATAGAGTTAAGGAAGTGGGAGAAGCTCCAACGGAAAAGGTAATGCACGAAGTTGTAAACGAAGTGAAAAGAGACCTAAAATACCTAACAGCAATCTGGAAAACCAACCGTAAAATACCACAAGTATTCCAACCCATAACATACCTAATGAAAGAAAGAAACCCAAGAGAAAAAATATATCCCACACAGCATCCAAATTTCACTCATAACAATATTCCCCAAGAAAACTAAACCAATACCATAAATTACATAACCTTCTCTATCTTCTTAATCCTTCCCTACATTATAAAATAGGTAGATGTTAGCGTAAAATGTTTCTTGCGGATTTAGGTCGTATTGTTTATCCCAATACACGTTTAGTGAGAACCTCTATCGGTTCATACTTTACTTCGGGGAAGCCGAAACGAGCTGGACTAAACGCTTCACGGCCAATCTCCGTTTTCAAGCACTCCCGTAAGCGTTCATGGGCAGGTACACCTACAACCGCCATTTCTAATCCCGGCTTTATGTTAACAGTCATTATTCCCTTCCCAGTCCTTGGGTCGATCATACATATAAGATCTGGGAAAACAGCAACGATTTGCCCATCTACACGAGCCATCATAGCCTCATTCTTAAATATTATTTCCATAGTTCTCCCAGCATATTCTCCAGTACCTTCAAGTGTAGCCTTCGCAAGATAATGAGCACGAACATCCTCACCCTTCATTTCTTTTACAGTTCCTCTGAAAAGCTCTATTCCATTAGAAACTTCAACAAAAGCATCAATAACATCGCTTTTCGTTTCAACCGCATTTATTATCGCATCACCAACTTTTATAGAGAAGGATATAGTATTCGGAACAACACTTTCCTTAAGTTGCTTCCCACTCATCGGATAATGGTTGTTAGCTCCTATTCCACCATTCAAATCCAAAGCAAAACGCATAATCTCATCCGGATATGTCGATTTCACAGCATGCTTAACAATTAACACGTTTCCCTCCTTATCAACAAACGGCATCGGTGTTAATGAAATTCCATGACCTAAAAAGCTCGACATCTGCGTTTCTGGCGCCGCCCTACCAAGACCATCTCCATCAATTGTCACTATACCAGCTCGAGCAGCCAAGGAGAGAATCACAGGCGTATTTACTCCACCAAGCTCAAACGGGACAACGTAGTCAATTTTTTTGTTAAACAAACTTTCCATGATTTTAAGCGCCTCTAAAAGTTCGTATCTCTCTTCCCACTTTTTCAACGTATCACCTATAGACCTATAAACGGTGACAGATCCTGCGTAACCACCACTGACAACAAAGGCATCATCGTCGATCTTTGCTGGATCTATTATACGGTACTCCCGACCCTTACTTAAGTCCCATTCAATTAACGGTTTACCGAAGAGATCTGGATCTCCTCCACCGCCTGTTCCTAAAATTCCAACACCTATCAACATGCTTTCTAACTCATCTCTCCCAAGAATTTTCTCACTCATACTTTAACACCCTCCCACACCTTTATCTTAAAACCTCCATCATAGAAACTAAAATCACTCCCATAATTATTAATATTGTTCCCAAAACCTGCCTCTTAGAAACCTTCTCCTTCAAAACTAAAAAAGCCAACAACAGGGAAAGAAGTGGAGCAGAGGTTGTTAAAGCAGTAGCACGCGCAGCACCAATCTCCATCAAACTAATATAAAGAAACCAGTCACCCACACCAATCCCCAAAATTCCACCAAGCGAAAGAATAAAGAAGGCTTTCCCATCGATATTAACTTTAACTTCCTTGAATTTAACAAGAAGAAGAGGAAGGAAAACAAAGAGAAGAAACATAGACTTTAAAGCATCAACAGCAAGAGGGTCAGAAACTTTAACAGATATTCTAAAAATTATTATTGCATTTGCCCAACAAACAGTGGTACCTATGGCTGAAACGACACCTAAAACCAACTTTCTCTTCTCAAGAGTTATATCCTGTTTAGGAGGCTTATAAGAAACAAGCCAAACACCCAAAGAAGCCAAAACTAAACTTATAATAAGCGTAAGAGTTATCACCTCTTTAAGAATAAAAGAGGCAAGAAGAGCCACAAAAACAGGATACATGTAAGAAATAGGATACCCAATAGAAACACCCACATTTCTCAAAGCAACCATGTAAAGAGTATCACCCACAACTATCGCTATAACAGTCGCCACAAAAACAATAACCAAAATACGAGAATTCAAAAGAGAAAAATAAAAATCATCAAATTTCCCCAAAGCAAAAATCAGCAAAAGAAGAAAAGAAAAAGTAGGAGCAGCCCTCAAACCATTAGCAATCCAAGGATCAGAAAAACCAGTCAAAAACTTCCTATAAAGAATAGCAGCCAAAGCCCACGAAAAAGACGCAAAAAACGCCGCCAAAATACCCACAAAGTACCCATCCAAACCCATTCACCAATACAGACTCTTAACATAAGTATGAAAATCAAAATCGTTCCCCTAAATATAAAATTTTCCACAAACGTCATAAAGTAAATCTAGAACAAAAATATAATCTATTATACATTCATCATTACATATTAAGCATTTATAAATTAAGATCGAGAAACTTGCAAACAATGTTATAAACCTTTCTCTAACATGCACAATCTTCATCAATCAAGTCAAATCTACTTTTTCCTCTTAAACCTCCTAGCTCGAAGCAAGCGCCTCCTCTTCCTCCTCTGATAATAAACCACCGAAAACGTAGCCACAAAACCAACAACCAGCAATAAAAGCAGAAAATCAAACCGAAACAACAAATACAAAGAAAAAGACCTAGACCCCAAATCCACATTAGTATCAAAAACCCTAGGGATAAGATCCCAAATACCAGTATCCCAGATCTCAAATATCAGTAAAGCTGGATCACATTCTAGAGAACAAGCCAAAGCGATCCCAATATCCCAATCATAACGATACAGTGAAAAACCTGTAGCATCTTGAGTTCCATTTAACACTTTAACTTTAAGATCTATTTCTCACTCTACTGTAAATTCTTTCTGTGGTCCCTGCACAATTTTTCGTACAACACGACCGTGGGATATTACCTCACCAGTTACGCGAGTAATGCAGTAATCTCCAAACCAAAAACTAGAATTAACAGCCACCTCCAAAGTTGTACCTTTTTCGAGACGTGGAGGAAGCCAAAGAAAATGGGTCCCTATAATCGTACCATTGGGAAGCATTAAGGTATTTCTTTCTAAATCAGCAAGTACGATACCCGACCACTTAAAAACTTTGGAGCCGCCTATAACACGGTAATAAGAAGGTCCACTTATTTTAAATGTTCCATTACCGCTTCAAGTAAAAGTTATGTTAAGCTCCGCCACATTATTTTCAACACTTAAACATTCCCAACCGAATATAGCCGTTGCCTTACCACCATCAATATAGAGAGACGTACCATTTGTAAAATAAATACTTTCCGACTTGAATATGTACTTTGCATACTTCCCCTTTTCTAACCACAAAAGGAACTTCAAACGAAACATATCCCAACCTAAGAATACAGCTAACCAGAGTCGAAGTTGAAAAGGCATAGAACAGCAGTACAGAAAATAAAAAAAGATATAAATTAGATTTCTAATTTTCCTGTTCATATTACAGCGCCCCCTTTAAACACAGATCGTAAGCTCCTCAAATTTGATCTCAAAATAGTGGTATTCCCATCCATCGTCGTAGCACGCTCTCACCCGTGTACAAACCTTGTCTGCTTTGTCAAAAGATAGCCATAGCTCAGCATCCACATATTCATCTGGAGGATAGGCATATTTTTTTATGTCCCGATTTTTAATTCGTTGTCCCTGCCAGTAGGCTTCTCCCCAAACCTTGACCCAACAAACATCCCATAACCAACCGAAAGCGCCGTATTCTTCTGCTTTTGCGTAGTGTTGTGAAGAAACGTAATATACTGCTCCGATTTCAGGGTCGAAGTATCCTCTTACAGTACCTGTAAGTCTATAGCCACTCCAATAACCTCCCTTTACAACGGTCTTCTCGTCGTAGAGTTTGGAGGCAGCAGCGGGTTGAAATATAAATGTTAACGTTGTTAAGATCAATGTAAATATCCACGCTGTTAGCAGTATTGATAATAGTAACTCTTTGGTCTCCCTCCACATCTTCATTATACCTCACCGATAAATCTTAGGTGCAATATATATGTTTTTCTCCGACCTAATTATAGTTTAGTAATTATAAGGTTAAATAGGGGTGTTTGTTATATTATGGGTGAGTTATAGGATTGGAGGAGGTTTTTGTGTGGGTTGTCGAGACTAGGGGTTTGGTTAAGTTTTTTGGCGACATAGTTGCTTTGGATGGTTTAGATTTAAGGATTCCTAAAGGTGTATCTG
>QMQO01000054.1 GCA_003650545.1 Candidatus Woesearchaeota archaeon | reverse complement strand
GCAAATCTTGCTGCAGCGTCAACAAAATGAGTTACCGGGATACCTAATTTTGCTATCTCTCTTGCAGTTATTCTTCCTTGGTATAATGGCCTTGTTTCTGTATTATGCACTTCAAATTTTTTGTTCTGTTTTTTTGCCTGTTTTAGAACCTCAAGTATTGTTGATGAATGACAATGGGTAAATACAACAGTTCCATTACCAATTTTCTTAGAGCCTATCTGAGCTATTATCCTCTGATTTTTATCAAAACGTTCTATGACTTCATCAACCTTTAAGCAAATGGCTTTTGTTAATTCAATAGGGTCATCATAGTCAAGGTCATGCATAACATAATTAAGAGAATTTCTCATGCATGGTTCAGTTGGTCTTGTCAGAAAAAGAAGGTTCTTTGCATGATGAAGGTCTGCTAAGATTCCAGACATGTTCTTTGATTTAGAGTCCTTAACCACTTCTTTTAGAGATTTAACAGCTTCAATAGCAACATTTTCTGCACCCTGAACCTCTAAGTTCTTTATTCTATCTACTGTTTCTTTAAAACTCATTTTTTAGAAGGATTATCTTTTCCTTTTAAGCACAGATTCAATCTTTTTCTCTTCACTTATAATTCTATTAGTGATTCTTACTATATTTTCATCCATTCTTGCAATTCTTCTTTCCAATAAGACAAGAATCCTAATAGAATACACTATTGCCAACACAATACCCAATATAACATACAGAATAGCCTGTTCTAATGTCATTTTACCACCTCTTTTAAAAATACTTGATATTATGATTATTTATCTATATAAATAGTTTTTGGATTTAGCACTGTAAATAAACCCTCGTCATTTCCAAAAGATTTAAATATAACTTAACCATCTTAGATATCATTGAAAATCATATACAGGTGGATGTAATGGCTGAAGAAGATAAAAAATTCTCAAAACAATTAATAGGTAAAACTGTTGTTAGCAAAACTGGAAAACGCTTTGGTGAGATTGGTGATATAATATTTGAAACAAGATCTGGAGAACTTATCAATATAGTCTTGGGCAATCCAACAACATACACAGAAAAGCTAGAGCTTGAAAAAAACAAGGAAGGTGAAATACTAATTCCATTTAGTGCAGTGATAGCTGTTGGGGATTTTATTGTCATAGCAGAAGAAGATATAATATAATTCTTTTAGGGATAAATATTTAAATAAGGCTTATTTAGCTTTCTTTATGGAAAACACAATCTGGACTGAAAAATACAGGCCAAAAGAATTTTCTGAGGTAAAGGGACAGAAAGAGATAGTTAAAAGAGCAAGGGCATTTGTTAAGCAAAAGAATATGCCCCATCTATTGTTTTCTGGGCCAGCAGGAACAGGCAAGACAACCCTTGCTTTGGTTATAGCAAAAAAACTATTTGGAACAGGATGGCATGATAATGTTCTGGAGTTAAATGCCTCTGACGAGAGGGGCATTGATATTATAAGAAACAAGGTAAAGGATTTTGCAAGAACAAGGGCAATTGGCAATGTTCCATTTAAGATAATTTATCTTGACGAATCAGATGCCTTGACAAAAGAGGCACAGCAGGCCTTAAGAAGGACAATGGAGAATTATACAAGAACATGCAGGTTTATACTCAGCTGCAACTACAGCAGCAAGATCATAGAGCCAATACAGTCAAGGTGCGCCATATTTAGGTTTAAGCTTTTAACTAAAAAAGATGTTATAGAAATCATTGAGACTATTTCAACATTAGAGTCATTGAAAATAGATGAAAAGGCAAAAGAGGCATTATATTATATAACTAATGGTGACTGCCGAAAAATGGAAAACATCCTGCAAAGCAGTGCAGCTCTTTCCAATAAAATAACAGAAGAGCTTATCTATTCAATAGCCTCTGTTGCAAGACCAAAAGAAATAGATGAAGTGTTAAACCTTGCCTTAAAAAATAAATTTAAGGATGCAAGAAATAAATTATTGGATGTAATGCTTGAGTATGGATTATCTGGCCTTGATATAATAAAACAGATTCAAAAAGAGATATTAAACCTTGATATTGAGCCAAGAAAAAAGATGTTCTTAATAGACAAATGCGGCGAGATAGAGTTTAGGATGATTGAGGGCTCTGATGAGTTCCTGCAGCTTGAGGCACTGTTAAGCCAGGTTACATTAATAGGAATAAAATAAATTAAGTAGAGTGTTTTACTAAAACCTCTGTTGATATACCTTCTTTATAGTCATACTCCAGCTTTATGTTAACTGGTTTTTCAAAATCTGTTCCTGTCTCAGCTTCTTGAGTGCAGGTTATTATTCTTTCGCCGCCATACAAGGTTACATAGCCGCTTGTAGCCCCTCCATCAAGGCCTGTGCAGGTTAAGCCATCCATTCCAGTATCAACACTAACAAAAACCTTGTTTTCATTTGCTCTTGTTTGCTCGCAGTTTGAGTCTTTCTTATAGATTCCGCCATTTCCCCTTGGTTCTATCTTAAAATTAAAGTTGAATTTGTTTTTTCCCCTTGGCGTTTCTTCAAAGCTTGTAACCTGTACTGGGCCACCTGAGTTAAAAACAGCTTTCTTTTCATTAATCTTGCAGATGTCTCCCTCTTTGTCGACCTGTCCCTCTTTTATACAGAGCATTGAATTAACATTTGTCGCATAATTATAACAGACCTCTGCCCTTATTGTATAAGGGGTGTTTCCAATTAAGCTTTCATGGTGATTTAACTTGGGGAATATGACATAAGTTGTTGTTCCTTCTATCTTATTTCCCTCAGAATCTTTGTAAGTGCCCTGTAAATCATCATCAGGATGCTTAACAAAATCAGAATCAGATAATCCAAATTCCTTTGGGTCAATTCCACTAAGACTTACCTCAACTTTTTCCTTGCTTATAAAGTATTCACCCTCATTCTTTAGCTTAACAACAACATCAAAATCAAAATCTCCTCCATCATAGACCTCTGCGGGAGGTGTATCCTTGTCATAGCTTATCAAAAGGCCTGTTGTTCCGCCAATAAATGGGCTCTCTTTAGAAGGGGTGGTTTCTTCTCCACATCCAGATGCAAAAATCAATAAAACAAATATTAAGATTATATTAACATAACTTTTCATTTTTCAAGCCTCCAATCCTTTATACATTATTTGATTATATAAATTTTTCTGTTAATTAGGGGGTATTTAATATTTCAACACTCTTTTGTATTGATGATGAATAGCCGTATTCTAGCTTAACCTGTAATGGCGTAGTATATGCTGACTTACTCATTACTGGTTTTGGAATTGTGCATATAACACTTCCAACCCCTTTTGTTAAGGTGATCGGATTTCTTGGCTTGCAGCTAAGGCTGTAGCCAGAAACACGGCCACTCACATAAACCTTATCAAGGTTTGTATAATCCAATGAATATGGGCAGTCAATATTAAGCCTGTTCTTGTCAATAATCTTGCCATCTCCAAGATTTTTTATATATATTTTGAACTGTATTTTGTTTGAAAGAACTGTTTCTTCTATTTTAGTTACAGCAACAGGGGCACCCTGGCCGCCTGATAAAGAGTAACTAGGAGGAATAATGCAAACCTTTGTCTTTTCCTTTGTTGAATAGGGCTCTGGATCAACACAGACTGTCTGGGAAGCAATTGTTTCATAATTATAGCATGATGTAACAAGAAAGTTTGCATTGTAACTATCAATATTCCTGCTGTCAAAATTTATTATATTGCCCCTGAATGAAACCACATCATAACCCCCCTCTGGATTATAAGGGTTTTTTCCTTCAAGCTTGGGAATTGACATCTGTTTTGGCATACCCATTATAAGGGTATTGTCAAAACCACTTAGATATAGTGTTCCAATTCCTTTTGTAGTTGGGCTGATTACATTAATTGCCCATCCTGTAATAGGATTCGGCTGTGGATAAGCCCCTTTGTTTCTTATTTCTACAATAAGGTCAATTGGCATGTTGTCATACATCGTGGCCGGGGGTATATCTGTCATGAAATTCATAACAATCCCATGAGTTCCTTTTCTGTAATCAACATCTGTTTCTCCTGTTTCTGGAGAACATCCAAAACTAAAGAATAAAAGGAATATAAGGACTATTAATATAATCTTTCTCATTTTGTTGTATAATCCCTTGATTTGTATTTAAAGCTTTCTATTGAAACCTATTTTTTTATCATAATCTTTTTTGATATAGAGTAGGTATAACCATAGTTTAGCTCAATTGTCAAGGGGGTAGTATAAGTTGCCCTATCCTTTGGCACACCTTTCTCGAGAATGCACCTAACCTCATCTCCATCATCCTTTAGCTTTAATGGTTTTGGCTTGCATTCAAGCTCTTCATTGGAGAGCATAACCTTTATATCCACTATATTTAATTCCTTATGCTCCAATGGCTCTGAAGAGCATATATCTGATATTTTTCCTTTGTCAATAACCTCTCCATTGCCAACATTCTTTATATAGATTTTAAATGCTGGCTTTATTAAATTATCATCTTCTGCTGGAAGCATCTCGCTCTCTATCTTTGTTATTGCAACAGGGGCTCCCTGGGGTGTTAATGTTATATCCCTAACCATGCATACCTTTTGCATTTTTTTTAGATTATAAATATCTGTATCTATACAGGTTGTAATGTCTTTTTTTGTTTGATACTTATAACATACATTTGCTAATATTGTTGAGTCATGTTTCTCGCTCTGCTCATCTATTTTTTTTGTTTTTGCTTTTATTATCTTTACTAGCTGGTCTCCGGTTGGAAGAGAAACAGACTTGCCCTTTAGACTAAATCTAACAACTTCATCATTCTGGTTCATTAATTCCATATAACCCTCTTCAATTGTGAAAGAAACAAAACCATCTTTAATATCATATGCTCCAGTGTTCTTCAGCATAACCCCTATCTGAAAGGGGTAATCTTCATACGTCTCGCTGGGCGGGGCATTAGTTAAGAATTCCATTAATATGCCCTGCCTTCCTGTTCTGAAGTCATCCTGCGTTGTTGGCTTCACAAAAGGGTTTGAAACACATCCAGATATGAATAAAATAAGAATAATGCTCGCTGGAAATATAATTTTTGATTTCATTTTTTAATCAAAACCTTGCTCCTTTATATTATTTCTAACATCTTCTACATAATTAGGATTCCCTTTTTCACAACCAAGTCCATTGTACGCCCTTAATGCCATATTCCAGCAATCAGATTCATATGAGTATGATTTGTATTTCTCATTTAAACTTGGATTATTATCACAATAATAATCAACTTTACTCCTAAAACTTTTTCTTCCATCTGCATCACAATAGGAATAATAATTATTTTTCAATATTTTAATGCCGCACTCAATATTTTTATTTACATCAAGTAATTCATCTTTACTTTTAAGATTACATTCATCCTTATGTAAATCAAAATTTATCTGCATTAAACCGATACTTTCTCCTCCGTCGCCAACTTCACCCTTATTAAAACTGCTTTCAGTATAAGCTACTCCTAATAAAATTTCTGGGGGGATATTATTTTCTTGGGCAGCTTCTCTTAATTTAATTTTTACTTCACTATCATCATAATCCTTCCATTCACCCTTTTTGAGAAAACCCATCACACATTTATTATCATACCATTGGCATTCAATATTATAATCTCTAAAATTACAAATGTCTTTTTCACAGTAGTCTTCACTAAGATATATATTGCAATAGTCTTCACTTGGCATATCCTGAATAGTTATATAAGG
>QMQO01000053.1 GCA_003650545.1 Candidatus Woesearchaeota archaeon | reverse complement strand
TAAAAAATGGCATTAAGAAGCTTGCTACAAGTTACCTAAAATTGAAAAAAGAATTAGAACAAGCAAAGCTGGAAATCGCTTCTAAAAAAGATAATTCAAGGCTTCGCAAAGTTCTTATGATTGCTAAAGAATTGAAAGGTCAACTTAACGAAGTACGTGACGGTTCTATTTTAGCAGAACAAGAGCTTGCATTTGTTCGTAAAGAAAATATCGAAAAGGACAAAGAACTTGAAAAAGCTTCAAAGAGTTTAGCGTTGTATAAAGACAATGCAAAGAAAATAATTGAAAGAAGGGAATCTCTCGGAGAAGAATTCTCCAAAGATATGAGCGATGAACAGATTCTCAATGATAAGGAATTTGAAGTAGCTCAACTGAAAGCAGAAAATGCTAAGTTGAGAGAGAGTCAAAAGTTGGAAACAGCTAGCGATTCAGTTGGGGATGCTCCTGAGAAATCTAATGAATATTATAAAGATATTCAGAATAGGATTAATGCTCAGGCATTTAAACATAATTAATATAATTTTAACAAGAGGAGAATTAAAATGGAAAAAAATATGTCACTGGAAGTTGCTCGTCTTATCGGACAGCCGATAAATGATAACCTCCCAGTTCCTGTGGAACTTAGCGAAGTCGCTGATACTTTTACAGCAGAACCTGGTGAGAAGATGTGGGTGTATGGTTCTTATGATACTGATGCGGATGAAATTCTTGATATCGATAGTAATGGAGATATTACAGTAGTAAAGAGAGACCCATTAAGCGATACTCAGCTTACTTTTAAGGGTTACAATTCTCAGTTAGAATATGTTCTGGTTGAGGCGGTTGTTAACAATCCTGATGTGCAGGTGCTGGCTCGTAAAAAAGCTCGTATTAGTCACGGAATGGATAAAACTGAACTTAGAGCTGTATTGAAAGCTATTACAGACAGTTCTGCTGTTCAGAGCGTAACTAAAGAATCTAGCGAAGACCTTTATGATGTAATTATGAAAGCAAAGCACAAAGTAGAAGATTATGGAGATAATTACATTTTGTTAGCAGGGTCTCAGGTAAATGATGCTATTGATACATTTGATAAAGATAATGCTGGAACTTTTAACTACAATGTAACCATAAAACAGATGCTCGCTAATGCTGGTATTAAAGTTGTAAAGGTTTTTGGTAAGGTTAAAAACACCGGAGATAGTGTGGAAGAAGTTCTTTTGAATACTAAGAGATTTATTCTGGTAGCACGCAATTCTCGTATAGCTGAAGGTAAACCGATTATTTTCGTAAGAAGAAAACTTTCTGGCGAAATTGCTAAATTAATGGGTGCTGAAGTTGACCAGGCACAGAGAGCATTAGTTGTTAATCCAACACCTGTTAATGTTGCTGGAACTAATAAACTTGCGTATGCGGTTTATGGTTGTGAGTTCGTGGTTCAGGCTATTGTTAATCCGCTTGCCATTGTAAAATGCACCAATGATGTTGTTTAATTGATTTGAAATTCAAGGGGTTGGAGACTTAGTTCTCCTCCCCTTTACCAAATTTTTAAATAAAACGAGGAAAGATATGATAAGAGTAAAAAAAGGTAAATTATCTAAAAAAGAGGAAAAAATAATTCGAGGGATTTTATCAGAACTCGTAGATAAATATAGTGATTTTTATATTACTAAAAATAATTTGAGATTATTTATTAGAGAAAATTTAGATGTGATATTTTCCGATTTAGAAAAAGGGGATTATATTGCATTTGATGATAATGGGGTTGTTATTACTACAGGTTTTGCCGACAATGCTAAACGAAAATATATTAAACTTTTAACTAAAAACATTTCATCGGCATATAATTTATTATTTAATTTATTTGAAAAAACTTCTTGCACTTTATATGTAAAATTGAAAAAGAATAATCCTTTAATTGAAACTTGTAAAAGTTTAGGTTTTGTATTTTTTGGTGGTAGGGGTAAAGAATTGCTCTTAATAAGGAGAACTAAAAATGATAGAAAACGTAGTAGATAAAATTATTGTAAAAATTAGAAGTTTAGTGGAAGATATTAGTAAGAAAAGTTCTGAATCTTTTATTTATTTATCTTCTTCGGTATTTATATTAACTGAATCAAATATTATTGATATTATAAGGGTTCAAAAGAACGGTTCAACTTTAGGTAGTGGCGAGTTTGATTATGACCCGTTAACTAATGAAATAACAATAACTGCTTCTTTGGTTTCGGGAGATATTATTATTGTAGATTTTAATTATTATTCTAAATATTCTGATACTGAAATTAGAAGTTATATTGAGGGTGCTTTAGCATATATTTCTCTTCATTATTGTCAAGATTTTGAAATGGAGCATGATTTGGATGTTTATGAATTATTTCCAACTCCGACTAATCGAGAAACAGATATGATTGCTATGGTGGCTTCAATTTTAATGAAACCTAATTATAGTGAATATAAACTTGCGAATGTAACTATTAAATATCCAAGAATTGAAGACAAAGATAAAAAAATATGGAAACTTATAAAAAGTTTTCAAAAACGAATTGGTATATTTGATACAATTGATTTTGTAAACGATAGAACAATCGAACTTTAAGGAGATAAAATAATGACATGTCAAGATAACCACAAAACCTTGAAGGTGGATAGAGGAACAACCCCAGGTTGGTATCTTAGAGTCACAAGAAATGGCTCTGCGGAAGACATTACTGGTTGGACAGTTTATTTTACAGTAAAAGAACATATGCAAGACACTGATGCGGATGCCCTTATAGCAAAGGACATAATTGCTCATGTTAATCCAACCGGCGGAATTACAGTGGTTGAATTAACATCAAGTGAAACTGACCGTATAGGGAGTTTTTATTACGATATAAAGGTTAAGGACAACGAAGGAAAAAGTTGGATAATCGCAAGAGGTCGTATAAAATTCCAGGCTACGGTAACTCAGAGGGGCATATAATGGCAAACACCAGAGATATTATTAATGTTGAAATTATTGATAAAAATACTTTTAATATTGATATTACTGACAAGCATATTTTTGATATTGATTTAAAGGTCGTTGATGTAATTTATGGGGTTTCTCCTGAAGGTGGGGTTACTAATTTAAAAGATTTAATTGATGTTAATATTGATTCACCAAGTGAAAAACAAGTTTTAATATATGATAATAATTTAAAAAAGTGGATAAATACAAATTTAGAATCATTGTTATCATACTATAGGGTTATTGAAATACCCATTGAAGTATCATCAAAAATTTTTAGAACTTCACAGCCTTATATTTCAGGACAGATTAGTGTTTATGTAAATGGGTTAAAAGAAGTTTATTTTACAGAATTAAATAATACAGATATTGAATTAGAAGTAGGAATTACAGTTGACGATGTAGTAGAGGTAGAATACATACGTCAATGAGAGATAATATAAATAGATAATATTGTTTTTATAGATATAAGATAAAAAAATAATTAATAAAGGAGTTAAATATGGCAGAAAGAAACACAAGATTACATGGCAGACAATTAGCTGATTCTCTTGCTGGTAGCGGATTACAAAAAAACGCTGTTACTGATGCGTTAGAGATAAATCTTAAAGCAAATGCGGGTTTAAATATTGATACTGACCAATTAGAAGTTTTATTAGAAGCTTCGAAAGGATTGGCAGTAAGTGCATCAGGGTTAGCGATTGATTATGATGACTCATCTATTGGAATAACTTTAGGTAAGTTAGCAATTAAAGCTCTTGGAATTACTAATGATATGTTAGCCGGAAGTATTTCAGATGATAAATTAGTTGCGGATTATATTCAAACATCGGAAGTTGATGATTCTTCAATAGAGTTTGCGGGAGGCAGTTTAAATGTTAAAGCATTAGGTATAACTAACGATATGTTGGCTGGCTCAATTGCTTTAAGTAAATTAGTTGCTTTAACAGCAAATAGTGCTATTGCAACAAATGCTTCTGGAGAGATTGTAGCAGTCTCTGGAGTTAGTGATACTGAAATAGGTTATTTAGCGAATGTTACGTCTGATATTCAAGCTCAGTTAAATGCATTAACAAGTGGATATAGCAGAAGACCTGCGGTTATTAATATTGTAGATAACACAGTAGCTCCACCTACTGAAGTTACTGGAGATAGATATATATTAGATGAAACAGCGGGCGGTGTTCACGCTGATTGGGATGGAGCTAGTCCTAATGATATTGTTGAGTTTGATGGTTCAGTATGGGTAGCAACTACTCCAACTGAAGGTTTTGTGGCTTATGTAGATAGTTCAGACAAAGATGCTTTATTTGTTGACGATGGTACTCCTCAATGGGAATTAAGAGCGGTTCAGTCGACATCACTAGCTGACGGTAAGATTTGGATTGGTAATTCTTCGGGAGAGGCAACAGAAGTTACAATGTCAGGTGATGTTACGATTACTAATCTTGGAGTAACTAGTATTGGAAATGCTAAAGTAACTAATGATATGCTTGCTGGTTCAGTAGCTTTAAGTAAATTAGTATCTGGGACTTCTGCACAGATTATTGTAGCAGATGGTTCAGGAATTCCCTCATATGTGAATATGTCAGGTGATGTTACGATTAGTAATGCTGGTGTAACAGCGATAGGAACAGGTAAAGTTACAAACGATATGCTTGCTGGTTCTATAGATGATTCAAAATTATTAGCTGATTATATTCAGACTTCAGAAGTTGATAATTCTACTATTGAATTTGGAACTTCTTTAAATGTTAAAGCTGATGGAATTACTGATGCTCATATTAGATTAACTAATGATGGTTATTTAACTGCTCGCAATAGTGCTGGAGATGGTGATATTAGTATTCTTAAAGTTAATACTAGTGATAAGGTAGCTTTAGATGCTACTTCATGGGCAAGTGTGATTCCTGAAAGTGCATTAAATATTTTTAATGCTCCTACGGTTGGTAAATATATGAAATACACTTCTAATGGATTAGAATGGGTTGACCTCGAATCCGCTCATACTCATGTAGATAATGAAACCCCTTCTGGATTAATTGATGGTGCAAATACTGAATATACTATAGCTAATACCCCCACTGCTGGAACAGTTAAATTGTATCTCAATGGTTTAAGACAGGAAGCGGGTTCTGGTAAAGATTATACTATTTCAGGTACTACAATAACATTTGCGGTAGCTCCTGAAGCTGGAGATGTTTTATTAGCAGATTATCAGTATTAATCAAGACTAATATAGGGAGAGAGTTTTATCTCTCCCCCAATGTAGTAAAAATAAACTAATTAACATAAGGACAAAATATGGCTGACAGACATACTCGTGTGAGGTCAAAACAATTAAAAGATTCTGATGTGCGTCCAGAAGATTTGCAAGGAGGCATAGCTTCTCCTGGTAATTCCAAATATTATGGAACTAATGATAGTGGAACTACAGGATTTTATGATTTACCTGCAAGCACCGCCTTTTTAGGGTCTTTTGTTGATGGAGATTTATCTTCTGGAATTTTAACTATTACTCATAATTTAGGGACTCAATATGTATCTGTTGTTATTGTAGACGATAATGATAAATTGGTTATGCCCGATGATGTTATAATGACCAGTACTACTGTTGTTACGGTTGATTTATCTTCTTATGGGACATTAACAGGGACTTGGAGATATTTAGTTTTAAAAAGCGGAGCTTCTTTAACTGCCCCTACAAAGATTCAAGATGCCGATGGTGATACTTCGGTTGATTGTGAACAGAACACAGATGAAGACAAAATTAGATTTAAAATCGCTGGAAGTGAAGTTTTACGTTTTGAAGATGGTGCTGTTGCTGGAAATATTTTTAGGAATACAGGTGTTCAGAATTTACTTTTAAACGGCAGTTTTGAATATTGGTACGCAGGAACTTCTTCTGCACCAGATGGATGGGCTATATCTGGAGGAACTATAGCGAGAGAATCAACTAATATTCATAGAGGTTCTTATTCAGCTAAATTTACATCAACCTCTGGCGTTCAAAATTTAAGACAAATAGTTCCAAATTTAATATATAGTCAACTAACAGGAAAAGTATTTACTTTTAGTGCTTATGTAAAGACATCAAATAGTGGTATTCATATTCAGATTATGGAAAATAATGGTTCACAAACAAATTCGTCTAATCATTCTGGTTCAGGAAATTGGGAACTATTGACTGTTACACATACAGTTCAAGGAGATGG
>QMQO01000052.1 GCA_003650545.1 Candidatus Woesearchaeota archaeon | reverse complement strand
ATTCCGACAGTAACACTAACTAAAGATTATTTTGGATCAGCGGATCTTATTTTTACTGCAGATGATGGATCAGGTGGTGTTGTTTCAGATACTGTTTTAGTTACGGTTAATTCTGTGAACGATCCACCAGTTGTTTCAAATATACTTGACCAAACTATTAATTCAGGAGAAACTTTTTCTTCTATAAATTTAAATGACTATGTAGAGGATGTAGATAATACTGATGATGAAATTACCTGGTCCACCTCAGGGGGAGTAAATATTTCAGTTACTATTGTTGATAATGTAGCATACATTTCTTATTTAACAGGTTTTATAAGTTCAGAAACTATTATATTTACAGCTCAGGATCCGGGTGGACTTAGTGACAGTGATAATGCTACATTTACTATACAAGATATCTTACCTCCAGTTATATTAGGAATTCCTGAAGTAGCAGGTATAGACACCTCAGAAGCAACAATTAAATGGAAAACCGATGAATTATCTAATAGTATAGTAGAGTATTCTTTAGAAGCGGAATGGCCTTCTAATAAAGTTACTGTAACTAATACTTCATATGTAATTAATCATGAAATAAAATTAGTGGATTTAATTTTAAATTCAACATATAAATATAGAGTAGGTTCTATTGATACAAGTGGAAATGGACCTACGTATTCTGTAGAGTTTACATTTACTACTCTTGCTGCTCCAGATATAACTCCTCCAGTAATAATAGGTTTCCCAAAGCTTCGAAGTATCGATACTAGTAGTGCAACAATAGAATGGACAACTGATGAATATGCAACCAGTATTGTAGAATATGCTCCAGAGGCTCAATGGCCATATGGAAAGATAATAATAGAAGATTCAAAGATTGTTAAGAATCATTCTGTTAATATAACTGGACTTAATTCTAACACATCCTATAAATTCAGGGTGGGTTCTCTAGATAGTAGGGGTAATGGTCCAACATACAGCAATGAACTAAGCTTTAAAACTTTAGCTGCTCCTGATGTTACACCTCCAGTAATTACAATCCACCCTCAGGCAATGGACATAGATATAAATAAGGCTACAATATATTGGAAGACTAATGAAAGTGCAACCAGTATAGTAGAGTATGGAATAAAAGGATTGTGGCCTATTGCTAAGATAGAGGTAATAGACACCAGTTTAGTTATAGAACACTATATAAATTTAACTAATTTACTACCTGATACCACTTATTATTTTAGAGTAGGTTCTAAAGATAGTAAGAACAATGGTCCTACCTACAGTACAGAATATCAATTTAAAACATTTGCACTTCCAGATATAACACCTCCTATGATTATTGGATATCCCCTAGTTTCTGGAATAGACACTAACAGGGCAGTAATATTATGGGAAACTGACGAGCTTTCAACTAGTATAGTAGAATATGCTCCCGAGGCAACTTGGCCTGATGGTAAAAAGGAAGAGGAAGTTCTTACATTGGTGAAAGATCATTCGGTACAATTATACGGTCTTTTATCCAATACAAAGTATAAATTTAGAGTAGGTTCTCAGGATAGTAAAGGTAATGGTCCTACATATAGTGATACTCACACATTTACTACTCTAAAAACTCCTGATATTTTACCTCCTGTTATAGAAGGATTGCCTTCAGTGGGAGGAATAGATACAAGCAGTGCTACTATTCAATGGAATACGAATGAGATAGCTACTTCTATTGTTGAGTTAGCTCCGGAAGACCTATGGCCAGATGATAAAATTGAAATTGCTGATCAAAATCTAGTGAAAGGGCATAATATTTTTGTGGGAGATTTACAACCTGGTACAAATTATAAATATAGGGTAGGTTCAGTCGATGCAATTGGAAATGGTCCTACTTACAGCGGCGTTTTCAGTTTTATAACATTGACTATCCCTGATATTGAACCGCCAGCTATTGTTGGATTCCCATCTGTATCGGCTTTAGGTACAAATTCTGCAACTATAGAATGGAAAACAAATGAAATATCTACATCTATTCTTGAATACGCTCCTGAAAGTACTTGGCCTTTAGGTAAAAAGGAAATTGTAGATAATACTTTAATATTAAATCATAGAATAGAAATAGGCAATTTATCAATCGCAACGGTATATAGAGTTAGAATAGCATCAGTAGATGCTAAAGGTAATGGACCAACGTATAGCGAGGAATTCACATTTGAAACCCTTGCTATTCCTGATATTACACCTCCTAATATTATAGGATTTCCTGATGTTAGTGAAATAGATACAAATTCAGCCACAATAAAATGGGTTACAGATGAGAATGCGACCAGCATTATTGAATATAGTGTTGAGAATCTATGGCCAAACGAGAAGGTAGAAATAATTGACCAAAAGCTTGTAATTGATCATATTATTTATATTTCTAACTTAAATCTATATACAAAATATATTTATAGAGTAGGTTCAATTGATGCAAAAGGTAATGGACCTATTTATAGTGAAGAATATACTTTTACAACACTAGAAACTCCAGATACTGTTGCACCAGTTATAATTGGGATACCAACAGAAGTGGGAATAGACACTTCTTTTTTAACGATAAAATGGAAAACTGACGAAGTAGCTTCAAGCATAGTTGAAATAGGTCCGGATAGTATTTGGCCGAATAACTCTATCCAGATCGTTGATCAAGAATTGGTTATGGATCATAATGTATTTATAACCAACTTAACTTCTGGTGTAAAATATGCATACCGTGTTGGTTCGATTGACGCAAGAAATAATGGACCTACTTATAGTGATAAATTTACATTTGAAACATTAAAGATGCCAGACATTAAACCACCTGTAATTACTGAAGCTCCAATTGTTATAGGTTTATCTCATCATCAAGCAACGATTAAATGGAAAACGGATGAGACTGCATATAGTTCGGTTGATTATGACACAACTACAGCTCTTGGAAATATGGCAACTGAAAAGGAAGGAAAAACTACCCATACAATCCAGTTGACAAACCTGTCTGAATTGACAAAGTATTATTTCAAGATTCGTTCCAAGGATCAAAGTGGGAATGAATTTGTAGGAATAATTAGAGATTTTACTACGAGACCAAAACCTGTAGTTCCAGATACAATTCCACCGGTGATTATTGAAGGACCAATAGATAAAAATGTAAAGAATGATAGAGCAACAATAAAATGGAGAACTGATAAAGCATCCAGCAGTGTTGTTGAGTATGGATTGGCTGAATCTGATCTGAAATACAAGAAAACACAGGATGCATCTACCGGCGTAATTGAGCATGTTGTGAACATAACGAATTTATTGGCAGATACCACCTATTTCTACCGGGTAAGGTCGAGAGGTTCAAACAATAAAGAGGTTATAAGTAAAGTATTTAATTTTAATACAGAGGCTGTTCCTGATATATTACCTCCAGTAATAGTTACAGGTCCAATTGTTTCATTTGTTGAAACAGATAAGGCTGCAATAGAATGGTCAACCGATAAAATAGCCAGCAGTGTGATATACTACGGCAAAGATGCTTCTTATGGAAATACAGAAAAAATGGATATGATGCAGGGAGTAAAAGAGCATAAGGTTACTTTAACGGGTTTAGAATCTGGAACGACTTATCATTATATGGTAGAATCTAAATCTGAGAATCTTAAGGTAGTTCAATCCGGGGATTTTACATTTACGACAAAAGCCGTGCCTGATTTAGTTCCCCCGAAGATTATCAGCGGTCCTGCACCTACTGCCATCGAACATGACAAAGTAACTATTGAATGGGAGACGGATGAGCTCTCTAATAGTTATATTGAATATGGTATAGATGCATTGTCTCACTCTCAATATAGTGACTTTGATGCATCAGGTGTGATAAAGCATAAAATAATACTCACGAATCTTACTCCTGACACAGAATATAAATATAAAGTTTCTTCGAGCGATTTAAGTCCGAATCAAAATAAAGTATTCAGCATAATAAGAACCTTCAAGACTTTAGAGAGACCTGATAATATACCACCAAATCTGGTAAGGGGTCCCGAAACCTCTTCTACAGATAAATCGGCGACCTTTGAATGGGAAACTGATGAACTTTCGGATACTTTTGTATATTACAAGGAGAAGGGTTCAACAAAGAAATACAAGAAAGCTGGAGATGAAAAAAAGGTACTGGTTCATATAATTACTATTACTAATTTGGAGAAGGGAGTGGAGTATGAGTTCACACTGACATCTACTGACTATGCAGGTAATATATTTTCCTGGCCTGCAACAGGCGAGTCAAAGAGTATTGAAAAGATTCTTGCGATAAGAAAAACAATGCAGCCGCCGGGTGGAGATGGAACATTTCATACAAGCCAAACTGTTGATAATCAAAAACCACTTATCATTGAAGGTCCGAAAATTGTATCAAGGACTAATTCAACTGTTACTGTTTACTGGAAGACTGATGAAAGGAGTGATTCTTTTATTGAATATGGCAAAACAGCAAATTATGGAGAAATAAAAGGAGAAGCTGCTGATGTTTTTGAACATTCTATTACTATTACGAATCTTGAATCGAATACCCTTTACAATTTGAAAGTGAATTCTACAGATGTGAACGATAATGGGCCAACTAAAAGCTCTAATTCTATAGTAAACACAGAAAGTGAAGCAGATGTAACGCCTCCAAGAATTACTGCAGGTCCTACCGTAGAATCAATAACTGATAATCAGGCAACTATTGTCTGGGAAACGGATGAACCAAGTAATTCGAGGGTAGATATTGGAACCGATGTGAATTATGGTACCACAAAGAACATGACCGAAAATGTTACAGTTCACAGGATAACTATTACGAATCTGAACGCCAATACAGAATATCATTTTAAGGTCTTTTCAACAGATATAGATAATAATGGTCCATCATCCAGTGATGATATGAGCTTTAAGACAGCAGAAACTCCAGATGTAACTCCACCAGTAATATCTAATATTGTTGTCTCTGCAACAACTGACCAGACAGCAACAATTGAGTGGAATACTGATGAATTGAGCGACAGTTTCATAGATTATGGTTTTACCTCGAACTATGGTTATAAGGTTGGCAGTTCACAGGATGTACTGCAGCATAAGATTACCCTCACAAACCTTGCAATAGATACGCTTTATCATTTCCGTGTTGGTTCAATTGATAAGAGTGATAATGAAGCACTTGCTCAGGTGGATATGACCTTCAAGACGAAGGCAGCTAAAGATACAATTCCACCGGCAGTTCCAATTGGTTTTGAGGCTATTGCAGGCAGTAAAAAGGTATTGTTGCGATGGAATAAAAACACTGAAGGAGACCTTGCAGGATATGATGTTTACAGGAAAATAAATGATACATTTACTCCAATTGCTACCCTTGTAACAGATACCTTCTATATTGATGTAGGACTTAATAATGATGTTACCTATGAATATCAGATAAGGGCGGTGGATAATGTTACCCCGTCTAATAGTAGTGAAGCTTCAAGTATTGTTCAAGCTATTCCGAAATTGCTAAATATTCCAACAGCACCTGTATTATATTATCCAATTTCTGGGGAGAGAGTGTCAGCAAAAGATGCAACATTGCAAATAATTAATTCTAAAAAGCCAGCAGGAAGAGAAAAGTTACTTTATTCATTTATAGTTGCCGAAGATTCAAGTTTCTATCAGGTTGTTGTCTTTAAGGAGAACATAGAAGAAGGGATGTATGGAACAACAATATGGCCAATAGGGCAGATATTAAAACACAATCAGGTTTACTATTGGAAAGCAAGAGCATTTGATAATATTTTCTATGGACCTTGGATGAATATTTCTTCTTTTATTGCTGATACAACTATGGCAACAGAAGTTGAGCTCGCTTTCTTCAGAGGAAATGATGTAGGAGGGTATGTAGAACTTGAATGGGAAACTACATTAGAAAAGAATATTTCGGGATTTAATGTATTCAGGAGCTTCTATAAGGATAAAGATTTTACACAACTGAATAAGAAGGTTATTAAAGGAAATAAAGGTAAGTATCGTTTGATCGATAGTGATGTGGAAATTGGAAGGATTTATTATTATCGGATTGAGGCTGTCAATATAATGGGCTTTGAGGTAGTATCAAAGACTATATCAGTAACTGTTAAACCCCCAAAGACTTTTGCTCTGAGACAGAATTATCCTAATCCTTTTAATCCCACAACAACGATAAAATATGATTTACCTGTAGGGACTAAAGTTCAGTTAAAGATATTTAATATGCTGGGACAAGAAGTGAAAACTCTTGTAAATGAATACAAAAAAGCAGGATACCATAAGGTTTTATGGGATGGAAAAAATCAGGCAGATATTAGAGTAGCATCAGGTATTTATATATATGCCATAAAAGCTAGTAAGTATTTCAAAGTAAAGAAGATGGTGCTTTTGAGATGAGATAAGACGATTAAGTTAAATGAAATGATGATGTTGAGGAGGAAAATTTACTCCTCTCTTTTTGTATGTTTTGTATGTTGAAATAATTCTACTATATTTTATTTATTTTATAATTATTTCAATGTAACTTTAATTTTAAATAAATGTTTAATTTTAGAAATAACCTAAAGAGTCTTATAT
>QMQO01000051.1 GCA_003650545.1 Candidatus Woesearchaeota archaeon | reverse complement strand
TTTATTGTTTTGATTCGCATATCTTTAACCCTTTCTTTTTATCCTACTTTTAATACATAAGATATTAATTAGCTTCTTTTCAATATTTGAAATCCCAATTACAAAATACAAAAGCCCAAAGTAAATAATAAGCATTGGCAGAACTAATACTATAAGATATAAAAGGCCGTTGAATAAACCGGCCGGAATTTCCATGCGCGCGCTTGCAAATTCACTAATTCCAAATAATAAAACAGCGCTTATTAATGCTATGCCTGCGATTTTTAAGACATTTTTATGAAACCAAACCTTTGTTCTTGTTGTGCCATAATATATGAAGATGCTTTGCGCGATTATGTATGTAATGGCGCTTGCTACTGCTGCGCCCAAAACGCCGTAAATTGGAATCAAAATCCAGTTTAATGCTAGATTTGGGATTATTATAATCAAGGAAGAGGCCATAAATATATCAGACCTTCCTATTGCCCAGAGCGCATCTCTAAATGGTGCTGCTATTAGTGTTATGAAAAACGTAGGCGCCATTATCCATAACAGCCAATGATATTCTTCATATGCTGGAAAAATAACATGCATTATCTGGTATGAAAGAATAGTAAAAACAATTAGAACAGGAAGGCCAAGAATTAGGGCCCATTTATTATAGTATTTTGCAAGGGATCTGAAATTTTCTTCAGAACTTTTGCCTTTGCCATGCAAATTCGCAAATATGGGCTGCATTATCTGGGATAAAGGCAATGAAACAACAGGACCAACATTTCTTGCTATTAACGCAACTGCATTATATGCTGCTACAATTGGATTTGTCATAAAGAATCCTAAAACCAAAGTGTCTGTCCAATTACTTAGGAGCGTACCCAAACTAGATATATACATTGGTACTCCATAAGAAAAAATGCCTTTTGTATCTTCTTTTTTTAATTTTCCGCTAGGAAACTTTTTATATTTTAGAAATGTCCAGACCCCTATAATAATTGTTGTGATTATGAAAGCAATTGTTATCGAAAGAAACGAATTAAATGCAGTTCTTGAGACAAAGTATATAGCAAACGCTAATACTAATACCTTAATGATGCTATTGCTTGCTGCTGCAATTGAAGAAGAGATAAATCGTTTTATCCCTCTTAAAGAAGCTAAGAAAAAATCAAAGAATAAAGCAAAGGGAATTGTAATAGTGATTAATAATATTAAACTGTGTAATGCTGGTTCTCCATAAATTTGCGCTATTGATCCTGATAATAAGAAAAGCAACAAAGAGGAAAATATTGAAAGTATGAGAAGATAAGCACCAAACTTTTTAACCAACGGCCTTACTTTCTCTTTTTTTCCTTTTCCAATATAATAAGGAACAAATCTGTTTATGCTGGTTGGAATTCCGAGGCTTGGAATTACTTTAGCAAAACCAAATATCGCAAAAGCAATAAAAAATATGCCAGCTTCTTCAGGTGGCAATAATCGCAGAACTAGAAAGTAAAAAACTATTCCAAGTATTTTAATTAAGGAATTTGAACCAATATTTACGAAACTGCCTTTTGCAACTGTCTTCGCCAAATCCATTTTTTCTAATTCTTTATTGTTATTATCTTTATCCCCTACTATTGCTGTTTTCTTTTCTTTTTTCATGAGATTACCTTATTATCTTTTAATCTGGCAGTTATATCGCAACTGCAATTACTGCGAAAATTATTTCTATTCCTATTAAAGTTATGGTTAGGTTTCTTTCAGTCATGCCGTTTGTTTTTGTAAGTATCAGATCTGCTAGGCCCCTTATCTTTCCTTTTGGCACATAAAGCTTTCCATCTTTGCTGTTGAATATTGCAAATGTTTTTGGGAATCCATTTTTTGCTTTTATAAACCAGTCAATTACATAAGGAAGCATTAGAATAAATCCAACAGTTTCAAAATTTCCTATTATTACTACAACAGCTAATGTGCAACCAATCATTAAGTTCAAAACATCGCCTGGAAATGCTTTTGCTGGATACCAGTTGAATTTTAAGAAAGCAATTAATGAGCCAAGCATTGCTAAGGATATTATTAATGCGTCAATTTGATTGTTTATGAACGCAATATAAGAAGCTGTTAAGAAAATTATAATGCCCATGCCAACTTCATTGCCATTAAAACCAGCAAGCATATTTGTTAGATTAGAAGCAACCGCAACACCTAATGGAACTAATGCAAGAACATAAAAGATACCAAAATCAACAGGCCCAATAAAAGGGATACCCATTGTTGTTGTTCCTACACTTACTGCTATCAAAGGAATCGCTGCAAATAAAGGCAAAACCGCTTTAACTGACTGTCTTATCTTAAATAAATCATCAAAAACACCCATTAAATTAATTATTAAGATTGTGATCAAGCCAGCCATCACAAAAATCAAGTTAAATTCCAATTCAAAAAATGTATTTAAGGCAATTGCCAAAAGAATCGCAGCACAAAAACCAATTGCAACGCTTAAACCGCCCATATTAGCTACTTCCGGCTTATTTGGCTTATGCACGTCCTTTCCCACAATGCCTGCCTGTTTTTCTTTTTTAATTACACTAGGCGCAACAACAAGGGTAATAAAAAACCCAGCAAGCAGTATTAACAATAAACTCATCATAGAGTATTCTAGAAGTATTAATATTTTAAAATATGCGCTTTTTAGTTTTCTTTTCATAATTTACTTACGCCCCGTTAGTTACTTACGCCCCCGTAAGTAAATAAGAAGTAAATCAGAGATAAAAAGAGATTTAAAACAGCGAATAAATAAGATTGTCAACAGCAGTGCGCGTTTCCGCCCAAGAAGGCAGTACAAGCAACACCGTGAGAAAGCTTAACTTCTGTGTTCGGGATGGGAACAGGTGTTTCCTCTCTCCTATGGCCGTTGACGTATTTTTAATGTGTGTATTCCTTTAAAAGGCTTTTGGCAACTATTTTATCTCTGTTTTAAGCCGCGTTGTCGCCAATATCTTTAAAAACCTCTCATACTTATTAAAAACAGGTGATATGAGATGCCATTAAACACATTAGTGTTTAATTATTCAAATTTCGTAGAGGGATGGATACGAGGTGAAATTTAAATGCCATTTACGATGAGGCCTAGTCAATTTGCATATGCATGTATCGGAGTTGCGCTTCTTGGAGCAGTGGGAGCAGTTATGTCTGGAGGAATAATTGGATTCTTTGGGGCAGTTATTGCAGGAGCTGGCGCAATATGTGCACTATTATTTTACAAATATGGTTATTTTTTGATCCCTCTAATAACTAAATTTTCTAAAATTATTATGGTAACAGACACTGGTTATGAGGTTCCTCCTTCGCAGGACGTTATAATTAAAAAAATAGGAAATGAGTATTATGCAACAAAATTCTTGGGTGTAAGAATATACGAATCTGCTGCAGAAAAATCTTTAGAAGAAAATGTCGTTTATTCCCAGTATTTTGAAAGGGCTATTTCCTCTGTTAAGTTTGTTACTAAATTCTGCATGATGGTTTATGTTAAGGATATGGGGGATTACAGAATGAAGATTGAAACAAAAAAGGCCGAAGCGCAGTTGAAGCTTTCTAGAGAGAGGGAAAAACCAGAGCCCGATATCTTAAAATTAGATAGGTATGAAAGAGAGGCTGCGATGTGGGAGGCAGAGATAGAAAAACTTGCAAGAGGATTCAAACCCATGGCTACTGTTGCTTATGTTATGACAACAGCTTCAGGAATAAGTAAAGAATCTGCTAAAGCCGCAGTCACAAGCCAGGCAAATGAGTTAAGAGCAACCATTTCAAATGCATTGAATTGTGAAGTAGAGGCCTTAACAGGGGATGAAATGCTTAGATGCTTGGAATGGGAATATGTGCTGCCTGCAAGCTCTCAGGAGCTAAGAGAGCAGGTGTAATCTGTGTAGTGTTAGTTTTATAGTTATAAATAGTAGTGGGTGTGTAATTGAATGGGAAGGTTAAAATTAACTGATATTTCTAATGTAACGTTAGGTAAAAGAAATATTTTTGTTAGACCGCCAGAGCCGCCACCAGAATTCTTAATGGGCGACCCAGCGAAATCAATTTTTGTTGGAAAATCAAAGAGTTTTCATATTCCTTTTAGCTGGTCTTTTGCAAATCTAACAAACCCACACATAGCGGTTGTTGGAATTACAGGTGCAGGAAAATCTTATTTTATTAAAACATTTCTAACAAGGGCAGCTTTTGTATGGGGTTCAAATGCATTAATTATTGATTGGGCAGGAGAATACAAGGAATGGGTTAAGCAGACAGGAGGAAAAGTAATTGCATTAGGAAAGGGCGCTTCGATCAACTTAATGGATCTTGGAGGAATGAGGCCAAACGATAGAGTAAAGCAGATTATGCGTACGTTAGCTATTTTAACAGATATTGAATCTTATCCTGAACAGAAAAGATTAACTGAAATGGCAATAGAAAAAGCGTATAAGGAAGCACATTTCAAGATGGACAACAAAATACAAAGAGATAGTTTGGGAAGGCCTTTGAAGCCACCAACATTAAAGGACGTCCAGCGTATCTTAGAAAAACAGTTAAAAAGCGGAACATACGAATTTCCAGCAGAATTGGAAAACGCAATTTATAGAATTAAGAAATTTACCAGACCTGGTGATGATTATTTTGCAACACAAAGCACAGTTGATTTAGAAAAATTAACAACTTCCGGCCTTGTTGATATTGATTTATCAGGCCTGCCGGATGAGGTTTTCAGAGCATTGGCAGCTTTGTCTATTCTTCAGTTTATAAAAGAAAGAATGAGGGCTGCTGGCTGGAGCCCAACAAAAGGACTGCGGTTATTTGTTGTTTTAGACGAAGCGTGGAAGGTTGCTAAAGACGAAAGCAGTGATGCAGTTATTATTGTAAGAGAAGGAGGATAATACAACTTTGGATTAATAGTTGCTTCCCAGCACCCTGTTGATATAAGCGAGTCTATTTTTTCTAATGTGGGCTCAACATTTATGTTTAGAGTGAAATTTGAAAGATATTTGGATTATCTACAAAATACATTGAATTTCACTGATTATGTTAGAGATGAAATAGCAAGGTTTGGTGTTGGGCAGTGCGCGGTTAATTTAGTTTCGGCAAAAGCAGTGCGCTTTTCTGAAACATTCTTGGTTGATAAGGTTCTTGGAGAAGAACCAATATCTGAATTTTTCTTAGATTTAAAAAATGTGCTCACAGAAGCACAAATGAGGGATGAGTATATGGCAAGAACTGTTTCATTTGAAAAAGAAGAATTAAGAAAGAGGATGAGGGCGTATGGCCTTGATGAATTGCAGGTCGAAGAAATAAGCAAACTGTTTGAAACAAAGAATAGGCATTTAGATATTATTTCATTTGTTATTCTTTTAGAGAGATACGGACTTGCAAGAAGGAATATAACCTCTTTCTTGAAAGATTTGGGATTAAATGACAGCACAATAATCAATGTGTTTTCAAAAGCAGATTTTAAGAAACTTGGCATTGGTGAAAGGGACATAACCCAGGTAATTTTGGAGGATTAATCTATTTGTGGAATTATAACTTGAAAATTAAAATTGAAAACTGGGAGGTGTTTGAATGAAAGGAGTATGTTTAATTTGTGAAAAGCGGAGAGAAGGAATTCCTATTAATGAAGGGCCTGTTATTAAAACAATAAGGGCTGTAAAAAGAGCATTTGGTATTGCAAAAGGTACAACATTGGTTATTTGCCCCGAATGCTGGGAAGAATATAATAAGAGAAGAGCAGGTTTTGAAAAATCAATTCTAATCTGGACAATCATAGGCATTATAATTGCATTGGCGCTGATAGTACCGCCAATCTTATTTGGTGATTGGAATGTTTTCAATATATTTAGAAATATAGTGATGTCTATTATTTTGATAGCAGTTTTGTTGGCTCTAATAGGATTAGTTAGATATATACCAAAAACAACAATGACATTAGAAGAATATGAAGGAAAAGGCAAAGCAAAGGGAAAAGCAGTAGGAAAGAAGATAAGAGAAACAACAAAGAGAAAAGCCAAAAAGAGTAGCAGAAAGAAAAAAAGGTGAGGTAGATGGTTAGGATAGGAAAAAGGGAATCAAGGAAAAAAAGTAGGATTGCGAGCAAAGAAAAAGAGAGAATAAAAGAATCCATAGTTGATGGATTTGAAATGAAAGGGCAATTTTCAGGCAAGAAAAAAGATCTGTTTGATTCCTTATCTAAATTAACTTTTTTAGAGATAGCTGAAAGAACAGAGGGGCTTGTGGCAATTAATGTTGAGAGCAGGGACATAAGAAAAAGACCGCTTCTTTTTTCTATAATATATTTTGATACAGACAGGATTAAAGTTTTATACAGCTGTGTCGCAGGCATGAGCCCGAAAAAAAGAAGACTTGATATATTGAGTTATTTTCTAAATATATTAACTGTTGTTGGAGACAACTATTCTGTTGATGAAAAAGAGATTTATCAATTACTGCAGAACGCAATAAAAGACATGTCTGAATATGTCACTCTAGATTATGAAAGAATGTATGCAGAGCATGATTCATTGAAAGATGAAATTGAGCGCATTAAAAAAGAAGAAGCAAGCTTAAGGGAATCAAATGATTTATTATCAAGAGAGAATTATGAATTAAAAACAAGACTTGAGGATTATAAGATTAGATTAGAGAAATATGAATCAATCTCTGATGAAACATTATCTGTTAAATTACAAGAGTGGATTTCAGAGCATGCCGGCCAAATAAATATAACTGACTTTTCAAAGGTTTATGAAATTCCTGAAAGCAGGGTTGAGCAGATGCTGAATAAAATGGTTATGAAAGGATATTTAGAATCCAGGGGATAGGGAATAGTTAAAGAATAAATTTGTAAATAGTCGGTAATTAATA